>NZ_JBHXQN010000032.1:0-82557 GCF_042717785.1 Streptomyces sp. NPDC058619
TGCACAACCTCGCCCTCGCCGGATAGGCGAGCGGACCGCCACACGGCCAACCACGCCCGAGGCGACTCGTAGATCATTTACGGGACAAGCCTTAGCCCGTGAGTTGCGAGATCCCGGGCCGCGTCGATGACCGTGTCGACGTTGGGGAGGTCGCCCAGGTAGTACGTGGTGGCCACGAACCGTTTGAAGTCGAGTTCCGCACGGGGCGACCCCCATGCCCTGGTCACGAGTTCGTTGAAGGCGTGGTCGTGGCGATCCCCTGCGTGGCGGCGGTCACGAGCGATGCCGCCCTCCCTCCAGCAGCCCCAGCGCGGTGAGTTGGAGTGTGACCGTGCTGCGCATGGTCGGAATGAGGTAGATCTGCCCTCTCCCTTTGAGCAATTCGGCCGCCGCGACTGCTGACGGATACGCCGGGCTGTCCCGCTCCGCAAATTCGGCGATGCTCACGTAGTCGGTGGCGGGCGACTCGCTCTGCCAGCCACATCAAAAGGATCACGGCCGCATCGTTGGTCGCCGGGCCGACAGAGGGGCTGTCAGGCCTACTCCCGGCGGGTTCTGGAACGTGAAGCATGTCGACCTGGGGCTGGGCCGGGCGAGTTTCTCGCGCCGAGTGGCCGCGCTCGGCAGGGTGTGCTGTGACGGCCGCGCTGTACTCGGCGAGCGTGGAGACACCGTTGTACCGACGGATATCGCGGCTGAGATCTCGGTACCAGTTCCCTTGACTGTGTTCATCACGGCACTGACAGGCTAGGTGGTGAACTGGTAGGTCACCGGCCCCAGGTGCGGGCGCGGGGCGGCGTCATGGAGAATCCGGCCTCGTCTCGAAGACGATCCAGCCCCCACACGCCACCGCGAGGCTTACACCTTTGGCCACACCTCCATCTTCCACAACTCCACCGCTTGCTCGTCGCGTTCGAGTGCTATGCGGGCGGGTGCCTGCCAGGACCAGTCGTGCCGTTTCAGCAGCCGCCATACCGTCGCTACCGACAGGCTCAGGCGCAGCCGGCGGCGGCGGATCACCGTCTGGACCCTGACAAGAGTCCACCGTTCATCCTCGAAGCCGTGTGCTGACGGGCCCTTGCCGAGTTCCTCCTCGTGGTCGGGGACGCGCGAGCCGGGCCCCGACTGGGACGGCCTCGGTTCGTTCGTACTCACCGCGATGGCGACCCTCGACCAATTGGACCAAGAGCCGCCGAAGGGCGCCGTGCGTGTCCCCCTCCTCGACCTTCTCGACGACGAGGTGGACGTCACTCCGGGGCGCTACACCGCGGCGACGTCCGAACCCTGGCGTGAAGAACTCGTCGGCAGGTGGGACGAGTTCGGGTCGTTGTTGACCGATCTGGCCGATCATGCGCGGCGTCTGTCCGCACTCGACTTCGAAGCCGGGACGTCACAGACCACGACGACGGTGGGGGACCTCGTCAAAGCCGGGGCACTGACACTGCGCGCCGGCCAGCAGCCGCCGGAGTCTGCCGCGACGGGTCGCGGGGCCGCCGTTCCGCTCCTCACCATCGCCGACCTACTGCACGACGGCACTCCCAGCGGGGTGGTCCCCACCGGCTCGGCTCCGGCCATCGCCGAGGAGGGCGACGTCGTGGTCGCCGGGGTGGCTCGAGCCTTCAAGGCGTGGGTCCACGAAGGACCGCCTATGGCCCTGGGCCCTCAGCTCTCCATCGTGCGGGTGGATGGGAAGAAGCTGGAAGCCCACTTCCTCGCCGGCTGTCTGTGCGCGCCGGCCAACGGGCGCCAGGCAGGCACCCACGCCTCCAGTTCGTCCAGGGTCGACATCCGGCGTCTCCAGGTGCTCCAGCTTCCCCTGGAGAAGCAGACCGTGTACGCCGACACGTTCCGTCGTCTCCGGGCCTTCGAAGAGCTGCTCACCGCAGGTGACTGTTCGGGCAAGGGTTTGGTGAGCGGCATGAGGGATCGGCTTGCCGCAGGCGGGCTGACCAACTGACCTCCCCCGGACCGGCCGCCCTCGAACCGGGCAACCGGCGCCAGGCGCGCCCTGGCCGGCGCGTGACCACGGGGCCTACCGCGGACCCCGGGCCGGCCCGCCGGTCGACCCGTGTTCCTCGTCTTCGCGCCGGTCGAGGAGGACGACCGCCACGTCGTCCGCCAGGCGGCTCTGAGTGTGGCGGAGCAATGCCTCGCGCAGGCCGTCCAGGAACGCCTGCCGGGTGTGGTCGCGCATGGTCACCATGGCCTCGGGCAGGTCGAAGAAGGTGTTGTCCCGGTCGCGAGCCTCGATGACACCGTCGGTACACAACAGCAGCCGGTCCCCCGGTGCGAACGGATAACGGTCCGTGCGTCCGGGAGGGCCGTTGATGAATTCCTCGAGACCGAGCGGCGGCAGGGGGGCGGTGGGCAGCAAGGACCGGACCGCGCCGTTGCGCAGCAGCAGCGGCGGCGGATGGCCCCGGTTGATCACCTCGACGTGAGGGCTGTCGGGAATCTGAGCCACGAGCGCGGTGACGAATCCCTCGAGAAGGGCGTCGTTACCGTCGGCCGCGCCCGCGCCCCCGACGACGGCGTCCCGCCGCAGGGCCGCTCCGCAGTGGTTGATCACCTCCACAAGGTCGTCCTCGTAGTGCACGGCCTCCCGGAATGCGCCCAGCACGACCGCGGCGGCCCGTACGGCGGGCAGTCCCTTGCCCCGGACATCCCCGACGATCATCCGGACCCCGTACCGGGTCTGGACCACGTCGTACAGATCGCCGCCGATCTGCGCCCCCGTCTCTGCCGCCAGGTACATGCTGGCCGCCCGTACGGGGCCCAGCCGGTCCGGCACCGGCCGCAGCAGGACCTCTTGGGCGGCCTTGGCGATCCGGCGGACCTGGTTGAGCTCGTTCTCCTGGCGCGTGCGCGCGGCGCGGCTCGTCATGAAGCTCGCCGCCGAGACCAGGAACAGGGCGAGGAAGTTCGTGTAGACCTGCTGACCACCCCAGGCGTGGTTGTAGGTGGCGGTGGTCACACTGACGCCGACGGCCACTCCCGTCGCCGCGAGCGTGCCCCGGGGGCCCATCGTCACCGCCGCCAGAGCGGGTGTAGCGACCAGCAGGGGGCCGGTGTACACGACGTGCGCCGGCGTGAGCTCGACGAGGAGCACCAGCAGGGCGATCACGAAGGGCACGCACTCCGCTAGGGCGAAAAGGACCTGGTGGTGGCCGCCGGCTCCCGGTCCAGGGGGCGAGCGCAAAGGCGCTCTCATGAGTACAGACTGCCTCGCCCCCCCGCATGGCCGCCACTGCAGTGCACCGATCCCCGTGGGCGCCGGGATCGCTGCTGCCGGGCGCCCGTCGCTCCCCGCTGCCGATGACCCGCAGAGGTTAGAAAATGAAGTATGAGCGACCTTCTTGGACATGTCCGGCGTTGGCTGCTCGACTCGACCACGAGCTCTTCCCCTTCCCCCAGGAAGAGGGCGTCGCGGCGGCCGCAGCGCCTGTCCTCCCTGCTGAGCGTGCGCAGCGTGGCCGGCGAGGTGTTCCTCCTGCAGCTGGCCGTCGTGGTGCTTCTCGTCACCGCTGCGGTGGCGGCGCTCGTGGTGCAGGCCCGGAGCGCCGCCATGTCGGACGCCCGGAACCGTACGCTCGCCGCCGCCGGAACGTTCGCGGAATCTCCGGGCATCGCCGCGGCCCTGCGCAGCCCCCATCCGAGCGCGGTGTTGCAGCCGAGCGCCGAGGCGGCCCGGAAGATCGCCGGGGTCGATGGCATCAACGTATACTCACTCGACGGAGTCACCCTCACCCACAGCGACCCTCGACAGATCGGGAAGCGCGTCGTCGGCCCCTTCTCCAAGGCGGCGGCCGGCACGTCCTTCACCGAGACGTTCGAAGGGTCCCTGGGCCAGTCCGTGGTCTCGGTGGTCCCGGTCAAGGACTCCGACGGCCGCGTCATCGCCGTCGTCTCCTCCCCGGTCACGGTCCAGAACGTCCAGAGCATGGTGAACCGGCAGCTGCCGGTCGTCGCCGGCAGCGCAGCCGCGGTGCTCGCCCTGTCCGCCGGCGGAACCGCTCTGGTGAGCCGACGGCTGCTGCGCCGGACCCATGGCCTGGGACCGGCCGAGATGACGAGGATGTACGAGCACCACGACGCGGTGCTGCACGCCGTGCGAGAGGGCGTACTGATCGTCGGCGGCGGTGGGCGGTTGCTGCTGGCCAATGACGAGGCGCGGCGGTTGCTGGATCTGCCGGTGGACGCGGAAGGGCTCCCCGTCACGGACCTGGGTCTGGAGGAGGGGATCGCCGGTCCGATCGCATCGGGCCGTTCCGCGACCGACGAGCTGCACATGGCAGCCGATCGGCTGCTGGCGGTGAACATCCGGCCCACCGCCCCCTACGGGAAGGCCGGGACCGTCGTCACGCTGCGGGACACCACCGAGCTGCGGGCCCTCTCCGGCAGGGCCGAGGTGGCCCGCGAGCGGCTGAAGCTGCTCTACGACGCGGGGGTGCAGGTCGGAACGACGCTGAACGTGGAGCGCACCGCGGAGGAACTGGCAGAGGTGGCGGTCCCGCGGTTCGCCGACGTGGTCACGGTCGACCTGCTGGACCGGGTGTTGCGCGGCGAGGAGCCGCCCGAGGCGGTCACCGAGATGCGCCGCACCGCCGTCGTCGGCCTACAGGGCGACCATCCGCTCTCCCCCGTCGGCGAGCTGATCCGGTTCGCTCCCACCGGTCCGATGGCCGTCGGGCTGGCAGGCGGCCGTGCGGTCCTGGAGGCGGACCTGCGCACCACCCACCGCTGGCGGGCCCAGAACCAGGTCAACGCCCTGCAGATCCTGGAGCGCGGCATCCACTCCCTGATCGTCGTTCCCCTGCGGGCCCGGGGCGTGGTGCTGGGGATGGCGGGCTACTGGCGGGAGCAGGACTCCCCGCCGTTCGACGAGGAGGACGTGTCCTTCGCGGAGGAGCTGACCGCCCGGGCGGCTCTGTCCATCGACAATGCCCGCCGCTACACCCACGAGCACAACATGGCCGTCACCCTGCAGCGCAGCCTGCTGCCCCGGGGTGTACCGGAGCAGTCCGCCGTCGAGGTCGCGCACCGCTACCTGCCCGCCCGGGCCGGTGTGGGCGGTGACTGGTTCGATGTCATCGCGCTGCCCGGCGCCCGCGTGGCCCTGGTGGTCGGCGACGTCGTCGGCCACGGTCTCCACGCCGCCGCCACCATGGGCCGCCTGCGCACCGCCGTGTACAACTTCTCCACCCTCGACCTGCCCCCGGACGAACTACTGAGCCACCTGGACGAGCTGGTCACCCACATCGACACCGACCAGCAGGAGTGGCAGGGGATCACCGGGGCCACCTGCCTGTGCGCCATCTACGATCCCGTCTCCGGGCAGGTGACGGCCGCCACCGCCGGGCATCCTGGACCCGCTCTGGTCCGCCCCGACGGAACCGTGTCCTTCCCCGAGGTGCCCGTCTCCCCGCCGCTGGGCCTGGGCGCGGGTCTGCCGATGGAGACCGTGACGGTCACCCTCCCCGAAGGCTCTCGGCTGGCGCTCTTCACCGACGGGCTCATCGAGAGCCGCGACCGCGATCCGGACGCGGGCCTGGCAGCGCTGCGCGCCGCCCTGGCCGGGCCCGCCCGCACCCCGGAGGAAACCTGCACCGCGGTGATCGACACGATGCTGGACACCAAACCCGGCGACGACGTCGCGCTGCTGGTGGCCCGCACCCGCCTGCTGGACCCCTCGCGGATCGCCGAGTGGGACGTGCAACCCGAGCCCGCGGCGGTGTCCCCGGTGCGCAACGCGTGCGCCCGCCGACTGGCGGACTGGGGCCTGGAGGACATCGCCTTCACCACGGAACTCATCCTCAGCGAGCTGATCACCAATGCCATCCGCTACGGCACCGAGCCCATCCGGGTGAGGCTGCTGCACGACCGCAGCCTGATCTGCGAGGTCTCCGACGGGTCCAGCACCTCCCCGCACCTGCGCCGGGCCGAGGCCACCGACGAGGGCGGCCGCGGCCTGTTCCTCGTCGCGCAGTTCGCCGAGCGCTGGGGCACCCGCTACACCGCCCGCGGGAAGATCATCTGGAGCGAGCAGGTCCTCCACGACGGGGCCGCGCCGCCCGCGACGGACCTCGGGGAGGCCCTCCTGGCCGGGTGGGCCGACGAGGGGTTCTAAACGTGCGCGCCGGTACGGCAGCCGCAGGAAGACAGCGAACACCACGGTCTGGGACTGCGCGGGCGAGGCGGCCGAACGTACGCTGGCCTCGATCAGTACGCGACCGTTATGGAGCCTTTGTGCCCACACCCCGTCTCCGGACAGCCTCTGTCGCCGCCTGCCTGGCCCTCGTGGCGGCGCCCCTCGCCGCCTGCGGAGACAAGCCCACTGCCGCGCCCAGAGCGCCCGCGGTGGCCACCTCGGCCGCGGACGCCGGCGGCACGGCGGCACTGACCGCAGCGGCGAAGAAGGAGGGCTCGCTCAACACGATCGCGCTCCCGAGGGACTGGGCCAACTACGGCGCACTGATCGACGGCTTCGAGAAGAAGTACGGGATCACGGTCATGGTGGAGAACCCGGAAGGCACCAGCCAGGACGAGATCAACGCCCTCAACGAGCACAGAAGCGACGGCCGTGCCCCCGACGTGATCGACGTCGGGGGATCGTTCGCGCAGTCTGCGGCCCGGCAGGGCCTGCTCGCTCCGTACAAGGTCGCCGCGTTCGACCGGATCCCCGAGGAACAGAAGGACCCGAAGGCCCGCTGGTACAACAACTACGGCGGCTACATCTCGATCGGCTGCGACGCCAAGCGCGTCAAGACCTGCCCCGCGACCTTCGCCGATCTGCGCAAGCCCGAGTACAAGGGCCAGGTCGCGCTCAACGGCGACCCCACCAAATCCGGCTCCGCCTTCGCCGGAGTCTATGCGGCGGCCCTGGCGAACGGGGGTTCCTTCGACGACATCCAGCCCGGTCTCGACTTCTTCGCCGAGCTCAGCAGGAACGGCAACTACATCCCGGTCGAATCCTCACCGGCCACGATCACGAAGGGCCGGACCCCGATCAGCATCGACTGGGACTTCCTCAACCTCGGATACGCCGACGAATTCCGTGAGAAGGGCGCGGACGTCGACTGGCGGACCGCCATCCCCTTCGACGGCAGCTTCGCCGAGTACTACGCGAACGGGGTGAACAAGGACGCCCCGCACCCCGCGGCGGCACGTCTGTGGCAGGAGTACGTCTTCAGCCCGGAAGGCCAGAACCTCAGGCTCGGCGCCTATGCACGCCCCGTCCTCGTGGATGCCATGGAGAAGGACGGAACCCTCGACAAGACCGCCGCCGAGAAACTGCCGACGGTCGAGGGCACGCCGACGTTTCCGACGGAGGCGCAGACGGAGAAGGCCAGAGAGGCCGTCAACCGCGGCTGGGCCGAGGCCGTCTCGGGCTGAGGACCGAGAACGTCGTGTCCAAAGGACACCCTGGCGCCCCGTGCCCGTTTTGCCCGCCGGGTCCGGGGCGGGCGGCGGCTGGGCTGGGGTCCCGGACAGCGATGGGGTACGACGCCCACGGCCGCGCCCTGCCCCGCGCCCCCGGCCCGCGTCCGGGGGCGCGGAAAGCGGGGTTCGGTTCCGGTGGGGAACGCGGCAAGGTACCAGCCTTCCGGGTACTTGCCCGGATGTTTATCCAATGGTGATGGTCCGGCAGTGACGGCACCACATGGGGCACTAGCGTCCCGTGGCACCCCGGGAATGCGGGCGTGCACCGCACGGCACGTGCGGAACCTCCAGCCCCCGCACCCCTCCCGGCCCTGAGCAAGGAGGCACAGTGCTGTCATTCCGGCGGCGATCCGCCAGCGGCTTGTCGGTGGCCACGAGATACACGATCGGAAGCGGTGTCGTCATCGCCGCCCTCGCCGTCACGCTGATCGCGTTGCTGATCCCCGTGGAGAGCTTCGGCGGCCGCGCCTCCGCCTCGGCGGCGGGACCGGCCGGCGACGACGACGGCGCCGGGATCATGAGTACGGCGTACGGGCCGCTGACCCCGGCGGACCGCGACTTCATACGGAAGGTGCGCCTGGCCGGACTGTGGGAACTGCCTGCCGGCAAGCAGGCCCAGCAGCGCGGTACCCGCCCCTCCATCCGCACGGCGGGAGACCACCTGGTCGACGGCCACACGGAACTGGACCGGCAGGTCATCCAGGTCGGCCAGGCACTCGGCGTCGCGCTGCCCGACCAGCCTTCCGCGCAACAGCAGGACTGGCTCGCGCAGATGACGGCCGCCGGTCAAGGGGAGCAGTACGAGCGGCTGTTCGTCCAGCTCCTGCGCCGGGCGCACGGCAAGGTCTTCGCGCTCGTGGCCAGCATCCGGGCCCAGACCCGCAACTCCATGGTCCGCGCCCTCGCCACGTCCGCCAACGCCACCGTCCTGGACCACATCTCGGTGCTGGAGGCGAGCGGGCTCGTCGACTTCGACACCCTGTCCGACCAGCCCGCGCCCCCCTCCCCCAAGCCCGTCGCCCTCCTGGGCGCCCCCGCACTCCCCTCCGATGTCCGATCGACGAAGTGAAGTGATCACATGAGCCAAAAAGGCCACAAACGCCCCCGGATCTCGAACAAGCTCCTCGCCGTGGTCTCCGCTCTGGTACTGGGCGGTGGCGGAGTCGCCGTCGTCGCAGGCAACGCCTCCGCCGGCCAGGACGACAACCGCGGGGGCAAGTCCGTCGCCACCATCGACTGCCCCGACGTCGGCGACAAGCTCACCGCGGTCCCCGAGCAGGCGAAGGTGCAGGTGGGCGAGAACCTCGCCGAGCTCGACGCCCAGGTGGCCGACGCCTACAAGCGGCTCGCCGCGGGCCAGGCCAAGGGGGACGCCCTCCTCGGGGAGCTGCGCGACCAGCGCGGCAAGACCATCGAGAAGGTGGCCGGGGCGATCGGCGACAACGGCGCGCAGAAGCCCGAGGAACTGAAGGCGCTCAGCGGCTGCGAGATGAAGCAGGCCCCGGCCGACGCCAACCAGGCGGCCGACGCGAGCGCCGCCAAGAGCATCGGCCAGAAGGGCGGCCCGGCCCAGAGCGACTTCGTCAACATCAGCAAGGTACGGCCGAACGTGCGCACCCCCGCGGCCCAGTCCGGCGCCTCCAAAGGCTCCTTCAGCTCCAGTTGCGGGCGGAACGAGGAGAAGCACTTCAACCCGGACAACGTGATCGTCGCCCCCGGCGTCTCCAACGGCGCGCACCACATGCACGACTACGTGGGCAACAAGACCACCGACGCGTTCTCCACCAACAACAGCCTCGCCGCCTCCGGCACCACCTGCACCAACGGAGACCAGTCCACCTACTACTGGCCGGTCCTGCGGCTGCGCGACGGCAAGGCGGAGCGGGACGCCCAGGCTCCCGGCGGCGGCCAGGACGGCAACGTCGGCACGATCCTGCAGCCGAAGCAGGTGACGATGACCTTCAAGGGCAGCCCGGTCGGCCAGGTCAAGACCATGCCCCGGTTCCTGCGCGTCATCACGGGTGACGCCAAGGCCTTCACCAACGGCACCGCCAACGCCAACGCCTCGTGGAGCTGCACCGGCTTCGAGAACCGCCAGCTGAAGGACAAGTACCCGATCTGCCCCAAGGGCAGCGACGTGGTCCGCACCTTCACCTTCCAGAGCTGCTGGGACGGCAAGAACGCCGACAGCGCCAACCACCGGACCCACGTGGCCTTCCCGGACAAGGCCGGACGCTGCCCGAACGGGTTCACCGCCATCCCGCAGCTGGTGCAGCGGATCACGTACGGCGTCGCACCGGGTGCCCGGTTCGCGGTCGACAGCTTCCCCGAGCAGCTCCACAAGCCGGTGACCGACCACGGCGACTTCATCAACGTGATGTCGAACGGGCTGATGAACAAGGCGGTGAACTGCATCAACGGCGGTCGCGTCTGCCGCTGACACCCCGCACCGCGCACCGCGCGGTCCCCTGCTCCCGGGCCGGTCGCCCCCCTCCCCCCACGATCGCGCCCGGTCCGGGATGGGTGTCGGTCCGGAGCCGGCTCCGGGCCTGCACCGCCCCCGCGGCCCCCGGTCCCGCCGGGTCCCGACCTCCGAGGAGTGGCATGTCAGGCTCTCGTGACAGCGCGGCCGGCCCGCGGACCCCGGGCGGGGCCGCGCCCCCGCCCTCCGACGCGGAACTGACGCTGCTGCTGCGCCGCGGGTACGGCGCGGGCGAGGCGGACCCGGCGGTCTGCGCCCTGCTCTACCGGCGCCACCGGCGGGCCGCCCTGGCGTACGCCCGTACCTGCTGCCGGTCTCCGCAGGACGCGGAGGACCTGGTGTCGGAGGCCTTCCTGCGGACCTTCCAGGCGGTCCGGGCGGGCGCGGGACCGCGGGGTCCGTGGCGCTCGTACCTGCTGTCCGTCGTCCGGCACACGGCCATCCAGTGGCGGGACGGCGCCGGCCGGACCCTGCTGACCTCCGATTTCGACACCTGGCGCCAGCCGGGCCCGGTCGGCGGCGACCCGCAACAGCAGTGGGTGGCGGGCGAGGACCGCCGGCTCGTCGCCCGCTCGTTCGCCGGGCTGCCGGAGCGATGGCGGACCGTACTGTGGCACACGCTCGTCGAGGGGGTCTCCCCGCACCAGGTCGCCGCGCTGCTGGGCATCACGCCCAGCGCGGTGACCTCTTTGGCGTTCCGGGCCCGGGAGGGACTGCGGGAGGCGTACCTGCGCGCCCACGTGGAAGCCGCCGCCGACGGCCGGTGCCGCCACTACGCCGGCCGGCTCGGCCCCGCCGTCCGCCGGGGCGGTGCGCACCTGTCCCGCGAGCTCGCCCGCCACCTGTCCGGGTGCGGCGGCTGCGCCCGGGCCTACACGGAACTCCTGGACCTCAACGCGACGATGCGCGGGGCGGTGTCCGCCCCCCTCGCCGCACGCTAGGAGCCGTCGGGCGCTCGCCCCGGCTCCGAAGCGGCCGTCCCCCGTACGAAGGGCCCCGGCCCGGACCCCGCTGAGACGGGTCCGGGCCGGGGCCCTTCCTTTCGTACGGGCGCGGCCGCGCCGCGGGTCAGAGGCCGTTGACGCGGGCCATCCTCCCGACGGCCAGGGCCGGGAAGTCGGCGGTGACCACACGGGCCGCCCGGCGGCCCACCCGCGAGTGCTGGCGCCGCACCTGGGCCATCAGCCGGCGGCTGCGCAGCGCCATCTCCAGCTCGAAGCGGGTGCGCGGGTCCCGCAGGCCGGTACCGAAGAGCTTCTCCAGCTGGCGCATGCGGTAGCGCACGGTCTGCGGGTGCACGCTCAGCGCCTTCGCCGCCTCGGGGGCGCCGCCCCCCTCCAGCCAGGCGAGCAGCGTCACCTCCAGCCGCTCGCTCTGGCGCGGGGTGAGGTCCGCGAGCGGCCGCAGCCAGCGGGCGGCGAGGGCGTGGGCCAGCGGCTCGTCCTGGAGGAGGAGCAGGGTGGAGAGGTGGTCGTCGACGAAGACGGGCCGCGCGTCCAGCCCTCCTCGGTTGGGGGTCAGGGCGAGCAGACGCACCGCCCAGCGCAGCGAGGACGCCGTGTCGCGCAACGGTACGGCGTGGCCGACCGCGGCGAAGCGGCCGCGCAGGGGCAGTTCCAGCGGGGCCCTGGTATCGGTGTCGGCGCTGGGGACGAGCAGGCAGGGGCGGCCCGCGAACATGCCGGCGAGCGTGTCGTCCAGTACGGCCGCGAGCTGCTGGGCGTCGCCGGGAGCGGCGAGCGCCACGGCGCGCACGGCGGGCGGGAGGGGCCAGCCGGCCGCCTCGGCGAGCTCGCCCAGGGAACTCTCGGACGCCTGCCGGTCGTCGGTGAGGGCCTTGAAGAGTTCCTGGCGCGCCCCGTCGGGCACGGTGGCCGGCTCCGGCCGGTCGCCGCGCGGGTCTCCGTGGCCGCTGCCGGCTCCGTGCCCGCCGGGTCCGTGCCCGCCGCCGGGTCCGTCCTCGCGGCTGTGTTCCCGGGAACGGTCACGGGTGTCTGCGCGGGTGTGTTCCAGAACGGTCTGCCGACCGTCGTGTCGATCCTCCTTCTTGTCCTTGTCCTTGTCCTTGTCCTTGTCCTTCTCCTTGTCCCTGTCCCTGTCCTTCACGTCCGCGATCCGCGGTCGTACCTGCGACGGCACCTTGGACAGGCGCGGCACTGCGGGCCGCGCCGGCGGGTGGGTCGGGGAAGGGGACTGGGCATGTGTCTGGGGCTGGGCGTCGCGATAGCCGAGGGCGTTCAGCAGCGCCTCCTCCACGCACTGTCTGAGCAGTTCGTCGTCGAGGGCATCGTTGTCATAGACCAGAGTGGAAAGTCCCGGAATTCCATGCAGAAGCTCCTCCACTATCTCGGCGGCCAGCGTGGGAAGTTCCCTGCGCAGGACGCGGGTCCACTCGCCTCTTGGGCGGGACCAGATGCGGTTCAGAAGTTCGCACATCGTTTTCCTCGTTCGTGCCGGGGTGAGGCCTGCCCGGAGTGCGGCAAGCCCGCCGAGGTTGACTCCTTGTCAACAGTGGCGTCTGACATGGAGACTTGAGGCCCTCGTACTCCCTCCTAGAGGGGTCCGGCCATCTGCGGTCCCGCGACTTTGCCGTGTCTTTACCGACGAGTACGCGTAGATGGCGGGCGGTGCGGGGGCCTGTCACAACCTCCGCTGGAGGGGAATCTTCCGGTGTTGTTCGATGCCCCGGAGACGCGGTGCGAGAAATTATCACGTTTCGATAAATCCCGTGGTGCCGCCTGACCGCTCCACGATGCTTCTGCACTCCGGCCCCTAGCTCCTCGGCCGGCGCAGGAGTTCACAGCGCTGCCGGGCACTACCGACCACGACCCCCGGGTGCCGAGCGCCGGTGGAGTGCTCGGATCCCAGGCGCACAGGAGATCTGGATGCCCCTGTCCCAGCCCCACATGCCACGCTCGCACAGAGCCCGCTCCCGGAGCCGCCACGCTGCGGCGACGGCTCCGGCCGCCGGCAGGCGGGCCGTTCGGCGACCCTCCCTCTTGCCCGCGTCCGGACGGCTGCGGCCCGGTGTGGCCGCCGCCGCCGGCGCGGCCGTCGTCACCCTCGTCATCGCCGCCCGCGCGGGCGCGCTGACCCAGCTGTGGGACTTCCTCGACTTCGGAGCGGGCGTCCTCTCGCTCGTCTCGCTCACCTCCACCGTCCTGTGGGGACTGGTGGCCACCGACCGCACCCTGCTCGGCTCGGGCCACCGGCTGATCGCCCAGGGCGTGCACCGGGGCCTGGCCGTGTCCGGACTGGGCTTCCTGGCCCTGCACATCTGGGTCAAGGTCGCAAAGTCACAGACCACCGCCACGGCGGCGGCCCTCCCCTTCACCGACGTGGACCAACCGGTGCTCATCGGCCTCGGCACCCTGGCCGGCTACCTGTTCGTGTCCGTGGCGGTGTCCGGCGCGCTGCGCAGCGTGTTCGCCACCAAGACCCGCTCGCTGTGGTGGCGGGTCCTGCACTTCGGGGCCTACCCGGCCTGGGGCGCCTCCCTGGTCCACGGGCTGAAGTCCGGCCGCTCGGCCAGCGGCTGGGTGACGGTGGCCTACGCCCTGTGCCTGATCGGCGTCGCCACCCTCGTCGCACTGCGCATCAAGGCCCGCATGGACGGCACGGGTTCCCGGCCGCCGGCGCAGCCGGGCATCGCGCCCACGCGGCTGAGGCAGGCCTCCTTCGCACGGACCCGTCCGGAGCGCGGTGCCGACGGGCCGACCCCGCAGCCCGCCCCGCCGCCGCCCCGGCCCGAGAACCCGCCGTTCGTCGCCACGAACACGGCGTACGTCGCGACGAACTCCCCGTACGTCGCCACGAACCCGCCGTACGTCGCCACCGTCTACATCCCGAACCAGGCCTCCGGAGCGCAGGACGTTCCGGCCGAGCGCCTCGCCGCCCGCGAGCGGTGGCTGTGAGCGGCGGTCCGCGCCCCAGCCTCGGCTGTGTGGGCGCTCCCCGGCTGCTGGCCGGACTCGACCAGGTGCCGCGGCTCGACCGGGTCGCGCACCTGACGACCCACGGTTCGCTCCCCCTCTACCGCCCGGACGAGCTCGTCGAACTCGCCGACAACATCGACCTGCGGGGGCGCGGCGGGGCGGCCTTCCCCTTCCACCGGAAGCTGCGCGCCGTGATGCGCTCGGCCCGGGGCCGCGACGGCCGGACCGCGGTCGTCGTCAACGGGAGCGAGGGGGAGCCGAGTTGCCTCAAGGACAAGGCCCTGCTGCTGCACGCCCCGCACCTGGTCATCGACGGAGCCCTGCTGGCGGCAGCGGCGCTCGACGCCGAGGACGTCGTGGTCGCCGTCACCCGGGACGACGTGGAGCAGTCGGTGCGGGAGGCCATCGCGGAGCGCGGCCCGTCCGGCCGCCGAGTGCGCGTGGGACGGCTTCCCGAACGCTTCGTCACGGGCGAGGGCACCGCGATGATCAGCGGGTTGAACGGCGGTCCGACCCTCCCCTCCGGGCAGAAGGTACGGACCAGTGAGAGGGGACTGGGCGGCGTGCCCACCCTGCTGTCGAACACCGAGACCTTCGCCCAGCTGGCCCTCGCCGCACGGATCGGCGCGCTGGACTTCCGGACGGTCGGGCTCCCGTCGGAGCCCGGCACCATCATGCTGACGGTCGCGGGCGCCACGGTCGTCGAAGTACCTGCCGGGACCTCGATGGCGTACGTCCTGGAGCTGTGCGGCACCGCGCCCGGCCAGGGCGTGCTCGTCGGCGGCTACCACGGCAAGTGGCTGGACCCCGGATCCGCCCGCACCGCCGAGATCTCCCGGGAGTCCTTGGAGTCCCTCGGCGCGAGACTGGGCGCGGGAGCGGTGCTCCCGCTGCCCGAGGACACCTGCCCGATGGGCGAGGTGGCGCGGGTCACCCGCTGGATGGCGAACGAGACGGCGGGCCAGTGCGGCCCCTGCGTACGGGGCCTGCCCGCGCTGGCCGACGTACTGGACGAGGCCCTGCGGGGAGGCGGCAGGGCGGCGCTGGAGATGCTGGAGACCCGGATGGCGGGCGTCATGAAGCGCGGTGCGTGCAGCCATCCCGACGGCACGTCGCGCTTCGTCGCCTCGGCCCTCTCCGCGTTCCCCGACGAGTTCCGCGACCACGCACTCGGCAGCGGGTGCGGGAGGCGGGTCCTGGGGGCGCTGCCGCTGCCCGAGGACGAGAGTCCCGAACGGCTCGTCGTGGACTGGACGCTGTGCAAGGGGCACGGGCTGTGCGTGGACATCCTCCCCGACGTGGTGCGGCTCGACGCGGACGGCTATCCCGCCGAGGCGTCCATGGCCGTACCGGGCCCGCTGCGGACGAAGGCGCTGCGCGCCGTGCGGCGCTGCCCGGCGCTCGCCCTGCGCATCCTGGAATGACGCCGTGAACGGCCGCGGACGGCTTGCGAGTTCAATGTTGGCGCGATCTGACAAATTCCCTGGGATATGAACTCCCGCCGACTCGGGCCCCGTATCAATGAGCGAAGGCACGAGAACACGGAACCGAATTGAAGGAGAGATCGTGAACACAAGGCGTCGTGGAGTAATCGCCGGATCGGCGGTAGCGGTACTGCTGCTGACCGCAGGGTGCGGGGCCGCCGACACGTCCTCCGGAAATGCGAGTGCAGTACAGCCGGCGGGCTCCGGTAAACAGCTCGGATCGGCCAACGATTCGAACGGCGGTTACGGGGCCGAGCTGGAGGCGGGAGCTGGCGCTGGCGCTGGCGCCGGTTACGGCAGCGTCACCCCCGACGCGGCCGGTGCGGCCGCCAAGGCCGGTCCGGCCGGGGAGCTCAAGCTGCGGGACGTCCCCGGGCTCGGCTCCGCGGTGACCGACGGTGAGGGCTTGACGCTCTACCGCTTCGACAAGGACACGCCGAAGCCGCCCAAGTCGAACTGCGAGGGCGACTGCGCCAAGGTCTGGCCCGCGGTGGCGGCGGACGACGCCAAGGCCGGAGCGGGCATCGACGCGGGCCTGCTCGGCTCGGTCGCCCGCGCCGACGGCACCCGGCAGCTGACGCTCGCGGGGTGGCCCGTGTACCGCTACGCGAAGGACACCAAGCCCGGGGACACGCTCGGTGAGGGCGTCGGCGGCACCTGGCACGTCCTGGGGGCCGACGGGAAGCCGGCCGCGGCGGGCGGAAAGGGGGAGGGCCAGGGATCGGGCACCGGCGCGGCCCCCGCCCCCGCCCCGGCACCGGAGGCGTCCGAGGAGAAGCAGAAGGAAGCGGCGATCGAGCTCTCCGCCCGCGCCAATGCCGTATTGGGCACCATCGTCGCCGACGCGGAGGGGCGGACGCTCTACCGGTTCGACAAGGACAGCGCATGGCCGATGAAAATCGGCTGCGTCGGCGCCTGCCTGGACACCTGGAAGCCCGCCAAGCCGGTCGACAAGACGAAGGTCAAGGGAATTGCCGCCGAATTGATCGGGACGGTGAAAAGGCCCGACGGGAGCGAGCAGTTGACGATCGACTGCTGGCCCGTCTACTCGTTCACCGGAGACAAGGAAGCCGGTGACATCACCGGGCACAACAAGCAGGGCCTCTGGTTCGCCGTGACCGAGAAGGGCAAGAAGGCCAAGGCCGTGAGCTAGACCGGCCCGCGCTGATCCCGAAGCATCCCCGAGCGGTCTGGGCCGGTTGGACGACAGCACCCAGGCCGTCGCTCGCGGGCCGGGCCCGACCCGAAAGGGCGGTCCGGACGATCCCGCACCCCTTACTCGCGGTGTCCCGGGCGACCTCCCCGCGCCCGGGGCACCGCGGCCGTCCTTCCGACCAGCCGATGAGGTACCCATGCCGAGGACCGACCCGCAGCGCGACGACATCCGACCGTGCAGGATCCGCAGGATCCGCCGGATCCGGCGGCCGCGGCACGCACTCGCGGCGCTCGCCGCGGTCTGCGCCACGCTGCTGAGCGCCGGCTGCTCCGGGGCCTCGGCCGCGCACCCCGGGGCCGGGCACGGTTCGGCCCACCCGGCGGCGAAGACCGGGCCCGCGTCCGGCGCGCCCTCCCCCGGGACCCCCTCCACCACGATCGAGGAGATCGCCGCCGCCATCGGATGCGCGGCCGAAGTCAGCGTGCAGGCCGAGGAGTTGCGCCAAGGCGGTTGCGAGAGCACGCAGGGCCCCTTCCGCATCGCCACCTTCGCCGCCGAACAGGGCCTGCGCTCCTGGCTGACCGAGGCGCAGGCGTACGGCGGCCTCTACCTGGTCGGCGACCGGTGGGTGGTCACCGCACAGTCGGCGGAAGCCCTGGGCGGCCTGCGCGGCCGGATCGGCGGTTCCCTGGAGAACGGCGCCGACCACACGGACCACTGACGGACCACGGCGCCGGTGTGGCTCGCCCGGACCCGTACCGGCTCGTCACGACGCCGGCGCGAAGCCTCCCCCGCACGGCGGTCCCGCACAACGAACACGGCGTGTCGGCCAGTTGTCCGGATTTCAGCTCATTCATGAGGCGCACAGGGACCGACCCTTCGGGATGATTCGGCCCCGCTGATGCATGCAACAAGGTGGACGGGTACGCGAATTCATCGAATTCCCGACCCTGAGGAACCGCCCGTGCGTCTGAAACGCCTCGCACCACTGCTCACCACCGCCGGTCTCATCGCGACCGCGCTTCCCCTGCTGGGCGCGACACAGGCCTCCGCCGCCCCGGAGGCGGCGTACCTGAAGCAGAAGCCCGCCTGGCACCGCTGCGCGCAGGACCAGCCGGCCTCGCTCGAGTGCGCCACTCTGAAGGTCCCGCTCGACTACCGGCGTCCCGAGGGCCGCACGATCGACCTCGCGATATCCCGGCTGAAGACCGGGAACCCCGCCAAGCGGCACGGCGTCATGCTGCTCAACCCCGGCGGGCCGGGCGGCAGCGGGCTCCACGACCCGGTGGTGATGAACGAGCTGATGCCGAAGGACGTGCGGGACCGGTACGACCTCATCGGCTTCGACCCGCGCGGCGTCGGCCGGAGCAGCCCGATCACCTGCGGACTGACCCCGGCCGAGGAGGCCATCGACCGGCCGTACCGGCCCGAGACGTACGCGGCGGACGTGGCCTGGGCCCGTACCGTCGCGGAGAAGTGCCGCGAGAAGTCCGGCGACGTGATCCCGTACATCACCACCCGCAACACGGCGCGCGACATGGACACGATCCGCGCGGTGCTCGGCGAGCGGAAGATCTCGTACGTGGGCTACTCGTACGGGACCTACCTCGGCGCGGTGTACTCGCAGATGTTCCCGCAGCGGACCGACCGCTTCGTCCTGGACAGCGGTGTGGACCCGCAGCGCATCTGGCGCGGCATGATCCAGGTGTGGGCGACCGAGGCAGAGCCCGCGTACGAGCGGTGGACCCGGTGGGCGGCCGAGCGCTCGGACCAGTACGGGCTCGGCACGACGCCCGGGGCGGTGTCGGAGACGTTCTGGGCTCTGGTGGCGCGCGCGGACCGGGAGCCGATCGACTACTTCGGCACGAAGCTCACGGGCGTCGACATCCGGGCGGCGCGGGCCGTCTTCTTCTACCCGGCGCAGGCCTCGGCCATCGTCAAGCAGCTCAAGGCCGCGGCCGAGGGGACCCTCCCGCCCGGCGGCCAGGCCGCGCCGGACCTGAGGAAGCTGATCGCCGGCGGCCGGGCCGCCGACCCGCAGCCGGTCGCGGACAACGGCACGGCCGTCCTGTGGTCGGTTCTGTGCGGGGACACGGGCGCCTGGCCCCGCTACACCGAGCAGTACGCGCGGGACGCGGCGAAGGACAAGGCGAAGTACCCGCTGTACGGGGACATGGCGTCCAACATCAAGCCGTGCGCCTTCTGGGACCGGCCGGTCGAGTCGGCCACGCCGATGAACAAGCGGGCGAACGTCCTGACGGTGCAGAACGAGTGGGACTCGCAGACCCCGCTCTCCAGCGGCCAGGGCCTGCACCGCGCGCTCAAGGGCTCGCGGATGGTGCTGGCGGCCGGCGGTGAGGGCCACGCCGTGTACCTCATCGACCCCGCCTCCTGCGTCAACCCGGTGGTCAACGGCTACCTGTCCACCGGTCGGCTGCCCGCCGAGGACGTGACCTGCCAGAGCCCGCCGGCCGACCCCGGGCAGCGGCTCTCCCGGAACCCGTCGAAGCAGGTGCCGTTCCCGGCCGGGCCCGAACGGTTCCTGACCCGCTGACCGGTCGGCACACCGCGGAGCACCGCGGACCGGGCACCGTCCGCGCCGTCGCGGGCGGTGCTTCGGTCGGCGCCACCGCGGGCGGTGCCCGGTCCGCGCCGTCACCGGGCGGGCGGGGACCGGCGCACTGGCATGCGCCCCATGCCGGACGCTTTGCCCCGCCCCGTGCCGTTCACCCCGCAGACCGCGCCCGCGGCGCTGGAGGACCTCCGGGCGCGGCTGCGCGCGACGCGATGGCCGGACTCGCTCCGGGAGGCCGGCTGGTCGCTCGGGACCGACCTCGCGTATCTCCGCGAGGTCGTAGCGTACTGAGCGGACGGGTTCGACTACCGCACGGCGAACGTCGTGCGCGTCACCGGGCCGGTGCGCGGCGGCCACTTCGCCCCGTTCGAGGGACCCGAGCTGTACGCGGAGGAACTGCGCGCGTTCTTCCGCCCCTACCGGTCCGCGCCCGCGGGCTGAGCGGACCGCCGGACCAACTACGGTGGGTGGTCGCAGGTTTCGCCGCGTCCCGAGGTGGATCGTGATCACGCGCCGCTCGACCCTGCTCCTCGCCGGCTCGGCCGCCGGCTCCGCGCTGCTGCCCACCACGGCGGCGACCACCCCACCAGCCGTACCCGTCACGGACGTTCACATTGGTCACACGGGCGGGCGCGGTGCACCCGGTGGGCGGGCGCGGTGCACCCCGCCCACCGCGGGAGCACGACACCCCTTAGGGGGCGAGGGAGGCTTCGGCCGCCGCCTTGATGCGGCGGCCGAAGTCAGGGGCGTCCTTGCGGGCCGCGCTCACGGCCAGGCCGACGAGCAGCTTGCCGATGCCGTGACCCTCCAGGACGTTGAAGATCCGGACCCGGGTGCGGCCGCCGGTGAGGGCTTCGAGGTCGTAGCCGCCGGACGCGGTGACCAGGTTCTTGGTCTGCTCCGTCCAGCGGATCAGGCCCGGCGGCTCGTACGCGGTGATGCGGAACTCGCGGCCGGTCTTCATGCCGGCGTCCTTGACCGTGCTGCGGAAGACCGTGCCGACGGCGGTCGGGCCGTCGGGCGTCTTGGTGATCTTCTGCACCCGCGGGCTGAACTCCGGGTCGTGGCGCCCGTCGGCGAGGTAGGCGAAGACCGCCTCGATCGGCCGGTCGATCTCCACGCTCGCCTCGAACTGTCCGGACATGTCCACTCCTCGTGCGACCCGTGCGGTCCGCGGCGCGATCCGCAATGTGGTCCACGATCGCAGAGGTGCGGCTCAGGAGCGCGCCAACAGGCCGGACGGCAGCACCTCCAGCGTCCCGCGCGCAGGGTGGCGCCGAAGTCCCGGCGCCGCTACGAGCCCGGACGCGGCGGCGGGCGGCTACTACGGACCCGGCGGACGCTTCGGGCCGGTCGGCCCCACCACGGAGGCCCGGATCACCCGCCGGGCCCCGGGAGCGGGCGGCGAACGCACGGCTCTGGGCCCGGGCGGAACGCCTCCCGGGCGTCGGGCCGGCCGCGTCGGTCGCCGCCGGGAGCTGACGCGGCGGCACCGGGGCGCCACCAGCGGCGCCGGAGGGGTCTCAGCCGAGCAGGGCGTAGACCGTGGAGGCCGTCGCCGCCGGCTCGTCGGCGCCCTCGGGGGTCATGGTGACGTCGGCGAAGGCCATCCGCCGGCCGAGCTTGGTGACCCGTACGCGGATCAGCACGTCGACGCCGACCACCGGCCGCTGGAAGCTGGTCGACTGCTGGACGGTGGTCATCGGCCCGTACTCCCCGCGCGCGGCGGACAGCGCGATGACCGTGGCCGTGTCGGCGGCCGCCATCAGGGCCTGTCCGCAGAGGCCGCCGCCGTCCCGGGCCAGGGTGTCGGACCAGGGCAGCCGCAGCACGGCGTGCCGCTCCCCGGTCTCCTGGACGGTCAGGCCGAGGGAGAGCACCCAGGGGGCGAAGTGGTCGGCGAGGATCTTCTCTGCGTCTGCCGGTGTCAGCGTCACCAGGAGATTGTGGCGGCCGGGACCCGGCCGCCACAACACCCTGGAGCGCGAAGGATCATCCCCGGGAGGATCTCCCGGTCGCAGGCCCTGCGGCTCAGAGGCCGGCGGCCAGCTCCGTGCCCTGGCGGATGGCCCGCTTCGCGTCGAGCTCGGCGGCCACGTCGGCGCCGCCGATCAGGTGCGCCTCGACGCCCGCCTCGCGCAGCGCCTCCCACAGGTCGCGCCGCGGCTCCTGGCCGGTGCACAGGACCACGGTGTCGGCGGGTACGAGGCGCTGCTCGCCGCCCACCGTGATGTGCAGGCCCTCGTCGTCGATGCGGTCGTAGGAGGCCCCGGCGACGGAGACGACCCCGCGGTGCTTGAGCTCCGCGCGGTGGATCCAGCCGGTGGTGGTACCCAGTCCCGCGCCGACCTTGGTGGTCTTGCGCTGGAGCAGGTGCACCTGGCGCGGCGGGGCCGGCCGCTCGGGGGCGGTGAGCCCGCCGGGTCCGGCGTACGAGGTGTCCACGCCCCAGTGCCGGAAGTACACGGCGGGGTCTTGGGAGGCGCCCTCGCCGCTGTCGGTGAGGAACTCCGCGACGTCGAAGCCGATGCCGCCGGCCCCGACGACGGCGACGCGCTCGCCGACCGGGGCGCCGTCGCGCAGCACGTCGAGGTAGCTGACGACGCTGGGGTGGTCCACGCCCTCGATGCCGGGGGTCCGGGGGGAGACTCCGGTGGCGACCACCACCTCGTCGAAGCCTTCGAGCGTCCGCACGTCGGCGCGGGTGTTCAGGCGGACCTCCACCCCGCTCTCCACGAGCTGGGTGCCGAAGTAGCGGATGGTCTCCTCGAACTCCTCCTTGCCCGGGATGCGGCGGGCGACGTCGAGCTGGCCGCCGATGTGCCCGGAGGCCTCGAAGAGGGTGACGGCGTGGCCGCGGCCGGCGGCGGAGACTGCGCAGGCCAGCCCGGCGGGACCGGCGCCGACGACGGCGACGCTCTTCTTCAGCCGGGTGGGCGCGAGGACCAGTTCGGTCTCGTGGCAGGCGCGCGGGTTGACCAGGCAGCTGGTGATCTTGCCGCTGAAGGTGTGGTCCAGGCAGGCCTGGTTGCAGCCGATGCAGGTGTTGATGGTCTCGGCGCGGCCGGCCGCGGCCTTGGCGACGAAGTCGGCGTCGGCGAGGAAGGGCCGGGCCATGGAGACCAGGTCGGCGCGCCCGTCGGCGAGCAGCTCCTCGGCGATCTCGGGGGTGTTGATGCGGTTGCTGGTGACGAGCGGGACGCTCACCGCGCCCATCAGCCGCTTCGTGACCCAGGTGTACGCGCCGCGCGGGACGGAGGTGGCGATGGTGGGGATGCGGGCCTCGTGCCAGCCGATGCCGGTGTTGATGATGGTGGCGCCGGCGGCCTCGACCTCCTTGGCGAGGCGGACGACCTCGTCGAGGGTGGAGCCGCCCGGGATCAGGTCCAGCATGGAGAGGCGGTAGACGATGATGAAGTCGTCGCCGACGGCCGCGCGGGTGCGCCGGACGATCTCCAGCGGGAAGCGGACGCGGTTCTCGTAGGCGCCGCCCCAGCGGTCGGTGCGGCGGTTGGTCGCGGCCGCGATGAACTCGTTGACGAGGTAGCCCTCGGAGCCCATGATCTCGACGCCGTCGTAGCCGGCGAGCTTCGCTAGGCGGGCGGCGCGGACGAAGTCCTCGACCGTGCGCTCGACCTCGATGTCGGTGAGCTCGTTCGGGACGAACGGGCTGATCGGGGCCTGGAGCGGGCTGGGGGCGACCAGGTCCTTGTGGTAGGCGTAGCGGCCGAAGTGGAGGATCTGCATCGCGATCTTCCCGCCCTCGGCGTGCACGGCCTCGGTGATCACCCGGTGCTCGGCCGCCTCCTCCTCGGTGGTGAGGCGGGAGCCGCCCTCGAAGGGGCGGCCGGCGTCGTTGGGGGCGATGCCGCCGGTGACGATCAGGCCGACCCCGCCGCGGGCGCGCTCTGCGTAGAAGGCGGCGAGGCGCTCGAAGCCGCCCTCGTGCTCCTCCAGGCCGGTGTGCATGGAGCCCATGACCACGCGGTTCGGCAGCGTGGTGAAACCGAGGTCCAGGGGGCTCAACAGGTGCGGGTACCGGCTCTGCGACATGGGGGGCGCCTCCTCGCGCGGGGGTGATGACCCTGTTCTAGCGAGCCGGGGCCGGTTTTGCAACTAGGTGCATAACCGAATGCGGACGTTCCCCCTGGCCCGGACCCGCAACCACGGGCCCGGGCCGAGGCCCCTGTGGCGCAGTTCACGGCCGCGGCGCCGCCGGGACGGCCTCCCCCGCGGGCCGCCCCGGCTGCGCCGCGCCCCCGTCAGGCGCGGCGCAGGCGGACCGTGACGATCTGGAACGGGCGCAGTGTCAGCGGGACCGTACCCGCCGGGGCGGCCGGGCCGACCGCCGTTCCCTCCAGCGGCCGCTCCAGCAGGTCGCTCTCAACCGCCGCCGCGAGCGGGAAGCCGGCCGCGAGGGTGGCCCGGGCCCGGCCGCCCCGGGACTCGTACAGGCGGACGATCACGTCGCCGCCGCGGTCCTCGGCGAGCTTGACCGACGCGACGACCACCGCGTCGTCGTCGACGGCCACCAGGGGCGCCACCGGGCCGGCGCCGGTCAGGGTGCGCTCGGGCAGGTTGAGCGCGTGGCCCTCGCGGACCGCGTCGGCGATGCCGGCGCCGGGCGCCAGCGAGAAGCGCAGGGTGTGGGAACCCTGGTCGGTCTCCGGGTCCGGGTAGCGCGGGGCCCGCAGGAGGGAGAGCCGTACGGTGGTGGTCTGGCCGCCGTCGGGCCGTACGTCGCGGGTCACGTCGTGCCCGTACGTGGAGTCGTTGAGCAGCGCCGCGCCCCAGCCGGGTTCCTCCACGTGGATCCAGCGGTGGGCGCAGATCTCGAACTTGGCCGCCTCCCAAGAGGTATTGATGTGCGTGGCCCGGTACACGTGCCCGAACTGCGTCTCGGAGGCGGACCGTTCGGCCTTCACGTCCAGCGGGAAGGCGGCCTTCAGGAACTTCTCCGTCTCGTGCCACTCCACGACCGTGACGATGTCCACCGTCTTGGCGCCGGAGCGCAGCGTCACCGACTGGACGACGGAGGAGGAGCCGAAGGAGCGGGTGACGCGGACGGTGGCGGACGCCGGGCCGTCCCGGGTGACCTCCAGGGCGTCCAGGTCCACGAGGTCGGTGACGTTGTTGCGGTAGAACGCGTCGATGTCCCAGGCGTCCCACATGTTCGGGAAGTCGGGGTGGAGCTGGAGCAGGTTGGCGGCCGCGCCCGGCGCGACGGACTCCCGGCCGGCTTCGAGGTCGTAGGCCGACACGATCAGGCCCCGGCCGTCGAACTCCACCCGCAGCCGCCCGTTGGCCAGGACGTGTCCGCCGCCGTGCCGCTCCTCCACGGTGACCGGTTCTCCGGTCCCGGCGGGGCGGCCGGCGCCGCCGGCGGGGACGCCGCGCCGGGCGTGCGGGGCGCAGTTGAAGACCAGCTCCCGGTCGCCCGCCCCCGCCAGCGCGCTCTGCGCGGCGCGGGTGATCCCCCGGAGCTCCTCCCCCAGCCCCGCGTACGTGGCGCGCGCCTCGCGGTGCACCCAGGCGATGGAGGACCCGGGCAGGATGTCGTGGAACTGGTGCAGGAGCACCGTCTTCCAGATCCGCTCCAGGTCCTCGTACGGGTAGGCGTACCCGGGCTCCCGCACCGCGGCGGTGGCCGCCCACAGCTCGGCCTCGCGCAGCAGGGACTCGCTGCGCCGGTTGCCCTGCTTGGTCTTGGCCTGGGAGGTGTAGGTGCCGCGGTGGAGCTCCAGGTAGAGCTCGCCGGCCCAGACGGGGGCGTCCCCGTACTCGGCGCGGGCCTTCTCGAAGAAGGCGTCGGGGCGCTCGATCTCGACCCGCGGGGACCCCTCCAGGTCCCGCTGGCGCCGGGCGCGGGCGAGGTGCTCGCGCGTGGGGCCGCCGCCGCCGTCGCCCCAGCCGAAGGGGACCAGCGAGCGCGAACCACGGCCCTTCTCGCGGTAGTTGCGGGCCGCGTGGGCCAGCTGGGCGCCGCCCAGGTCGGAGTTGTAGGTGTCGACGGGCGGGAAGTGCGTGAAGACGCGGGTGCCGTCGATGCCCTCCCACCGGAAGGTGTGGTGGGGGAACGCGTTGACCTGGGACCAGGAGATCTTCTGGGTCAGGAACGACGTGGAGCCGGAGAGCCTGACGATCTGCGGCATGGCGGCCGTGTAGCCGAAGGAGTCCGGGAGCCACACGGTGTGCGTGTCGATGCCGAACTCGTCGAGGAAGAACTTCTTGCCGTAGAGGAACTGGCGGGCCATGGCCTCGCCGCCCACCATGTTCGTGTCGGATTCGACCCACATCCCGCCGACGGGCACGAACCGGCCGTCGGCGATCTTCTTCTTGATCCGCTCGAACAGCTCCGGCCGGTAGGTCTTGATCCAGTCGAGCTGCTGCGCCTGCGACATGGCGAACACGAACTCGGGGTGCTCGTCCATCAGCGCGACCACGTTGGACGCGGTGCGGGCGACCTTTCGGACCGTCTCGCGCAGCGGCCACAGCCAGGCGGAGTCGATGTGGGCGTGGCCCACCGCGCTGATCCGGTGCGCGGAGGCGTGGGCGGGCGCCGCCAGCGCCGCGGCGAGGTGCGTACGGGCGGACGCGGCCGAGCCGGGCACGTCCCCGAGGTCCACGGCGTCGAGGGCCGCGTCGAGGGCGCGCAGGATCTCGTACCGGCGGGCGTCGCCCGTGCCGAGCTGCGTCATCAGGTCGTAGAGCACCTCCAGGTCCTGGACCAGCTCCCAGACCTCGGTCTCGAAGACGGTCAGGTCCATCCGGGCCAGCCGGTAGAGCGGCTGGTCGCCGCTGGTCTGCCGGTCCCCCTCGTACGTGGCGGCGTGGTCGACGAGGACGGGGTTGGAGGCGGCCTCGACGTACCACTCGACTCGTTCGCCGCCCTCGGCCCGGTCGGCGACGCGCACCCAGTCGTTGGCGGGGTTGAGCGCCTTGACCTCGGCTCCGTCGGCCCGGTGGACCAGGCCCTCGCACTGGAATCCCGGCATCATCCGGTCGAAGCCGAGGTCGAGGACGGCCTCCACCGTACGGCCGGCCCACTCGGCCGGTACGGTGCCGGTGACCTTGAACCAGGTGGTGCCCCAGGCGGGGCCCCAGGCGTCGCCGACCGCGCAGGGCCCGTACGCCGCCGCCAGTCCCTCGGCGACGGGGACGGGCTCGCCGGGGGCCTCCCACCGCTCCACGGCCAGCGGGACCGGCCGGGTGTGGACGGCGGGCTTGATGCGCTCCTTGAGGACCCGGCGGAGGCGGTGTTCGGCGATGCTGCGGTCGTCGTGCATGACGGCTGCTCCAGGGAGGCGGATGCGTACGGAGGGCGGACGGGACGGGGGGCGGAGGCGGGGCGAGGGCGGGGCGGGGGCGGCGGCTCAGGTCTTGACCGCTCCGTCGCCCACGCCCTTGAAGAAGAAGCGCTGGAGGGCGAAGAAGAGCAGCATCATCGGGATCAGCGCCGCCATCGCACCGGCGGCGATGAGCCGCTGGTCGTTCACGGTGGTGGCGCCGGCCAGCGTCTTCAGCCCCAGCTGCAGGGTGTAGTGGTCGCTGTCGGTGAGGACGAGCAGGGGCCACAGGAAGTCGTCCCAGGCGCCCATGAAGCTGGTGATGCAGACGACCGCCAGGGCTCCCTTGACGGAGGGCAGGAAGACCCGGGTGAAGCGGGTCCACTCGTTGGCGCCGTCCAGCACCGCGGCCTCCTCCACCTCCTTGGGCACCGCCAGGAAGGCCGCCCGCATGACCATGATGTTGAGGACGGACACGGCCCCGGGGAGCCACACGCCGATGAGGGTGTCGACCAGACCCATGTCCCGGACCGTGAGGAACATCGAGATCATCACGGACTCGAACGGGAACATCAGGGTCGCCACGAGCACGGTGAACACCGCCTTGCGGCCCTTCCACGCGGCACGGGAGAGGGCGTACCCGCCCATCGCCGCGAACAGCGTGTTCGAGGCGACGGCGAGGGCCGCGACGACGAGGGTGTTGCCCGTGTACTGCAGGAGCGGGAAGGACTCGGCGACCCGGACGTAGTTGTCGAGGGTGGGCTGCGAGGGCAGCACCCCGTCGTACACGTTCTCGGTGCGGCCGCGGATCGAGGTCAGGAACTGCCAGACGATCGGTCCGAGCATGACGGCGAGCGTCACCAGCAGCGTCGCGTACCGGCCGGTGCGGCCGATCCACCGGCGCCTGCGGTCGGCGCGGGAGCGTTGGGGCGCCCGGCTTCCGGGAGGGGACGGTGCGCTCACCTCTCGTCCCCCTTCGACAGGCGGCGGCCCAGCAGGCTGAAGACCAGGGTCAGGAGGAACAGCAGGATGGACAGGGCGGAGGCGTAGCCCGTCTCCCCGGCGAAGCCCAGGCCGACCTGCCGGATGAGGAAGGGCAGGGTGCGGGAGCCGCCGCCGGGGCCGCCGCTCTCGCCCCCGAGGATGTAGATCTCGGTGAAGACGCGGAGCGCGGAGATGGCGGAGAGGGTGGCGACCAGCAGCATCATCGGCTTCACCTGGGGGACGGTGATGCTGAGGAAGCGGCGTACGGTGCCGGCGCCGTCGAGCGCGGCCGCCTCGTGGAGCGAGGCGGGGACGTTCCCGAGGGCCGCGAGGTAGAAGACCATGTAGTAGCCGAGGCCCTTCCACACCGTCACGATCATCGCGGAGACGAGCAGCATGGTGCTGTCGGTCAGGAACGGGATCGGCTCGGAGACGAGGGACAGCCTCCGGAAGACGGTGTTGACCAGCCCGTCGCTGCGCAGCACCCACTGCCAGATCAGGCCGACGACCACGGCCGAGGCGATCACCGGGGTGTAGAAGGCGGAGCGGAAGACGCCGATGCCGGGGATCTCGGTCTGGACGAGGACGGCGAGGGCCAGCGGCAGGAAGACCAGGCACGGCACGACGACCACGAGGTACAGCACGCTGTTGCCGGCCGCGACCCAGAAGTCGGGATCGGCGAAGGCGCGGGTGTAGTTGGCGAAGCCGACGAAGGTGCCGCCGCGCAGGATGCGGGCGTCGGTGAAGGAGAGGACGACGGTGTTGACGAAGGGCCAGAGGCTGAACAGGCACACCATCACCAGGCCGGGCGCGAGGAACAGGTACGGGGTCCACCACGAGCGGTGCACCAGCCCCGTGTCGGCCTCCATGGCCGCCTTCGCGCGCCTGCCCCGCCGTGCCTCGTCCCTGCGGGCGGCGCGCGCACCCTTCCCTCCAGGCGCCGCACCCTTCCCTCCCGGCGGCGCTCCAGGCCCCGGCGCCGCTTCCGGTCCAGGCGGCGCTACCGGTCCCGCCACCGCCTTCGGTCCCGCCTCCCCCGCCGCGGTCATCCGGCGGTCGCGTCGGCGAGCAGCCGGTTCGCTTCCTCCTGGGCCCTGCGCACCGCCGACCGGGGGTCCTGCTCGCCCTTGATGGCCCTCTGCACCTCCCGTACGACGGCGTCGCCGACCTGGTTGGTCCACTGGACCGGGGTGTTGGCGTCGAGCGCGGCACTCTTCAGCTGTTCGGCGCCGACCGCGCGGGCGACCGTCTCCGCGTCCTTCCCGTCGCCCCGGTCGGAGAAGAGCGGGTCGGCGAGGCCCCGGGCGTTGGACGGGTAGATGGTGGCCTTCCTGGAGAACTCCACCTGGTTGGGCCCGTTGGTGACCCACGCGGCGAACGCGGCCGCCGCGTCGAGGTGAGCGGTGTCCTTCCTGATGCCGAGCGACTGGGCGTAGATGCCGATGTGGCCGAGCGTTCCGGTGACGGCCCCGGCGACCCGGGTGTTCGCGTAGACCTGCGGGGCGTTCTGCTTGATGTCCTTGACGAAGCCCGGGGAGCCGGGGCCGAAGACGAGCTTGCCGCTGCCGTAGAGCTGGTTGATGTCGGCGGACGTGAGCAGGGACTCCCGGGGCATGGCGCCCTTGGCGTAGAGGTCCTTCATCCGCTCCACCCACGCGACGGCCCGGTCGGTGTCGAAGGTGAACCGGTCCCGCTGCTCGTTCAGGATCGGCACGCCCATCTTCTGCCAGTCCCCGGGCAGCCGGCCCTTGGGATCGGCCATGAAGGCGGCGTACCGGCCCCCGGAGCCGGCGGCGATCCGCTCGGCGTAGTCGAAGAACTGCTCGACGCTCGTGGGCGGCTTGGCGGGGTCCAGGCCGGACCGCTCGAAGAGCTCCCTGTTGTAGGTGAGGATCTCCGGGGTCACGTACCAGGGGTAGGCGTACACGGCGTCGCCCTTGCCGGGGAGCTTGAACTGCTCCCAGGCGCCTGGCACGTAGTCCTCGGCCAGTGCCCCGTCGAGCTTGGCGACGTCGGCGAGCATGCCGCGGTCCCCGAGGAGCTGGAAGGAGTCGGTGGAGAGGTTGACCACGTCCGGGAGGGCGCCGGCCTGGGCGTCGGCGACGAGCTTCTCGTTGTAGCCGTCGCCGGGGACGTCCTCCCACGTGACCTCGACGTCGGGGTACCTGTCCTCGAAGGCGTCGATCACGCCCTGCACGTAGGACGTGAACCCGGGCTTCAGCTGGAGGGTGCGGAACCTGATCTCGCCGGACACCCTGCCCGTCCGTTCCGCCTCGTCCACCTCTCCGGCTCCACCGCTCAGACCGCACGCGGAAGTCGACAGGAGTGTGCCGGCCACGAGCATGGCGACAGCGGTACGGGTCGGTTTCGATCGCATCATCGTCGCCGCCTTCACAGAAGTCCGGCCCCTTTGCCGGATGGCGGTGACCACGGTCGTCCGAAAGCGGGATCGCGTCAACGAGGCGGAGGTCCCGATGGCCGGTGGCCTCCGGGTCCCCCTTTCGGGGAAAGGGTGCCGAGCCCCCTCCGGAACCCCCTCCGACACCGCCTCGAACTGCGCTGATGCGCTTTAGTACGAGGACAGCCGAGCAGGGTGTCGACAGGGCGCCGACACCTGCCGCACCATCGCACTTTGACTTCTTGTCGACGGTTGACGCCGGCGGGCACTAATGCGCTTTACCCGCGCGGCGAAACCGCTTTACCCCGCTCCTTCCACTCCGCCCGCTTGAGCGGGCCGGGGACACCGGCGTTCCCCGACCCGGCCCGGCGGACGCCGCTCGCGGCGGCATACCAGGCGCGGCGCGGATACGGGTACGGGTACGGGTACGGGTACGGGTACGGGTACGGGGTGCAGGTACGGGGTGGGGCGGTCCTACTTCATGAGGTATTGGACCTTCTCCGCGAGCTTGCCGTCCTTGAAGCAGAAGCGGAACACCGTCTCCGTGCCGCCCACCGGATCGCCGTCGGACAGGTACCACGAGCACGTGCTGCCAGCCGGCTCGGCGGGACCGCCGTCCTTGAGGCTGGACTTGATGAACGTCTCGCCCGAAGGGAGCCGGTCGCGCAGCTCCTGCTCCGGCCGGCCGACCTCGGCCGCCGCGTACACCTTCGGGTCGAGCAGGGTCTTGTCCGCGGCGTCCAGGATCTTGGTGGCCCCGAAGGCCAGGGCCGCGATGACGCCGACGCCCACCACCGCCGCTATGCCGCACCCGATCAGGCAACCCTTGCGCTGAGCCACGCCGTTCCTCCATGCCGTGCCGCGTCCGGTGCCGTTCACCGTGACGCTCCGACCTTCGCAGGGGGCGGGGACCCGGCACCGTCCTCGAAAGTCGTCGGCCCGCGCGACGATCGTCGTTCGAGGTCGGCCCCCCCTCTCCCGTGTATACAGGGAGAGAAGGGATCATCCGGACGGACCGAGAGGAAGCACCATGAGCGAGCCCGCCCTGCCGCTGATCGTCGTCGGCGTGGACGGTTCGAAGCACTCGAAGGAGGCCCTGCGCTGGGCGGTCCGCCAGGCCAAGGCCAGCGGCGCCCGGGTGCACGCCGTCATGAGCTGGGAGTGGAACACCAACCCGTTCGGGGTGGCCCCGGACGTGGCGCGGGCGGAGCTGGTCACCGCCGAGGAGGCCGCCCGCCTCAAGCTGGCCGACACGGTGGCGGAGGCCGTGGGCACCTCGCCCGGCGTGCCCGTCTTCCGCCGGGTCGAGCACGGGGCGCCGGCCCGGGTGCTGGTGGACGCGTCCGCGGAGGCCGAGCTGACGGTCGTCGGCAGCCGCGGCTACGGCGGCATCAAGGGCGCGCTGCTCGGCTCGGTGAGCCAGCAGGTGGTCCAGTACGCCGGCAGCAGCGTGGTCGTGGTGCGCGCGGACGCCCCGGGCACGCCCGCCGGCTGACGGGACCTCACCTCACGCGCCGGGGGTCACCAGGTCCCCCGGATCGGTGTTGGCCCCGCAGAGGATGACCGCGACCCGCTCGCCCAGCGGTTCCGGGGCGCCCCGGAGCGCCGCCACGGCGGTGGCCGCGGCCGCCTCGACCACGAGGCGGTGCTCCTCCCAGAGGGAGTGGCGGGCGGCGGTGATCGCCGCGTCCGGGACGAGGACCGACCGCACGTTCCCCTGCCGGGCGGCCGCGAGCGCGTCCGCCGAGACCCGGGTGGCACCGAGGGAGTCGGCGGCGACCGAGTCGACCTCGACGTCCACGGGCCGGCCCGCGGCCAGGGCTGCGTTCAGCGCCCGGCAGTTCTCCGGCTCCGCGGCGATCACCCGTACGCCGTGCTCGCGCGCGGCGGTGGCCACTCCGGCGAACAGTCCGCCGCCGCCGACCGCGACGACCACGGTGTCCAGCCCGGGCAGCGCGGCCCGGATCTCGTCGAGCAGCGTTCCGGCGCCGGCCGCGATGAGCGGGTGGTCGTAGGCGTGGCTGCTCAGGGCCCCGCTCTCGGCGGCGAACTCCCGGCAGGCTTCGAGGGCCTGCGCGTACCGCTCGCCGACGAGCCGCACCGCGGCCCCGTAGCCGCGCAGCCGCTCCACCTTCACGCGCGGTGCGTTGGCGGGCAGGAACACGGTGGCGGGCACGGCCTGGGCGCGGGCCGCCCAGGCGCAGGCGAGGCCCGCGTTGCCGCCGGAGGCGATGGTGACGCCGGCGGCCGGGAGGGTGCCGGCGCGGTGGTGGGCGGCGAGGAAGTTGCGGGCGCCGCGGGCCTTGAAGGAGCCGGTGTGCTGGAGGTGCTCCAGCGCGTACCAGACCCCGTCGGCGGCCGGGGCCACGGCGACGGGCCGTATGCCGCCGGCGATCCGGTCGGCGGCGGCGCGTACGGCCGCGTAGTCGAGCTGCTGTTCCGGATGCATGGGAGGTCTCCCCGTCAGGAGGTGGGCCGGGCGGCGTCGATGAGCTGGCGCAGGGCGCCGTGGTAGACCTCGTGGTCCGTCAGGGGCGGCAGTACGTCGGCCAGGCCGCCGGACAGCACCGGGAAATCCTGCGGGTCCAGCGCGGCCAGGGCCGCGCGGGAGGCGGCGGTGGCCCCCTCCGGGTCGCGGTGGTCCACGAACGCGGCGCTGCCCAGGGTGAGCAGGTACATGCGGCGGTACGCGGTCATCGCCTCCGCGGGCGTCATTCCCGCGGCCACGCTGTCGGCGAGGGCGGGCTCGACGAGCCGGGCGAGGAGCTGCCGCCCGAGCCAGGGCCGGCCTCCGCGCAGCACCAGCAGCCCGGGATGGGCGACGAGCAGCCGGTAGAGCGCGCGGAAGCGCTGCTCGGTGGCCTGCGCCCAGTCCGTGCCGGCGGGAACCTCGGGGAGCTGGGCGGCCAGGTGTTCGGTGCACAGGTCCAGCAGCCCGGCGAGGTCGGTGCAGCGGCGCTGGACGGTGGCGTGCGAGACGCCGAGCCGTTCGGCGAGCGCGCGGAAGCTGAGGCCCTCGGGCCCGTGCTCGTCGAGGACGCGCAGGGCGGCCACGGCGATCACCTCGGGTGTCGCGCGGTCCAGGGCCATTGATCGTCTCGGCATGAGATACACCGTAACATACGATGTATCTCATCTGTCGGCGTGGCTCCGTCACTCCTTCGCGTGATGCCGACTGCGGCCATATTGCTGGTCATTGTGCGATAACCATCGACATGCGTTGACAGGGGGTAGCCACGCCGCTGCACTGGGCGCACGACAGCCCCACGTCCACGACAGCCCCACGTCAAGGAGTCTCCGTGCCGCCTCGCCTGCGTGCGACGCTCCCCTGCCTGACAGCGGCCGCCCTGCTCGCCCTCGCGCTCGCCCCCGCCCCCGCGGCGGCCGAGCCGACCGCGACCTCGGACACCCCGCTCGCGCTCACTCCGCCCATGGGCTGGAACAACTGGGCGCACTACATGTGCGACATCGACGAGGCCACGGTGGTCGCGAACGCGGACGCCCTGGTGTCCACCGGACTCGCCGCCAAGGGCTACGACACGGTCACCGTGGACGACTGCTGGATGACCAAGAGCCGCGACGCGCAGGGCGCGCTGGTCGTCGACACGGAGAAGTTCCCGCACGGCATGGCCTGGCTCGGCGAGTACCTGCACGCCAAGGGCCTGAAGTTCGGCATCTACCAGGACGCCGGGTACCTCACCTGCGAGAAGTACCCCGGAAGCGGCTCCCCCCAGGGCGGTGGCGCGGACCACTACGCCGAGGACGCCCGGCAGTTCGCCTCCTGGAAGGTCGACTACGTCAAGATGGACGGCTGCAACCTCTGGGTGCCGCCGGGGACGACGAAGGAGCAGGCCTACCGCGACGCCTACCACGCCGTCGCGAAGGGGCTGCGCGAGAGCGGCCGCGACATGGTGCTGTCGGCCTCCGCGCCCGCCTACTTCCAGCAGGGCGAGTGGGGCGGCGCCGACTGGCACCGGGTGCTCGGCTGGGTCGGCGAGACCGGCCAGCTGTGGCGCGAGGGCCGAGACATCCAGGTGTACAAGCCGGCCGCGCCCGCCACCTCCCGCTGGAGCTCGGTGATGGGCAACTACGGCTACAACCGCTGGCTGGGCCGGTACGCCGGTCCCGGCAACTGGAACGACCCGGACTTCCTGATCGCGGGCGCCCCCGGGCTCACCGCGGCCGAGGGCCGCAGCCAGGTCGCCCTCTGGGCCATGATGGCGGCCCCGTTCATCCTGTCCTCGCAGGTGTCCGAGCTGACGCCCGAGGGCCTCGCCGCGCTCGGGAACACCGACCTCATCGAGCTGGACCAGGACCCGCTGGGCCGTCAGGGCGCGGTCGTCTCCTCCAACGCCACCTTCGAGATCCTGACGCGGGACCTCGCCAACGGCGACCGCGCGGTGGCCGTCCTCAACCGCTCGGGCAGCGCCCGCGACATCAGCGTGCCGCTCGACGAGGTCGGCCTGTCCGGCTGCAGCGCCGACGCGAAGGACCTGTGGAGCGGCGAGCGCCGGAACGTGCCGGACGCGCTGACCGGGCGGCTGGCCGCGCACGACACCGCGGTGTGGCGGCTCACCCCGCGCGGCTGCGCCGAGGCGGTCCCGACGGGACAGGTCGTCGGCGGCGCCGCCAAGTGCACCGACGGGGCCAGCACCACCGGCGTCGGCGCGGTGGTCATGGCCGCTTGCACCGGCGCCCCCGACCAGCGGTGGACGGTGGGCCGCGACAACACCCTGCGGCTGGCCGGCAAGTGCCTGACGGCGGGCGGGGACGGGCTGGTGGAACTGGCCGCCTGCGCGCCCCGGCAGTCGCGGGAGCCCGGCCAGGAGTGGACGCACGACCGCGCCGGAACCCTGACCGACGCGGCGAGCGGCCTGTGCCTGACGTCGCCCGCGGCGGCGGCGACCCCGGACGCCCCCGCCGAGCGGCTGCGCCTGGAGGCCTGCGGCGACCACCGGGTCGACCAGGCCTGGGCCCTGCCGGTCTGATCGCGCACGGACCGGGTCTCCGGGCCGGACGAGCAGCCGGCCGCCGGGCCGGACGAGCAGCGGACGAGGAAGCGGACGACCCCGAGGATGGCCGAGCGGATGACCCAGCCGACGACGAACCCGACGCCACCCGGCGGGCGGCGGCTTCCGCCGCCCCGCCCGGTCGCCCTCGCCGCGCTGCCGGCGGCGCTGCTGACCCTGCTGTGCGCGGGAGCCGCTCCCGGGGCGGCCGCCCCGGGAGCCGGACCGCCCGCGCGGGCCGATGCGCAGGCTGGCGTACGCGCCGATGTGCGGGCTGCCGTACGGGCGGGCGCGCGGACCGGCGCGCCCCGGCCGCGGAGATTCGACCCCGCTCCCGCGCGGGCCGCCCTGGGGCGGCTGCTGCCGCGCCACGCCGGGCAGTTCACCCTGGTGCCCGACACCGGCGCCGCGGCCGACACCTTCACGGTCTCCGGTGCGGCTGGCGCGGTCACCGTGCGCGGTTCCACCGGTGCCACCCTGCTCACCGGCGTCGGCTGGTACCTCCAGCACGTCGCCGGCGTCGACATCGGCTGGCCGGGCGACAGCATCGGCATGCTGCCCGCCACGCTGCCGGCCGTCCCCGCGCCGGTCACCCGCAGCGCGGTCGTCCCGCACCGGTACGCGCTGAACGACACCGACGACGGGTACGCGGGCCCGTACCGCAGCTTCGAGGAGCACCAGCGGCAGATCGACCTGCTCGCCCTGCACGGGGTGAACGAGGTGTTCGTACAGGTGGGCGCCGAGTACCCGTACTACCGGGCGCTCCAGGGCTTCGGCTACTCGGCCGCCGAGCTGCGCGCGTGGATCCCCGGCCCGGGCCACCAGAGCTGGTGGCTGCTGCAGAACCTGAGCGGCTTCGGCGGCCCGGTCACGGAGCGGCTGATGCGCGAACGCGCCGCGCTGGGCGGGCGGATCGCGGAGCAGCTGCGCGGGCTGGGGATGACGCCGGTGCTGCCGGGCTACTTCGGCACGGTCCCACCGGAGTTCACCGCGCGCAACCCCGGCGCCGGCACCGTGCCGCAGGGCGACTGGGCCGGCTTCGACCGGCCGGACTGGCTGGACCCCGCCACTGCGGCGTTCGGAAAGCTGGCCGCCGCGTACTACGCGGAGCAGCGCGCGGTGTTCGGGGACAGCACGATGTACCGGATGAGCCCGCTGCACGAGGGCGGGCAGACCGGGGCGGTGGACGTGCGGTCCGCCGCCGGGGCGATCCAGCGGGCCCTGCACGCCGCCCATCCGGGTGCCGTGTGGGCGGTCCTGGGCTGGCAGGACGACCCGACGGCGGAACTGCTGGCCGGGGTGGACACCTCGAAGCTGCTGATCCTCGACGGGCTCTCCGACCGCTACAACCGCCTGGACCGCGAGACCCGTTGGGGCGGCGCCCCGTACGCCATGGGCACCATCTACAACTTCGGCGGGCACACGACGGTCGGCGCGAACACCTCCGTGTGGCTGGAGCGCTTCCCCGCCTGGCGCGCCAAGAGCGGCAGTGCGCTCAGCGGCACCGCCTACCTCCCGGAGGCCACCGGGACCAACCCGGCGGCGTTCGACCTCTTCACCGACCTGGCCTGGGAGCCGGGGCCGGTCGACCAGCGGAAGTGGTTCGCGGACTTCGCGGCCCGCCGGTACGGCCGCCCCGACGCGGCGGCCGCCGCGGCCTGGGAGGAGCTGCGCACGGGGCCGTACAGCACCTCCTCGGGGCTGTGGTCGGAGTCCCAGGACAGCCTGTTCACCGCCCGGCCGAGCCTGACCGCGGTGGGGGCGGCGTACTGGAGTCCCAAGTCCATGCGCTACCCGGCCGGTTCGGTGCGCAAGGCCCTGGACCACCTGCTGCGGGTTGATCCGCGGCTGCGCGGGTCCAGCGCGTACCGTTTCGACCTGGTGGACACGGCGCGGCAGGCGCTCGCCAACCACTCGCGGGTGCTGCTGCCGAAGATCAAGGCGGCGTACGAGGCCAAGGACCTGGACGGCTTCCGCGAGCTGACCGCCGAATGGCGGGGAGCCGAGAACCGGCTGGACGAGCTGATCGGATCCGACCCGAACTTCCTGCTCGGCGGCTGGCTGGGCGCGGCCCGCTCCCGGGGCTCCGACGAGGCCGAGCGGGACCGGTACGAGTACGACGCCCGCTCGATCCTGAGCGTGTGGGGCCGGCGCGGCACGAGCGAGGGCGGCTTCCTGCACGACTACGCGAACCGCGAGTGGAGCGGTCTGGTCTCGGAGCTGTACGGACCGCGGTGGGAGCTGTACTTCGGCTCGCTGGAGGAGGCGCTCGTCGGGGGTACCGCGCCGCGGGAGATCGACTGGCACGCCGAGGAGGAGGCCTGGGCCCGGCGGACCACCCGGCACCCGGACCGGCCGAGCGGGGACCCGTACGCCCTGGCCGCGGGCGTCGCGGCGTTCCTCCCGGCGGCGGCCGCCCGCTGATCTACACCCTGCGCGGCGGGCACGGCCGGCTCCTCCGATGAGCTCCATCCTCCCGGGGGAACCTCGTACCCGTTCGGGTGATCGGGCGGCCGACGGCCCGCGGGGCGGCGCGGGCCCTGGGTTCACTGACCCGCAACGATTCAGGGGCGGCCGCCGGAGGACTCCGGCGGCCGCCCCTGCCGTCGCCGTCGCGCCGCCGTGGATCCGCGGCGGCCGACCGCCAGGAGGGGGCCCGACCATGTCCGAGTCCGACCAGGACCGGCCCGAGCGGGACGGGTGCGAGCGGGGCGCGAACGAGGACGAACGGGACGGGTGCCCCGGCGAGCGGACCGGTGGCCGGGAGGGCGCCGCGGGCGGGGTCCCCGCCGCACCGCCGGAGCACCTGGCGCTCCTCGCCGACGGGGTGGTGGAGCTGCGCAAGCGCGGAGGGATCACCGCCCGGCGGACCGGCCCGGAGGGGCCGCGGGACGGCGGGCCCGCGGCCGGGGAGGCCGCCGCCCGGGACGGGCACTACGCTGCGGGGGGAGGAGGCTCCGACCCCTGCCTGGAGGCCATGGTCCGCCGCGCGGCGGACCGTGCCGGACGGCCGCCTGCATGACGCGGCCGGTGGAACATCCGGGGCAGTCCGGCGGGGCCCCGGCTCCGAATCACCACTTGAGCGGAAGGATCCGGGAGGATCGGGCCGTGGACGACGTGAACCAGCTCGGCACCCTGCTCGGCCGGGTCGCCAAGGGCGACGAGACGGCCTTCGCCGCCGTGTACGAGGCGGTGAGCGGCTCGGTGCTCGGCGTGGCGCTCTCGGTCCTGCGCGACCGGTCCCAGGCCGAGGAGGTGGCCCAGGAGGTGCTCGTGGAGGTCTGGCGCTCCGCCGGCCGGTACCGGCCGGACCGGGGCAGTGTGCGCACGTGGGTGCTGACCATCGCCCACCGCCGGGCGGTGGACCGGGTCCGCTCGGCGCAGGCGGCGACCGACCGGGAACGGCGGGCGGCGCGGCTGGAAGCGGCCCTGCCGGAGTTCGACGAGGTGAGCGAGGCGGTCGAGGACCGCGAGGAGCGGGACCGGGTGCGGCGCTGCCTGGGCTCTCTGACGGAGATCCAGCGCCAGTCGGTGGCCTTGGCCTACTACCGGGGGCTGACCTGCCGTGAAGTGTCCGAGTCGCTGTCGGTGCCGCTGGGTACCGTCAAGACCCGGCTGCGGGACGGCTTGCTGCGGCTGCGGGACTGTCTCGGGGTGAGCGACGGATGAGTACGGAGAGCATGCACGGGGCGACGGGCGCGTACGTGGCGGACGCGCTGCCCGCGGCGGAGCGCGCGGCCTTCGAGGCCCACCTGGAGACGTGCCCGCCGTGCGCCCGGGAGGTGCGCGAACTGGCCGCGACGGTGGCACTGCTGGGGCGGGCCGTCGCGGTCAGCCCGCCGCCGGAGCTGTTCGACGCGGTGATGCGCCGGGTCCGGGAGCTCCCGGCTGCCGGATCGGCTGCGGCAGGGGCCGACGCAGGCACCACCCCCGGGGAGCCGGACACGTCCAGCTTGGTCCCCGAGGCGCCGGGGGCGACGGGAGCCCAGGATCCCCGCGGCGCTTACGGAACCGACCGGCCCGTGCAGCCCGTGGAGCCCGTGCAGCCTGTGGGGCCCGTGCAGCCTGTGGGGCCCCTGGAGCCCGGCGCACCCGCCCGGGACCGCGTCCGGCACGCGCGGCCCGGCAGGCCCTGGCTGCGGTGGGCGCTGGCCGCCTCCCTCGCGGCGGTCGCCGGGCTCGGCGGGGTCGCGGTCTGGCAAGCGGAGCAGGCCGGTACGGCCCGGCAGGACGCGCGCCGCGCCGAGGCCCGGGCCGCCGAGCTGGCCGGGGTGCTGGCCGCCCCGGACGCCACGCCCGTCACCGGCCGGCTCGCGAACGGCGGTACCGGCACCGTCGTGGTTTCCGAGGACCGGAACCGCGCGGTGTTCGTGGCCTCCGGGATGCCGGCCCCGCCGGCGGGCCGGGTGTACCAGCTGTGGTTCGCCGACCCGGCGGGCGCCATGCGTCCGGCGGGGCTGATGGACCCCGCGCGGCCCGGCGCCCCGGAGCTGATGACCGGCCCGGTGAGCGGATCCACCGCGGTCGGGGTCACGCTGGAACCCGCGGGCGGTTCCCCCGCCCCGACCACCGAGCCGCTGATGGTGCTGGCCCTCCCCGCGCCCGGGGCCCCGTAACGCGGCGGCCCCGCGGGACGGCACCGCGGCACGAGCCCGCGAGGGGGCTCCCATGACCGGCACGACCGGGAACACCGGGAACACCGGGGACACCGGGAAGGACCGCATCCGGCCCGGGTGCGCGGCGGGCGCCGTGAGCGGGCTGCTCGCGGCGGTGGCCGCGCTGGCGGTCGGCGGGCTGGTCGCCGCGGCCGTACGGCCCGAGGCCTCCCCGGTCACCGCCGTCGGCGCAGCGGTGGTCGACCGCACTCCCCCGGCCTGAAGGAGTGGGCGGTCCGGCAGTTCGGCACGGCCGACAAGCCGGTGCTGACGGCGGGGATCCCCGTGCTGCTGGCCGCGCTCGCCGTCGCCACCGGATTGCTCGCCGTACGCCGCCTGTCCGCCGGGATCGCCCTCGCCTGCGGCTTCGGGGTGCTGGGGTCGGTGGCGGCGCTGTCCCGCCCCCGGCGGCCGGGGCCTGATGGGCGTCTCGACGGGGGGCTTCTGCGCGGCCAAGCTGCCGCTGCAGTACCCGAAGGCGTTCCGGGCGGGCGCGGCCCTCGACCCGGATCCGCTGACCGGCGACCTGGAGGTGGTACCCGACCGGGCCCTGCGGGAGCGGAACAGCCCGATGTGGCTGGTCGGGCATGCCGGGAAGACGGACGTCGGCCTGTTCCTGGCCACGTCCGCGCAGGACAAGGACAGCCCGCCCGAACAGCTGGAGGCCTTCAGCGCGGCCGCCGCGGGCACCGGCGTCTGGTCAGGACCCTCGTCCGCCCGGCCCGCGGCCACAACTTCCAGACCTGGATCGGCATGTACCCGGACGCCCTGGGCTGGCAGAGCGCGGAACTCACCCCGCCGAGCGCGCCCTAACTGCCGACCACGGCGACGGTGACCACGACCATCGCCAGCTGCATGTCGCGGATGGCGGAGCGGACGCCCGCGGCCGCCCACTGTCCTGCGGCGATCTCCGCCGTCCGCGCGGCGACCGGCCCCGGCCGGCTGTCGGGGAAGGCCAGGCTGTGCAGCTTGGCGGAGTGGATCAGTGCGATGAGGCCTGCCGTCCGCTCGTCCGGCTCGGCGCCGTCGAGCACGACGGACCGCAGGCGCTCGCGCAGTTCGGCTTCGACCGTGCCGTCGGCTTCGGGGTAGCGGCGGACCGGGAACACGCCGAGCGCCTTGCGCTTCTCCTCCACGACCACGCCGCGCTCGCACAGGCTCTCCAGCGCCGCCGCCACGGCCTTGGGCTGGTCCCTCGTCAGCCAGTCCGTCACCCGGCGCTTGCCGCGGCCCCGCAGCCAGGTCTCGATCAGGGCCGTGCGGCCGTCGAGCAGCCGGTCCCCGGTCGGGGTCGGGTCCGTCAGTTCGAGGTACTTGCCCGCGATCGAGACCCTTTCGGCCAGGACCAGTTCGAGCAGGATCCCGCCCGCCACCGCCCAGCCGGTCGCCTCCCGGCGCTTTGCCGATCCGGACTCGTCGTCCAGGGACAGCAGCATGATCTCCTCAGCCAGCGTGATCGTCATATCCGCCACCCCCGTGCTCCGTGATCCCCCGTACCCACAGAGACGCCCGGATCACCGGCGGGGTTCCCCGGAGGGAACGGCGGGATCGCGGACGGGACGGACCGGGAGGGCCTCGACGCTGTTGCCGATGAAGCTGCGCTGCTGCGGGAGTTCGGGCGCGGGGACCGCCAGGTCGAGGTCGGGGAAGCGGGTGAAGAGCCGCTCCAGGGCGATGGTGGCCTCCAGCCGGGCGAGCGGGGCGCCGACGCAGTAGTGCGCGCCGTGCCCGAAGGAGAGGTGGCGGGCGGCGGTGGGGCGGGTGACGTCGAAGCGGTCGGCGTCCGGGCCGTGGAAGGCCGCGTCCCGGCCGGCAGCGGTGTACCCGGCCAGCACCGGGGTGCCCCGCGGGATCACCGTGCCGTCGACGGTGAGGTCGCGGGTGGGATAGCGGAAGGGGAACCAGCTGACGGGCCCGTCCCAGCGCAGGGTCTCGTCCACCACGGCGGACCAGGTGGCCTTGCCCGCCAGGACCAGGGCGAGCTGGTCGCGGTGGGTGCACAGGGCGCGGACGGCGTTGCTGATGAGGTTGAGGGTGGTCTCGTGGCCGGCGACGAGCACCAGCCGCATGGTGCCGATCAGCTCGGCCTCGCTGAGCCGGTCGCCGTCGCCCTCGCGGGCGGCGATCAGGGCGCTGGTGAGGTCCTCTCCCCCGGCGCCGGCGGCGATGGCCGCACGGCGGGCCGCGGCGATCGTCCCCATGAGCCCGACGAGCTCGCGTACGGCGGCCATCGCCTCGGCGGGGGTGGTGTCGGTCGCGACGATCACCGTGTCGGACAGCTGGTGCAGCCGGCCCCGGTGCTCCGGGTCGACGCCCAGCAGCTCGCAGATGACGCTCATCGGGAGCGGGAGGGCGAAGTGCTCGCGCAGGTCGGCGACCCCGTCCGGTGCGGCTGCCGCGGCCAGGCCGAGGTCGTCGAGGAGGCTGTCGGCCAGCTCTTCCACGCGCGGCCTCAGCCGCTCCACCTGACGGGCGGTGAAGGCCTTGCCGACCAGCGCCCGGAGCCGGCGGTGGTCGGCGTCGTCCGCGGTGTGCATGCCCTGGGCGTTGGCGAAGACCCGGAGCGGCCAGTCCCTGGGGATGGTTCCGTCGTGCAGGGCGGGACAGTGCCGGGCGTCCTTGGCCACGTCGTCGCGGGCCAGGAAGTCCTTGAGCTCCTCGTGGCCCAGGACGACCGCGCCGGCGACGCCGCCGGGGAGGACGACCTCCGCCACGGCTCCGCGGGCGCGCAGCCGGGCGTTGAGGGCGTGCGGGCAGCCGCCCGCGGGATCGATCACGTGCGGGGCGTCCGGGTCGCTCGGGACGTCCGGAAGGTGACGGGACAAGCCGGCTCTCCTGACCTGATGGGCGCGTAACGGTCAACAGTGCTGCCTGGGCCTCGTGTTGTACAAGACCGCCCCGCCCCGCCTCAGAACCAGTTGAGGGTGAGGGGGAAGGTGGTGGTTGCGGTGGTGGGGGTGGCGTCGGTGGCGGTGGCGGTGATCCGGAGGGTTCCGGTGGCCCAGGGTTTGCCGGTGATGCGTCCGGTGGCGGGGTCGAGGGTGAGGCCCCAGGGGAGTCCGGTGGCGGTGTAGCGGACGGGGGGTTTGGCTCCGGTGGTGGTGAGCTGGATGGTGCAGGTCTGGTTGAACGTGCAGGTGCGCGGGCCGGGGTCGACCAGCTTCAGCCCGCCGGGAGTCGGGGTGGGGGTAGGAGTCGGGGTCGGGGTTGGTGTCGGCGTCGGCGTCGGCGTCGGCGTCGGCGTCGGCGTCGGCGTCGGCGTCGGGGTGGTGTCGCAGCCCGGGGTGGCTTCCGGCGGCAGGGGGACGCGCCAGAGCTGGGTGTCGTTCTCCGAGCCGACGAGCAGGCTGGCGCAGTCGGCGTACGTCAGCGTCTCGCCCTGTGACTGGGCGGGCAGGGCGACGTCCGCCAGTCTCGTCCCCGCCGTGTCGTACACGGAGGCCGTGTTGGCGCCGAGCGGACCGCCGCTGCGCAGCGCGTACGAGGCCCCCGACGGGGAGAACGCGCCGTCGGTGGCGAAGACGGGCCCCGGCCGGACCGGGGTCAGGGTGTTGACCTGTCCCGTCACGGGCGGCATCGGGGCCTGGTAGAGCCGGCCGGCGGCGCCGATGAGCTTGCTCGCGACGTACATCCGTCCCGTGGCGGGATCGGCGAGCAGGGACTCGGCGTCGTGCCGGCCGTCGGAGTACGCGAAGCGGTACGTCGCGGGCATCACCGAGGCGTTGACGAGCCGGTCGGGCTCGGCGAAGCCGTGGACGGTGATCTCCGTGCGGGCGCCGAGGTTGTCGCCGATGTCGCCGACGAGGAGCACCGGGCCGCCGGCGGCGTCCCTGCCGATCGCCAGTGCCTCCCAGTCGGTGTTGCCCGCACCCGACACGGTGAGGGTCGCCCGGAGCACTCCGGTGGCGCCGGTGCAGTCGACGGCGAGGACCTGGTTGGCGTTGCCGCTGTCGTTGACGGCGTAGAAGACGCCCGGGTGCCGGCGGCTCGCGGCGAGACCGCTGAGTTCGGCCAGCCCGCCGGGGAGGGTGCACGCGCGCTCCGGCGCCGCCGCCTCCCCGGCCGCGGCCTGGCGTACGACGGGGGGTGCGGGAGCGGCCGGGGAGGCGGTCGTGGTGACGGTGGCGGAGCCGGCCGCCCAGGCGACGGCCGGCAGGATCGTGGCGAGGACCGCGGTGGCGAGCGCCGCGGCGAGCGGGGGCGTGAGGAGTCGGGGCATGCCCACCATGTGACGGCCCGTCAACGCCGAACGCCAGAGGCAACTCCTCACCGTTCGAGCACCGTTCAATGCCCGGTCGGCATGGCTGCGCCCGCCGCCGCCGCTGCGTTCAGCGCGCGGGCTCCCGTACGGGGGCGTCGTGCCGGGCGTGCGCGATGAACGCGCGGGCGGCGCGGCTGAGCGGTCTGCGCGCGTGCGCGATGCCCACCGGGCGCAGCAGGGGCGGGGTGAAGGAGCGGACCTCCGCCCGGCTGCCGAAGGCCCGTTGGACGACGTCCCGGTACCAGATGAGGGAGCCCCGCCCGTCCGTCACGCCGGTCACCCAGGCGAGGCGTTCGTCGACCTCGAGGGACGGCACGGGGCGGACGCCCAGGCAGCTGAACATGGCCTCCAGCTCGGTGCGCCGGCCGGTCCCCGGCGTCGGGAGCACCATCGGCAGTCCGTCGATGAGGCGGAACGGCATGGGGTCGGGCAGCCCCGAGCCGGCCGGGGAGATGAGCACCACCTCGCGCTCCTGGATGTAGTGCGTGGTCAGTTCCTTGTCGACCGGCAGGTCGACGAGGGCCAACTCGGCCCGATGCTGGGTGAGTTCCTGGAGCAGGGTCTCGCGGCTGTCGTACTGCTGGAGCCTGACGTCGACGCCCGGATGACGTCCGGTGAAGGCCGGGACGAGGTCGGAGGCCAGGTCCAGGGCCAGGGTCGGGGTGGTGACGAGGGTGAGGACGGCCCGGGTGTCCCCGCAGTGCGGGGTGCCGATGTCGTCTATGGCCTCCACCGCGTCGAGCACGGTGCGGGCCAGCCGGACGACCCGGGCCCCTTCCGGCGTGAGGTCCACCCCCCTTCCCCGTCGGGCGAGGAGTTCGACGCCGAGGTCGCGCTCCATGGCCTGGACGGCCCGGGACAGGGCGGATTGGGCAACGAAGACCGAGGCCGCCGCGCCGGTGATGGAGCGGCAGTCCGCGACGGCGACGAGGTAGCGAAGCTGCGCGAGAGTGGGGGTCATGACCGGACGGTAACCTTGCGAGGTTGTACCCGTAAGAGCGAGTCGGGTGAACAAGCGTACGACTCGGGGTGGCGCACATGCCGGGTTGGTGACGAGGTATACCGGTGCGGCATGACCCCGCGCCGCGCGGCCCGCGCGACCGCCCGCCGGGGACGGCCGGCCGGCCCGGACAACGCCGCAGGCCACCGCCCCGGAGCGGCCCTCCGCGGGGCCGGGCGCGCGCCGTCCAAGCGGGTCCGGAGGCCCGGTTCGGGCGAAACGTCCTCCTCCGCATGCCCGTTGACAGTGCGGGGCGGCCACCGCACGATGCATCCCGGCGTCAGGGATTTAGACCACGGTTCGATCCCGCCCCTCTGTGGCGGGCAGCCCGGCCGACGCACACGTCCCGCACGTCCCGGCTCCGCCGCCTCGCCGGGGGACCTCGCTCGCCACCCGCTTCCCCCCGTCCTCCGCCCTGTCTGCGACATGTCACACAGCACTGGAAGAGGAGCGCCCCGTGATCCCCCACCCCGGTCCGTCCCCCCAGCCCGAGTCCTCTCCCCGGCCGGAGTCCTCCCCGCCCGAACCGTCCCCGCGACCCGGTCCGGCCCCGCACGCCACCTCGTCCCCGCGTGCCGACCCCTCCGCGCACGCCGACTCGTCCCCGCGACCCGTCCCCCGGGACCTGGTCGTCGCGGTCAGCCCGTTCGAGGAGCCCCACCCGCGGATCGTGACCGCCGCCGAACGGGCCGGGTTTCTCGGCCTGCTCGACCTCGGCCGGGACGACGGTGCCGCGCGGCGCGGCCTCGCCGAGGTCGCCCGCAGGCTGCGCGGCGGCCGCCACGGGGTGCGGGTGCCCGCGGGCTGCCCGCTCGCGCCGCACGAACTGCCCGCCGCGGTGGACACGGTGCTGCTCGCCGACCCCGCCTCGCACACCGCCGAGCGGGTGGCGGCCTGGTCGGCGGCCGAGGGGCGGCCCCGGGTGTGGGCCGAGGTCACCGACCCGGCGGAGGCGCTGGCCGCCGTGGCCGCCGGGGCGGGGGCCCTCGTCGCCAAGGGGCACGAGGCGGGCGGCCGGGTCGGCGCCGCCACCACCTTCGTGCTCCTCCAGCAGCTGCTCGCCGACCCCCGGCTCGCGGGGGTGCCCGTACGGGCGCACGGCGGGATCGGGCCGCACACCGCGGCGGCGGCCGTCGCGGGCGGGGCCGCCGGGGTGCTGCTCGACGTACAGCTCGCCCTGACCGCGGAGGGCGAGCCCGGGCTGCCCGCCGAAGTCACCGACGCGCTGCGGGCGATGGACGGTTCGGAGACCCGGCTGGCGGACGGGCACCGCGTGTACGCCCGGCCCGGCCTGACCCCGCCGGAGGGGCCGGTGGCCGCCCTGCTCGGGGCCCGGGACCTGCACGGCCAGCTGCTGCCGGTCGGGCAGGACGGTGCCTCGGCGGCCCGGCTCGCCGCCCGGCACCGGACCACCGCGGGGGTGCTCCGGGCCGTGCGCGAGGCCGTCCCCGGCCACCTCGCGGCCGCCGTACGGGCCCGGACGTCCGGGCGGCCGCCGGCCGTCGCGCAGGGCCCCATGACCCGGGTGAGCGACCGGGCGGCCTTCGCCGGGGCGGTGGCCGCCGCGGGCGGGGTGCCCTACCTGGCGCTCGCGGTGATGGCGGGCCCGGACGTGCGCCGCCTCCTCGCCGAGACCGCCGAGCGGCTGGGGGACCTCCCGTGGGGCGTCGGCCTGCTCGGCTTCGCCCCGCCCGAGCTGCGCCGGGAGCAGCTGGCGGCCGTCGCCGCGGTGTGCCCCCCGTACGCCGTCATCGCGGGCGGCACCCCGGCGCAGGCGGCCCCGCTGGAGGCCGCCGGGACCCGGACCCACCTGCACGTGCCCTCGCCGGGACTGCTGGAGCGGTACCTCGCCCAGGGCGCGCGGCGCTTCGTGTTCGAGGGGCTGGAGTGCGGTGGGCACGTCGGGCCGCGCGCCTCGTTCCCGCTGTGGGAGGAGCAGATCGAGCGGCTGCTCGCTTGCCCCGAACCGGAGTCGCTCGACGTGCTGTTCGCGGGCGGCATCCACGACGCGCGCTCCGCCGCGATGGCGGCCGCGGCCGCCGCGCCGCTGGCGGAGCGGGGGGCCCGGACCGGTGTGTTGATGGGTACCGCCTACCTGTTCACGGAGGAGGCCGTGGCGGCGGGGGCGGTGCTGCCGCGCTTCCAGCGGGCCGCGGTGGAGTGCACGCAGACGGTGCTCCTGCGCACGGCGCCCGGCCACGCCACCCGCTGCGCGGCCACCCCGTACGCCGAGACCTTCGAGGCGACCCGGGTACGGCTCGCGGAGAGCGGCGCGCAGCCGCGGGAGGTGTGGGAGGAGCTGGAGCGGCTCAACCTGGGGCGGCTGCGGATCGCCAGCAAGGGTCTGCGCCGCCCCGTGACCGTCACGGCGGCCACGCCCGGAACCACCGCCGGCGCCGTCACGGCGGCCACGCCCGGAACCACCGCCGGCGCCGTCGCGGCGGCCACGGCCGGGGAGGACGGCGGCCTGGAGTCCGTCGGCGAGGAACAGCAGTACGCGGACGGGCTGTTCATGCTCGGGCAGGCCGCGGTCCTGCGGTCCGGGACCACCACCGTGGCCGCGCTCCACGCGCAGGTCACCGACGGGGCGACCGAGCTGCTGGAGCGGCGGGCACGCGCGTTCGCCGCTCCCGGGCCCGCGGCGGCGGACCCGGACCCGCTGGACATCGCCATCGTCGGCATGGCCTGCGCCTACCCCGGTGCCCCGGACCTGGCCGCCTACTGGGCCCGGATCCTGGAGGGGGCCGACGCGGTCACCGAGGTCCCGGCCGAGCGCTGGGACCCCGCGCTCTACTACGACCCCGACCCGGCGCGCGCCGGTGAGCGCACCCCGTCCCGCTGGGGCGGCTTCCTCGGCCCCGTCCCCTTCGACGCCCTCGCGCACGGCATCCCGCCGGCCTCGCTGGCCGGGATCGAACCGGTCCAGCTGCTGGCCCTGGAGATCTCGGCGCGAGCGCTCGCGGACGCCGGCTACGACAAGGACCGCGCCTTCGACCGGTCCCGGACCTCGGTGGTCTTCGGCGCGGAGGCGGGCACCGAACTGGCGGGCGCCTACGGGCTGCGCGCCCTGTACCCCTCCTACCTGGGCGCGCTCCCGCCCGAACTGGACGCACACCTGCCCCGGCTCACCGAGGACTCCTTCCCCGGGGTCCTCGCCAACGTCATCGCCGGCCGGGTCGCCAACCGCCTCGACCTCGGCGGGGCGAACTGCACGGTCGACGCCGCCTGCGCCTCCTCGCTGGCCGCGCTGGACCTCGCCTGCAGGCAACTCCGCGACGGCGAAAGCGACATGGTTCTGTGCGGCGGCGCCGACGTGCACAACGGCATCAACGACTACCTCCTCTTCTCCTCCGTCCGGGCCCTGTCCCCCGGCGGGCGGTGCAAGCCGTTCGACGCGGACGCCGACGGGATCGCCCTCGGCGAGGGGGTGGGGGCGCTCGTCCTCAAGCGACTCGCGGACGCCGAACGCGACGGGGACCGGGTGTACGCCGTCGTCAAGGCCGTCGGCGCCGCCAGCGACGGCCGGTCGCTGGGCCTGACCGCGCCCCGGCCGGAGGGGCAGCGGCGGGCGCTGGAGCGGGCGTACTCCCGGGCCGGGATCGCCCCGGGCGAGGTCGGCCTGGTGGAGGCGCACGGCACCGGAACGGTGGTCGGCGACCGTACGGAACTCACCGTGCTGACCGAGCTGTTCGCCGCCTCGGGGGCGGCCCCCGGGGCCTGCGCGCTCGGTTCGGTGAAGTCGCAGCTGGGGCACACCAAGTGCGCGGCCGGGCTGGCCGGGCTCATCAAGGCGGCCCGGGCGGTCCACGCGGGCGTCCGGCCGCCGACCCTGCACCTGGAGACGCCCAACCCGGCCTGGCGGGCGGAGAGCAGCCCGTTCTTCTTCGACGCCGAGGCCCGGCCCTGGCCGGCGCCTCCGGGGCGGCGGATCGCGGGCGTGAGCGCCTTCGGCTTCGGCGGCACCAACTACCACGCGGTGCTGGCCGGTTACGCGGGTGCGGAGGAGCCGGCGCACGGGGTGGAGGAGTGGCCCGCCGAGCTGTTCTGCTTCCGCGGGCAGGACCGGCGGGCCGCCGGCCGCGCCATGGCCCGGCTCGCGGCCCGGCTGGAGGAGAACGACGCGGCCGGGCGGCCCTGGACCCTGCGGGACCTCGCCGCGGAGAGCGCCGCCGGCCCGGGTGCGATCCGGGTCGCGGTCGTGGCCGCCGACCTGGACGAGCTGGCGGTCCGGCTGGAGCGGGCGCGGGCGTTCGCCGCCGGCGCGAGGGTCCACGTACGGGAGGAGGCGGCGGATCCCGGGCAGGTGGCCTTCCTCTTCCCGGGGCAGGGCAGTCAGCGCATCGGCATGATGGGCGAGCTGTTCACCGCCTTCCCCGCGCTGCGGGCACTGCTGGACGAGGCCCCGGACGCCGTGGTGTCCGCGGTGTTCCCGCCGTCGGCGTTCACCGCGCGGGGCCGGGCGGCCCAGCGGGCGGCGGTCACGGACACCCGGGTGGCCCAGCCGGCCCTGGGGCTGGCCGGATCGGCGGCGCACCGGCTGCTCGGAGCGCTCGGCGTCCGGCCCGACTGCGTGGCCGGGCACTCGTACGGGGAACTGACCGCGCTGTGGGCGGCGGGCGCGTACGACGCCGGGAGCCTGCTGCGGCTGAGCGCGTGCCGCGCCGAGGCGATCGTGGCGGCCGCCGGGGCGGACCCGGGCACCATGGCGGCGGTGGCGGCCGCCCCGGAGGAGGTGCGGGAGATCGCCGCCCGTACCGGGTGCACGGTGGCGAACCACAACGCGCCGCGGCAGTGCGTGGTCTCGGGCCCGACGGCGGCGGTGTCCGGGGCGGTGGCCGCGCTGCGGGTGGCGGGCCTGACGGCGGAGCCGATCACGGTGGCCTGCGCGTTCCACAGTCCGGTGGTGGCGGGGGCGAGCGCGGCGCTCGCCGCGGAACTGGCCCGGACCGAACTGCGACCGGCCGCCGTCCCCGTCTGGTCGAACACGACGGCCGGACCGTACCCGGCGGCCGCCGAGGACGTACGGGCCCTCCTGGCACGGCAGGTGGCGGAGCCGGTGCGGTTCGCCGAACAGGTGGAGGCGATGTACGCCGCCGGGGTCCGGACCTTCGTGGAAGCGGGCCCGGGACGGGTCCTGAGCGGCCTGGTCGGCCGCGTCCTGCGGGGCCGGCCGCACACGGCGGTCCCGCTGGACGTGCCCGGCGAACACGGCCTGGTGCGGCTGGTGTCGGCGCTGGCGGAGCTGGCGGCGGCGGGCGTGCCGGTCGCGCCGGAGGCCCTGTTCCGCGGCCGCACCGGCCGGCTCCCGGAGCGGGCCCCGCGCCGCCCGGGCTGGCTGGTCGACGGCCATCTGGTCCGCACCGCGGACGGCGCCCCGGTCGCCGGGGGACTCCAGCCCGCGCGCCGGATCCACGCCGCCGCGGGCCTGCCCGCGGCGGACCGACCGGTCGGCGGGCCGGGGAGCCCGGCCACCGCCCCGGCCCCGACCGCGGCGGGGGTTCCGGCGGGGACCTCGGCGGGGGTTCCCGTCCCGGTCCCGCGGGGAGGCGGCGGCGCGGCTGCGGCCGGCGGCGACGGCGCGCGGGAGGCCGCGGTCCTGGAGTACCTCCGCGGCTCGCGCGCCCTGGTCGAGGCACAGCGGGACGTCCTGCTGGGGTACCTCGGCGCGACGCCCGGCGGCCGGCCCGCGACGCACCCGGCCGACGCGGCGGACGGTTACGGGGTGCCGGTTGCCGTACCGGTACCGGCGCCTGCGCCGCAGCCGCTCCCCGCGCCCGAACCGGCTCCGTGGTCCGCGGCCCCCGCGAGCCCGGCACCGCCGGACGGGGTCCGCGCCGGCGGCGCCGCGGGCCGGGGTCCGCGCTCCGCCGAGGAGGTGATGGACGTGGTGCTGGAGATCGTCCACGCCCGGACGGGATACCCCCGGGAGATGCTCGACCCCGAACTCGACCTGGAGGCGGACCTGTCCGTGGACTCCATCAAGCGCGTCGAGATCATCGGCGCCCTGGCCGACCGGATCGGCCTCCCCCAGGACCCCGGCGGCTCCACCGAGTCGGCGGTCGAGGAACTGTCCCGCATCAAGACCCTGCGCGGGATCGTCGAGTGGGTCACCTCGCGGGCGGCCGCCACGGGCCCACCACCGGTTCCGGACGTCCGCCCGGACCCCGCGCCTCCCGCCCGGCCGGAGCCGGCGCCCGCGGCGGTCGTGGTCGTGGCTCCGGTCGCGGCGGCGGTGACGGCGCCGGCCGTGGCTCCGGTCAGCCGGCTGCGGGTGGAGGTACGGCCCGCGCCGGCCCCTGCCGGGAGCCCCGGGGCGCTGCGCGGCCTGCGGATCGGGATCGTCGGCGACGGCCAGGGCGTGGCGCCCGCCCTCGGCGGGGCCGTACGGGCCCACGGCGCCGAGGTGCACCTGCTCGCCGAGGCCGCGGCCGGGTACGACGGGATCGTCGACCTGTCCGCGCTGCGGGCCGGTGCCGAGCCCGTACTGCCCGAGGTCTTCCCGGGGTTGCAGCGCGCCCTGACCGGCGGGGTGCCCCGGCTGCTCCTCGTCACCGCGCCCGGCACACCGGGCGCGGGCCTGCACGGCTTCGCCCGCAGCTGCGCCCTGGAGTTCCCGGGGCGGCTGGTCCGCGCGGTGGAGGTCCACCCCAAGGAGGACCCGGAGCGCATCGCGGCGCAGCTCCTGGCCGAACTGGGCTGCGCCTGCGACGCCGCGTGCGGCTGCCCCGGGGGCTCGGCCGTGAGCGGCACGCCCGCCGGTACGACCACAGGCACACCGGCCGGCACGGCCACCGGCCCGACGACCGATGCGTCCACCAACGCGGCCACCGGCGCAGACCGAGCCACGGCCGCCGACGCGGACCGCGCCACGGCCACCGGCGGGGAGGGCCCGGCCTCCGTCGGGTACACCGCCGACGGCGTACGGGTCACCCGGACGCCGGTCGCCGCACCGCTGGCCCGGACCGGACCGGGGGCGGCGCCACTCGCCCCGGGCTCGGTGGTGCTGCTCACCGGCGGGGCCCGCGGGATCACCGCGCGGACGGCGCTCGCGCTGGCCCGCTCCGGCCCCGGATGCCACGTCGAGCTGATCGGGCGCACCCCCGAACCCCCGCCGGAGGGCGACGGGTTCGGCCCGGCCCTCGACCGGGTGTCCCTGCGCGCCGCACTGATCGCCACCGGTCTGCGCAGGCCCGCCGAGATCGAGGCGGCGGCCTCGCGCATCCTGGCCGCGCGCGAGGTGCGGGCCACCCTCGCGGCCCTCGGCGCGGTGGCGGCCTCCGTCCGCTACCACTGCGCGGACGTCACGGACGAGCGGGCGGTCCGGGCCGTCGTAGCCGGCGTACGGGCCCGCCACGGCCGGCTCGACGGCATCGTCCACGGGGCCGGGACGCTGCGCGACGGGCTGCTGTGCGACAAGGCACCCGACGCGTTCGCCGAGGTGTTCCACACGAAGGTGGCCGGCGCCCGGCACCTGGCCGCCGCGGCCGCCGAGCACGGCCCGGTGCCCGCACCCCGCTTCCTGGTGCTGTTCGGCAGCGTCGCGGGCGTCTACGGCAACCGGGGCCAGAGCGACTACGCCGCGGCGAACGACGCCCTCGACGGCCTCGCGCGCACGTGGGCGGAGTCCTTCCCGGGGCGCGTGCTGTCCGTGGACTGGGGCCCCTGGGCGGCGGAGGCCGGCGGGATGGTCACCCCCGAGCTGGAGCGGGCGTACGCGCGGCGCGGGATCCCGCTGATCGCGCCGGAGGCGGGCACCGAGGCGTTCCTCGCCGAACTCGCGTACGGGGACGACGTACAGGTGGTCCTGATGGCCGGGGAGGGCGGGGGCCGTGGCTGACCGGGGCCGGCGCGGTCCGCGCCCGGCGGACGCCGCGATCGTCGGGATGGGCGCGGTGTTCCCCGGTGCGGGGGACCTGGCCGCCTACCGCCGCAACCTCCTCGCCGGTACGGACTGCATCGGCGACGTCCCGCCCGGGCGCTGGGACCCGGAGGTGTACTACGACCCGGGCGGCGCCGCCGGACCGGCGGTCGGCGACCGGTTCTACTGCCGGCGCGGCGGGTTCGTGGACGGGCTCGCCGCCTTCGACCCGACCCGGTTCGGGATCATGCCCGCCGCGGTGGAGGGCGCCGAGCCGGACCAGATGCTGGCCCTGCACGCCACGGCCGAGGCCGTCGCGGACGCGGGCGGGGACGCGCGGCTGCCGGCCGACCGCGCGCGGATCGGGGTGGTGCTGGGGCGCGGCGGCTTCATGGGCGTGGCCACCGCCCGACTCGATCAACGGGTGCGTACGGCACACCAGTTGGCGCAGACCCTGCGGGATGTCGTGCCCGAGCTGGGCGAGCGGCGGATCGCCGCGGTGCGATCGGCGTTCCAGGAGGCGCTGGGCCCCGAGCGGCCGGACGCGTCGATCGGTCTCGTGCCCAGCTTCACGGCGGCCCGGACGGCGAACCGGCTGGACTTCCGGGGCCCCGCCTACACCCTGGACGCGGCCTGCGCGTCCTCGCTGCTGGCGGTGGACCAGGCGGTGGGGCTGCTGGCGGGCGACCGGTGCGACGCCGTGGTGGCGGGAGCGGTGCACCACTGCCACATCGCCACGCTGTGGAGCGTGTTCACGCAGCTGCGGGCCCTGAGCGCGAGCGAGCGGATCCGGCCCTTCGACCGGCGGGCCGACGGGACCCTGCTGTCCGAGGGGACCGGAGTGGTGCTGATGAAACGGCTGGCGGACGCGGAACGGGACGGGGACCGGATCTACGCGGTCGTCCGGGGCACCGGGGTGGCCGGTGACGGCCGGGCGGCCAGCCTGATGAGCCCCCTCGTCGCGGGCCAGGTACGGGCGCTGGAGCGGGCCTGGCAGGACGCCGGCCTCGATCCCCGGGCGGCCGGCGCACTGGGGCTGCTGGAGGCGCACGGCACGGGTACGCCCGTGGGCGACGCGGCCGAACTGGACACCCTGGCCCAGGTGTTCGGGCCGCCCGCGCTCGGCGGCCGGACCATCGGGTTCGGCTCGGTGAAGTCGATGCTCGGGCACACCATGCAGGCCTCCGGCATGGCCGGTCTGATCAAGGCCGCGCTCGCGGTGCACGAGGGGGTGCTGCCGCCCACCCTGCACCTGGAGGAGCCGCACCCCGGCCTCGCCCTGACCCGGATGCGGCCGGTGACGGCGGCGGAGCCGTGGGAACGCGGTCCGGAGCCCCGCCGGGCGGGGGTCAACGCCTTCGGCTTCGGCGGGATCAACGCCCACGTGGTGCTGGAGGAGGCCCCCGGCGCCGCGTCCCGCCCCGCCGCTCAGGTGCGGCGCTTCCTGCCGCTGGCCGGCCCGGCCGTGCCGGTGGGTCCGGCGGCGCGGGAGGACGTCCTGCTGATGGCGGCGGACCGGCCGGCGGAGCTGGCGGCCCGGCTGGCGGCCGGGTCCCCGGTGTCCGGCGGGTCCGGGCCGTGCCGGCTCGCCGTGGCCGGGCCGACGCCGCAGCGGCTCGCGCTGGCCGCGAAGGTCGTGGCGCGCGGCCGGCCCTGGCGGGGGCGCGGGGAGGTGTGGTTCGCGCCGGAGCCGCCGGCCGGCCGGGTGGCGTTCCTCTTCCCGGGGCTGGAACCGGAGTTCGCCCCCGTCCTGGACGATGTGGCGGACCGGCTCGGCCTGGACCGGCCCCGGCTGACCCGGGACGGGGCGCTGGAGCGGCGGGCGCTGGACGCGATCGCCACGGGCCGGTTCTTCGCCCGGGTGCTGCCCGGGGTGGGGATCGACGCCGACGTGCTGGCGGGGCACAGCCTGGGCGAGTGGGCGGCGATGGTCGCGGCCGGGATGTACCCGCAGGACGCGGCCGACACGTTCCTGGACTCCCTGCGGCCCGGCTCGGTGAAGGTCCCGGACCTGGTGTACGCGGCGCTGGGGTGTGGTGTCCGGCGGGCGGAGGCGGCCCTGCACGGCCTGGACCGGGTGGTGGTCAGCCACGACAACTGCCCGCACCAGTCGGTCGTGTGCGGGGACCCGGACCAAGTGGCGGATGTGGTGCGGCGGTTGCGGGCCGAGGGGGTGCACGGCCAGGAGCTCCCGTTCCGGTCGGGCTTCCACACCCCGATGTGGGAGCCGTACCTCGGCCAGGTCCGAGCCGCCTTCGGCCGGCTGCCGCTGCGGCCCGGCACCCTGCCCGTCTGGTCGGCGACGACGGGTGCGCCGTTCCCCGCCGAGCCGGAGGAGGTGCGCGAGCTGGTGGTCCGCCACCTGCTGGAGCCGGTGCGCTTCCGCGAGCTGGTGCTGCGGCTGTACGAGGACGCGGGGGTGCGCACGTTCGTGACCCTGGGCCCGGGCGGCCTGCCGGGGTTCGTCGAGGACACCCTGCGCGAGCGGCCCCACCTGTCTGTGTCCACCGCCTCCCCCCGGCTGCCGGGTCTGGCGGCGCTGCGCCGTACCTGTGCGGCCCTGTGGGCGGAGGGTCGCGAGCCGCGCTGGGAGCTGCTGTCCACGGGCCCGGCGACGCCGGAGCCCCGGCCGGGCGCCGCCCCGGCGGCGGCCGGACCGGGGGGCGTCCCCCCGGCCGCCCCCGGCGCGGCCGTCCCCGCGGCCGGCGTCAGGGCTCGGGCCGTCCCCGCCGCCGCCGGGCGGGCGGTGCCGCTCGACCTCGGTTCGCCGCTCGTCCGCCTCGGCGGGGCGGCCCGTACCGCCCTGGGCGGCCTGCGGCCCGCGGTACCGGGACCCACCGCGCCGTCGCAACCCACCGCGCCACCCGGACCGGCCGCGCCCCGGCCCGTGCTGCTGTCCGCCCTCGACGCGGTCCTCGACGACACCCGCTCGGCCGCCCTGAGCGTCACCGCGGCCTGGTCGGCCGCACCCCCGCCGGAGCCCCGTCCGGTCCGGGAGGCGGCCGCGCCGGTGGCCGTACCCGTACCGCCGCCCGTGCGCCCGCCCGTACCGGCCGGGCCGGCCCGCGTGGAGCGCCTGCACCTCTCGCTCGCGGCCCTGCCCTACGTACGGGACCACTGCGTGTACCTCCAGCCCGACGACTGGGCCGAGGACTCCGACCGGTTCCCCGTCGTCCCCATGACCACCATGCTGGAGCTCGCGGAGCGGGCCGCCCTGCGGCACGCCCCGCCCGGCCTGCACGTCGTCGGCCACGCGCAGGTCCGCGCCCTGCGGTGGCTCCCCGTCGAACCGGCCGTCGACGTCGACGTCACCGTCCGGGACGACGGGCCGGGCCGGGTCCGCGTCTCCCTCGGCGGCTACGCGGACACCGTCGTCCTGCTCGGCGCGCGGTACGGGGAGCTCCCCGCGCCCGACCCGGCCCCGCTGTCCGGCCCGGGTCCGGCCCCGGTCAGCGCCGACGCGCTCTACCGCGACCGGTGGATGTTCCACGGACCGCGGTTCGCCGGGGTCCACGAGGTGCGCACGGTCGGCTCGGACGGCATCGAGGGCGTCCTGCGGGCGCTCCCCGACCCGGGGGCGCTGCTGGACGCCGCCGGGCAGCTGTTCGGCCACTGGATGCAGCTGCGGCTGCCGGTGGACCGTCTGGTGTTCCCGGCCACCGTGGACCGCATCCGGTACGCCGGTCCCCCGCCGGCCCCGGGCGAGCTGGTCGGCGCCACCGCCCGCGTCCGCGAGGTCCGCGAGGTCACCGTCCGCGGGGACCTGGAGCTGCGCCGGGCGGACGGCGGGGTGTGGGCCCGGATCGACGGCTGGACGTACCGCCGGTTCGGGGCCGACGAGCGGGTCTGGCCGATGAAGTTCACGCCGGAGGTGTGCGGCATCGGTGAGGCGCAGCCCGCGGGCTGGTGCCTGGCCCGGCGCCGCTGGACCGACCCGGCGTCGCAGGAGCTGGTGATGCGCCGCTACCTCGGCGCCGCCGAGCGCCTCGCCTACGAGCGGCTGTCGCCGCGGGCGCGGACCCCCTGGCTGCTGGGCCGGATCGCCGCCAAGGACGCGCTGCGCGGACTCCTGTGGGAGCGCGGGGCGGGGCCGGTGTTCCCGGCGGAGGTGCCGGTCGGCAACGATCCGGCGGGCCGGCCCCTGGCCGGGGGGCCGCTCGTCCGCGGGTTCCGGCTGTCGCTCGCGCACAAGGACCGGGTGGCGGTCGCGCTCGCCCACCCCTCCCGGACCGTCGGCATCGACGTGGAGCCGGTGACCGGGGACCCCGGCGCGCTGATCCGCGTCGCGCTCGGGCCGGACGAGCTCCGGCTCGCCGAGGACCTGGCCGCCCGCGGGGGCACCGGTCTGCCGGCCGCGCTGACCGCCCTGTGGTGTGCCAAGGAGGCCGCGGCCAAGGCCGGGGGCACGGGGCTGGGCGGCCGCCCGCGCGACTGGCGGGTGGCCGGGGACCCGGACACCGGCGGCCTGCGCGTGCTGTCCCCCGACGGGCACCCGCACCCGGTCCGCACCGCCCTCGTCGCGGGCCCGCCCGCCGACCACGTCGTCGCCTGGACCGCCCACCCCGCGGCGGTGTCCCCCGTCCCCTTCCACCTCACGGAGACCAGTCATGGCAGCTGACATCCTCGCCGAGATCACCGGCATGCTCGTGGAGATCGTCGGTGACGAGTACCTCCTCGCGGACGAGGTCACGATGAAGACGACGTTCAACGAGGACCTGGCCCTGGAGAGCATCGAGTTCGTGGCCCTGGCGGAGCTGCTGCACCAGCGGTACGGCTCCCGCGTCGACCTGATGGGCTTCCTCGCCGAGAAGGACATGGACGACATCCTCGCCATGTCTGTGGGGGAACTCGTCACCCACATCGGCCGGATCACCCACGCCTCCCTCACCCGGACCCCGGCGGGCCCAGCCCCCCTCGCCCCGGCCGCGACGGGCGCCTCCGGCGTCCCCGCCACGGACGGCTGAGCCGCCGTGGCCTTCGTCCCGGCGGGCCCGGTCCGCTTCCACGTACAGCAGCCGCCCGCCACCGGCCCCGACCGCCCGGGCCGTCCCGTGGTCGTGTTCCTGCACGGGCTGGTCGTCGACAACCTGTCCTCCTTCTACTGCCCGCTGGCCGTCCCCGTGGCGCTGTCCGGGCACCGCACCGTCCTCTACGACCTGCGCGGCCACGGCCGCAGCGAACGCCCGCCCACCGGCTACGACACCGGGACCGCCGTGCGGGACCTCTTCACGCTGCTCGGCGCGCTCGGCCTCGGCCGGCGCCCGGTCCACCTGGTCGGCAACAGCTACGGCGCCACCCTCGCCCTGCACGCCGCCCTCGCCCGGCCCGACCTGGTCGCCGGGCTCACCCTCCTCGAACCCCTCCTCGACGGGGCCTGGATGGAGAACATGGTGGACACCCTGTCGGCGGCCGCCCTCAGCCTGGAGGACAGCCCGGTGCCCGCCGAGCTGCTCACCCTGCGCCTGCGCAAGGCCGCCCACCTCACGGCCATCGCCGACGACCTGCTCAACCGGACCTCCCTCATCGACGACGTGGCGGCCGGCCGCACGTTCACCCCGGCCGACTACGCCCGGGTGGCCTGCCCGCTGCTGATCGTGTGCGGGGAGCATTCCGAACTGGTTCCGGGCGCGCGGGAACTGGCCCGTCACGCCCCGCGGGCCGCCCGGGTCAAGGTCCTCCCGGGGCTCGGCCACGACGTGCTGAAGGAGAGCAGCGGAGCGCTGCGGTCGGCCGTCCTCGCGCACCTCGACGCGACGGCCGCGGCGGCCGCGCGGGCCGCGGGAGCGGCGCGGCGGCCGCGGGCGGGGGCGTCGGCCCGATGAGGGTGCTCTTCACGGTGCCGCCGCTCGCGGGGCACGTCAATCCGACCGTGGCCGTCGGCGCCGAACTGGCTGCCCGGGGGCACGAGATCGCCTGGACCGGGCCGGCCGGCGCCCTGGCCCGGCTGCTGCCCCCGAACGCCCGCGTCCTGCCGGCCGGGGAGGAGGCCGGCGGCGGGTACGCGCTGCTGCACGCCCGCTGGCGCGACCTGCGCGGGATCGCCGCACTGCGCTTCCTCTGGGAGGAGGCCCTCGTCCCGCTGGCCCGGGCGATGGTGCCGGGGGTGACAGGGGCGGTGCGCGCCTTCCGGCCGGACGTGGTGGTCGCCGATCAGCAGGCCCTCGCCGGGCCGCTGGCCGCCCGGCGGCTCGGGGTGCCGTGGGTGACCTCCGCCAGTACCTCCGCCGAACTCACCCGTCCCTTCGCCGACTTCCCGAAGGTCGGCGCGTGGGTGGCCGGCCAGGTGTCCGGGCTGCTCGCGGAGTGCGGGGCCGGCGGCCCGGACGCGGTGCCTGACTGGGACCCGCTCTTCTCGGACCGGCTGGTCGTGGTGTTCTCCAGCCGTGAACTGGTCGGACCGGACCAGGAGTTCCCGTCCCACTACGCCTTCGTCGGTCCCGCCTTCGGCGCCCGGCCGGCCGCGCCCGGATTCCCGTGGCGGCGGCTGGACCCGGCCCGGCGCCGGGTCCTCGTGTCGCTGGGCACCCTCAACCAGGAGGCCGGCGGCCGGTTCTACGGCGCCGTGCTCGGCGCCGCCGAGCGGCTGGCCGGCGAGGTCCAGCTGGTCCTCGCGGCCCCGGCCGCGCTGGTGCGGGCCGTCGCGCCGGGCGGGTCGGTGCCCGCGAACGTCCTGCTCCGGAAGAGCGTGCCGCAGCTGGAGCTGCTGCCGCACCTGGACGCCGTGGTCTGCCACGGCGGGCACAACACCGTCTGCGAGTCCCTCGCGCACGGGCTGCCGCTCGTGGTCGCGCCGATCCGCGACGACCAGCCGATCGTGGCCCGGCAGGTCGTCGCGGCCGGCGCCGGGGTCCGGGTGCGGTTCGGCCGGACCCGGGCCGAGGAACTGCGCGACGCGCTCACGGCCGTGCTGGACGACCCCGGCCCCCGCCGGGGCGCCCGGCGGATCCAGGCCTCATTCGCCGCGGCGGGCGGTGCCGCCGCCGCGGCCGACCGGTTGGAGAAGCTGCTATGACGCCATCCCCCCTCCCCCCGGGCCGAGGGCGCCCGCCGGTCCGGATCCCGTGGACCTCCGCGGCGCTGCTGGCCGTGCTCGGTGCCGGCACCGTACGGGCCGCCCGCAGGCTGCGGGCCGTCCCCGTACTGCCCCTGCCGCCGGCGGGTGCGGCCGCCGGGGTCCCGCGGGCCTCCGGCTGGCGGCTGCTGACCGCCCGGGGGGTCGAGGCGGACGCCGCGACCTTCCTCGCCGCGTGCGCCCACGCCGACCGGGAGGGGCTCGCGGTGCTGGACCTGCTGCCGGGGGACCTCGGTGCCGAGCGGGCGCTGGGGCTGCTGCGACTGGTCGATCCCGCCCGCTACCGGGAGGACCGCCTCGGCGAGGGCCGGGGCGCCGGGTACGCCGTCCTCGTGGCCGACGGGGTGCTGGCGCGCGCCGGGGTGGACCCCGACGGGCCGCCGCCCGAGCCCGTACGGCTGCTGGAGCTGACGCGGCTGCTGAAGGAGTACGCCCCCGACGCCACGGGGCTGGCCATCGCCCCGGGGCTGAGCTGCGGTCGGGCCGCGGCGGAGGGGGCGGGCGGAGTGGTCCGGGCGGCCGAACTGCGGGCCCAGGGGCTGCCGCCGGGGGCGCTGGCGGCCGCGCAGCTGGCCGGGCTGGCCCTGCTGGCGGGCGTCGCCGTACGCCAGGGCCGGTGGGGAGCGGCCGCGGCGGGGCTGTACTGGCTCCAGCCGTACCTGGTCCTCGGCGGGCCGGGCAGCCCGCTGCACCCGGCGGACCTGGCGCCGGCCACGGCCGCCCGGCCGGTGCGCTCCCTCGGCACGGCCCTGCGTACGGCGGCGGCCGCCGCCCGTCCCACCGGAACGGACGCTGCGGACGCGGCGCGCGCCGAGGCGTACCGGGCCGAACTGGCTGCCGGGACCGAACGGTTCCTCGAACCGAGGCGGCCGGACTGCCCCTGGTGCGGCTCCCGGGAGCTCACCGTACGGGTCCGGGTGCCGGACCTGCTCCAGGGCAAGCCGGGCCGGTTCACGCTGGAGCAGTGCGGGGGCTGCGGGCACGTCTTCCAGAACCCCCGACTGAGCCCGGAGGGGCTGGAGTTCTACTACCGCGACTTCTACGACGGCCGGGGCGGCGAGGGCGCCGGCACGGTCTTCGGGCGGCTCGGCGCCGCCTACCGGGGCCGGGCCGAGATGCTGAGGCCGCACACGGCCCCGGGGTCGTGGCTCGACGTCGGCACCGGTCAGGGGCACTTCTGCAACGCGGCGCGGGCCGTCTGGCCGGACACCCGGTTCGACGGGCTGGACATGGGCGACGGCGTCCGCGGGGCGGAGCGGCGCGGCTGGGTGGAGACGGGCTACCAGGGCCAGTTCCCGGAATTCGCCGAGAAGTTGGCGGGCCAGTACGAGGTGGTGAGCATGTACCACTACCTGGAGCACACCCGGGACCCGTTCGCGGAACTGGACGCGGCGGCCGCCGTGCTCGCCCCCGGCGGGTTCCTGGCCATCGAACTCCCCGACCCCCAATCGCGGATGGCCCGGCTGCTGGGCCCGGCCTGGCTGCCGTGGTTCCAGCCGCAGCACCAGCACCTCATTCCGGCGGGGAACCTGCGCGAGGCGCTGGCGGACCGGGGCTTCACGGTCCTCGCCGAGGAGCACGGGCCGGCCCACCAGGGGAACGACTTCTTCGGCGCCGTGGCCCTGACCACGACCCGGCTGGCCCCCGACCCCGACCGGCCGTGGGCCCCCGCCCCCGCCCCCGGCCCGGGCCGACGGGCCCTCGCCCGCGCGGTACGGGCCGCCGCGCTGCCCTCCTTCGTCGGCGCGGCGGTGCTGGACGCGGTGCGCTCGGCGGCGGCCCGGCGTACGGACGGCGGCAACGCCTACCGCCTCCTGGCCCGCAAGGCGCCCCGATGACCCGGCCCGGCCCGGGCATCGCGGGCCGCCCCGCCGGCGCCCCGGCGGGGCCTGCCGGAAGCGGTGCGCCCCCTACGGCACCCGCTCCGGCCGGGAGCGGCGCGACCGTGCGGACCCAGGCGGCCGCGGAGCCCGTCCGCAGCCCCGCGACGGAACCCCTCCCGAACGACCCCGGCCCGGCAACCAGCCCCCCGGCACCCACGGGCCCCACCGAGCACCCCCCGCGCCCGGAACACGCCACCTCCACCGCGACCGGCGCGCGCCACCCGGCGCCCGGCCCCACCGGCGGTGGCCCGGGCCGCCCCGGGGAGGCCGGGTCCGGCGGGGGCGGGATCGCGCGGCGGGCAAGCGCCGATCCGCTGTTCCGGCTCGTCGCGTACGCCCTGGAGTCCGCGCACGGCCGGCCCCCGGCCGCCGTCTGGAGTGCCCCGTACGCCTTCCATCTGCACTCCCCCGGGCTCGTCGCGGCGGCCGGCTGGCCGGTGGCCGCGGCCGCGGCGCCGCGCACCGACGGCCTGGTGCGGCTCAGCTCGCTCGCCCACCCCGCGGACAGCTGCGACGTACCCCTCGCCCTGACCGGGCCGCCGCCCGACACCCCCGCCTGGGCGGCCCGGCCGTACGCGCTGCTGCGCGAGCTCGCCCGGGCCGGTTTCGGCCGCGGCGGGACCGACCTGCACGTCCAGGGCTCCCTCACGCCGGCCGCCGGGCTGGCCACGGCGGAGCCGGCGGACTGCGCGGTGGCGCTGGCCGTGGTCGACGTGCACACCCCGGCGGGCGACGAGCCCGACCGCGCGCACCTCGCCCTGCTGCTGGACCGGGCCCTGCCCGACGGGGACGGGGCGTTGCGCCGCGCGGCGCTTTTCGCCCGCCCGGGCGAGGCCCTGCTGCCGGGCCGGGACGACGCGCGGCCCCCGCGGTACGTGGCCTTCGACCCGGCGGCCACACGGGCCCGCCTGGTGCTGATGGCGGTACGCGGCCGCTCGGGCGCCGCCGACCGGCAGGCGGAACTGGCCCGGGCGGTGGCCTGCGCCCGGCGGGCCGGAGCCCTGAGCACCTGGCCGCCCGGGCCGCGACCGGGGAGCAGCGTGCTGGTGCTGCTGCCCGAGACACGGCTGGCTGCGGTGCGCACCGCGGTCGCGGCGGAGTTCCGCGAACGGGGGCGCCCCGTACCCCGGTTCCTGAACATCGCCGTGGCCGGCCCGGCCCGCCGCGAGGAATAGCGCCCCGCCCGTCCGGGGCCTGCGGCCGGCCCGGGGCCCCCTCCGGTCCCGGGCAGCACGCGGAACCCCGACCCGGCCGGACCGAGGGACCGCCGGCCTGGCGGCCACGGTCGCCGCCCGGGCCACCGAGGGCACCGCCCCAGGCCCGCGCGGCGACGGCCCCGACGAACCGCCGGGTGGCCCGGGACCCCATCCAGGGCCACCCGGGCCACCCGGGCCCACACCCGCACACCCGCACACCCGGATCCGCCATGCCGCGGGCTCCGCGACCACCACGAGGAGGCACCACCCATGCCCGTCACCCCACCCCCACCCCCGCCCCCGTCCCCCTCGCCCGCGCCCGCGGCATCGGCAGCGGCAGCGAGCCGCAGGGCCGTGCGGTCCGCGCTCGTGGCCGGGCTCGGCGCGCTCGGCCTGCTGGCCGCGTTCACCATCGCCGGCTCCCAGGCCGCCGCGGGAGCCGACCCCGCCCGTACGGCGACGGCCACGGCCGCGCTGCCGGCGTACGACCACGTGGTGGTCGTCGTCTACGAGAACAAGCAGTACGGCGAGATCATCGGCAGCGCGAACGCCCCGTACATCAACCAACTCGCCAACGGCGGCGCGAGCCTGACCGGGATGAAGGCGCTGACCCACCCCAGCCAGCCGAACTACTTCAACCTCTTCTCCGGCTCCACCCAGGGCATCACCGGCGACGGCTGCTACGCCCCGCAGTCGATGACCGCGCCCAACCTCGGGCAGGAGCTGATCGCGGCCGGCAAGACGTTCGCGACGTACAACGAGGACCTGCCGTCCGAGGGTTCCACGGCGTGCACCAGCGGCCAGTACGCGCAGAAGCACAATCCGTGGTTCGCCTTCAAGAACGTGCCGCTGAACACCGGGAAGACCTGGGCGCAGTTCCCGCAGGGCAACTTCGCGGCGCTGCCGGACCTGTCCTTCGTGGTGCCCAACCAGTGCAACGACATGCACTCCTGCCCGGTCGCCACCGGTGACACCTGGACGCGCACCCACCTCGACGCCTACGCGCAGTGGGCGAAGGCCAACAACAGCCTGCTCGTACTGACCTGGGACGAGGACAACTACCTGGGTTCCAACCAGATCGCCACGGTCTTCCACGGGGCGCACGTCAAGCCGGGCCGGTACGCGACGGCCTTCAACCACCACCACCTGCTCCGGACCTTCGAGGACCTCTTCGGCACGGCGACGCACGCGGGCAACGCCGCCAACGTCCAGCCGATCAGCGAGGTGTTCGCGGATTCCACGGAACCCACGCCCACGCCGACTCCCACACCCACACCCACCCCGACCCCGACTCCTACCCCCACCCCGACTCCCGGCGGGCTCAAGCTGGTCGACCCCGGCCCGCGCACCTGCACGTTCAACCAGACCTGCACCATCCAGCTCACCACCACCGGAGCCAAACCCCCCGTCCGCTACACCGCCACCGGACTCCCCTGGGGCCTCACCCTCGACCCCGCCACCGGACGCATCACCGGCAAACCCTGGGCCACCGGAACCCTCCGGATCACCGCCACCGCCACCGACGCCACCCCCACCACCGCAACCACCACCTTCCCCCTCACCCTCAACTGGTTCTAAGGGAGGCCTCCGTGTACCTGTCGACCGGCAGGGCGGCGGACATCGCCGCGGACACCCCGTCGCGCACGGGCCCCGTGCGGGCCGTCCCCGGCACCGTCTTCGCGCTCGGCCTGGTCAGCCTGGTCACGGATGTCTCCGCGGAGATGGTCACCGCCGTCCTGCCGCTGTACCTGGTGGCCGGGCTCGGGATGTCCCCGCTCGCGTTCGGCGCGCTGGACGGGCTGCAGCAGGGCGCCACCGCGCTGCTGCGGCTGCTGGGCGCGCGGGTCGCCGACCGGACCCGCCGGCGGAAGCTCGTCGCGGGCGCCGGGTACGCGCTGTCCGCCGCCTGCAAAGCGGCCCTGCTCACCGTCACCACCCCCTGGTCGGTGGCGGCGGTGCTCGCCGCCGACCGGACCGGCAAGGGCCTGCGCACCGCGCCCCGCGATGCGCTGATCTCGCTGTCCTGTGCGCCCGGGGAGCAGGGGCGGGCCTTCGGCGTGCACCGCGCGATGGACACCGCGGGCGCGCTGCTGGGGCCGCTGGCCGCGTTCGAGGTGCTGTGGGTCGCGGCCGACGGATACGACGCCGTGTTCACCGTGAGCTGCTGCTTCGGCGTCCTGGGGGTCGTACTGCTGGCCTTGTTCGTACGCGAGGCACCCGCGCCGCCGGCACCCGCGCTCCCGGCGCCGACTCCCCGCGTGCCGGCTGCCCCGGCCGCGGCGCCGCCCGCGTCCGCCGTACGGAGCCTGCTGCGCCTGCCGGAGCTGCGACGGCTCTGCCTGACCGCCACCGCGCTCGGCGTGTTCACCGTCGGCGACGCCTTCCTCTACCTCCTGCTCCAGCGGCGGCTCGACCTGCCGCTCGCCTGGTTCCCGCTGCTGCCCGTCGGCACGGCGGCCGTGTTCCTGCTGGCCGCGCTGCCCGTGGGCCGGCTCGCCGACCGGCTGGGCCGCCGCCGCGTCTTCCTCGCCGGGCACCTGCTGCTGCTCGGCGCGTGCCTGCTGCTCCTGGCTCCGCTGCCCGCCGGCCCGGCCCTCGCCGGCGCGGGCCTGGCCGTCGTGGCGCTGCTCGGCCTGTTCTACGCGGCCACCGACGGGGTGCTGATGGCGGCCGCCGCGCCGCTGCTGCCGGCCGGACTGCGGACCACCGGCCTCGCCGTGCTGCAGACCGCGCAGGCGCTGGCCCGGTTCGCCGGTTCGCTGCTGTTCGGGGCGGCCTGGACGCTGTGGGGGCCCGGTGCCGCGCTGGCGGCCGCGGCCTGCGGGCTGTTGCTCGCCCTGGCGGCGACCTCCGCGTTCGGCGGGCGGGGGGCGGGCGGGGCGACGTAGGGTCGGGGGCATGTCTGACGCACAGGGCACATCGAACGGGCAGCGGATGCTGGAGGGCAGGGTCGCCCTGGTGGCCGGGGCGACGAGGGGAGCGGGCCGCGGCATCGCGGTCCAGCTGGGCGCGCAGGGCGCGACCGTGTACGTGTCCGGTCGCAGCACCCGCGACCGGCGCTCGGAGTACGACCGGCCCGAGACGATCGAGGAGACCGCCGAGCTGGTCACGGCGGCGGGCGGGCAGGGCATCGCGGTGGTCGCGGACCATCTGGTGCCGGGCGAGGTCGAGGCGCTCGTCGGCCGGATCGACGCCGAGCAGGGCCGCCTGGACGTCCTGGTGAACGACATCTGGGGCGGCGAGCTCCTTTTCGAGTGGGACAGCACGGTCTGGGAGCACGACCTGGACAAGGGGTTGCGGCTGCTGCGGCTGGCGGTGGAGACCCACGCGATCACCAGCCACTTCGCGGTGCCGCTGCTGCTGCGCACGCCGGGCGGGCTCGTGGTGGAGATGACGGACGGCACGGCCGAGTACAACGCGAGCCGCTACCGGGTGTCGTTCTTCTACGACATCGCCAAGTCCTCCGTGCTGCGGATGGCGTTCGCGCTGGGCCACGAGCTGGGGCCGCGCGGGGTGACGGCCGTGGCGCTGACCCCGGGCTGGCTGCGTTCGGAGATGATGCTCGACACCTTCGGGGTGACGGAGGCGAACTGGCGGGACGCACTGGAAAAGGTCCCGCACTTCGGCATCTCCGAGACCCCGGCGTACGTGGGCCGGGCGGTCGCGGCGCTCGCCGCGGACCCGGAGGTGGCGCGCTGGAACGGGCAGTCGCTCTCCAGCGGGCAGCTGGCCGGGGAGTACGGCTTCACCGACCTCGACGGGAGCCGCCCGGACGCCTGGCGGTACATGGTCGAGGTCCAGGACCCGGGCCACCCGGCTGACGCCACCGGCTACCGCTGACCCCGGCACGGGACGGGGGCCACCAAGACGGCGCGGCCACCAGGCGGACCCGGTTCAGCCCCGGCGGGTGGACGGGGCGGCGGCCTCGACCATCCGGGTCAGCCCCTCCAGCACGCACCGCAGGCCGAACGCCCAGACGGCCTCGGGGTCGTAGGCCCCGACCGTGCTGCCGACCCGGCCGGCCAGCGGATAGCGCTCGGGGTCCATGGCCCGCTCCAGCAGCGGGGCGCTGACGGCCCACCACTCGTCGTCGCTCTGGCGGCTGTTGTGCGCTGCGGCGTCGGCGGCGGCGAGGGCGTTGGCGTGGACGAAGCCGAGCAGGTGGGTCAGGGCGGCGTCCATCTCGGCGTCGCTCAGGCCGATTCCGTCGAAGGCCGCGAGCTCGCGGTCGTACTTCCCGATGACGCCCGGCCCCAGCGGCGGGCGGGTCACGGCGAGGTCGGCGATCCACGGGTGGCGTTCGAGCAGGGCGCGGTTGTCCTCGGCGACGCGGGTGACCTTGGCGCGCCAGGGCTCGCCGAGGTCGCTCCCCCCGCTGCCCGTGTCCCGGTAGGCCCCGTCGAGCATGAGGTCGAGCAGCTCGGCCTTGCCCGGAACGTAGGTGTACAGGGTCATGGGGGTCACTCCGAGCCGCTGGGCGAGCGCCCGCATCGTGAGAGCGTCCAGCCCCTCCTCGTCGGCGAGGTCGGTGGCGGCCCGTACGACGGCGTCCACGGTCAGGCCCTGCCGCGGTCCGCGCCGCGCGGGCGGGTCCTGTCCGGGTTCGCGCCAGAGCAGCCGCAGGGTGCGGACGGGGTCGCCCGCGCCGCTCCGGTCCTTCGCCATACGGACTCCTTCGGGTTCGGTCGATCGCGGGCCGGGAACTCACTACAGCGTATAGAGTACGGTGTACGAAATAAGCCGCGCCGCCGCCACCGCGAGGAGTTCCGTGCAGATCGACGCCGCCGGTCATGACGCCGACAGCCATCAGGTCATCCAGGTCCGCGGAGCCCGGGGGAACAATCTCCGGAACATCTCCCTGGACATCCCCAAGCGCCGCCTCAGCGTCTTCACGGGCGTCTCGGGCTCCGGAAAGTCCTCCCTCGTCTTCGGCACCATCGCCGCCGAGTCGCAGCGCATGATCAACGAGACGTACACGGCCTTCATCCAGTCCTTCATGCCGACCCTGGGCCGGCCGGACGTGGACGGTCTGAACAACCTGAGCGCCGCCATCGTGGTCGACCAGGAGCGGATGGGAGCCAACTCCCGTTCCACCGTGGGCACCGCCACCGACGCCTACACCATGCTGCGGATCATCTTCTCCCGCCTCGGCACCCCGCACATCGGCACCTCCACCGCCTTCAGCTTCAACACCCCCGACGGCATGTGCCTGCGCTGCGAGGGCATCGGCCAGATCTCCGACATCGACGTCGACCAGCTGGTGGACCGGGAGCTCTCCGTCAACGAGGGTGCGATCACCGTGCCCGGATACGCGGTGGACTCCTGGTACTGGCAGGTCATGGCGGGTTCGGGCTTCTACTCCCCCGACACCAAACTGAAGGACTTCACCGAGCAGGAGTGGGCGGACTTCCTCCACAAGGACTCGGTGAAGGTCAAGGTCGGCTCGAACAACTTCACGTACGAGGGTCTGATCACCAAGATCCAGCGGACCTACCTCGCCAAGGACCGCGAGGCCATGCAGCCCCACATCCGGTCGTTCGTGGACCGCGCCGTGGTCTTCACGGACTGTCCGGACTGCGGGGGCACCCGGCTCTCGGCGGCCGCGCTCTCCTCGCGCATCGACGGCCTGAACATCGCCGAATGCTCGGCGATGCAGATCAGCGACCTGGCGACGTTCGTCCGGCGGCTCGCCGACCCGGGTGTGGCACCGCTGCTCACGAGCCTGCGGGAGCTCCTGGACTCGCTCGTGGAGATCGGGCTGGGCTACCTCAGCCTTGACCGCCCCTCGGGCACCCTCTCCGGCGGGGAGGCGCAGCGGGTCAAGATGGTCCGCCACCTGGGCTCCTCGCTCTCGGACGTCACATACGTCTTCGACGAGCCCACCATCGGCCTGCACCCGCACGACATCCGGCGGATGAACGACCTGCTGCTGCGCCTGCGCGACAAGGGCAACACGGTGCTGGTGGTGGAGCACAAGCCGGAGGTCATCGCGATCGCCGACCACGTGGTGGACCTCGGTCCCGGCGCGGGCACGGCGGGCGGCGAGCTCTGCTACGAGGGCGACGTCGCCGGGCTGCGCTCCTCGGGCACGCTCACCGGCCGCCACCTCGAACACCGGGCGCGGCTGCGGGAGTCGGTGCGCACGCCGCGCGGGCAGCTGTCGGTGAAGGGGGCCGACCTGCACAACCTGAAGGACGTCAGCGTGGACGTTCCGCTGGGGGTGCTGGCGGTGGTGACCGGGGTCGCGGGTTCCGGGAAGAGCTCGCTGATCCACGGCTACCTGGCCGGGCAGGACGGGGTGGTCGTCGCCGACCAGTCGCCGATCCGCGGCTCGCGCCGGTCCAACCCGGCTACGTACACCGGCCTGCTGAGCCCGATCCGTACGGCCTTCGCCAAGGCCAACGGCGTCAAGGCGGCGCTGTTCAGCGCGAATTCGGAGGGCGCCTGCCCGAAGTGCAACGGCCTCGGGCTCGTCTACACGGACCTGGCGATGATGGCGGGGGTGTCCTCGGTCTGCGAGGAGTGCGAGGGCAAGCGGTTCACGCCCGAGGTTCTCACGTACGAGCTGCGGGGCAAGAACATCAGCGAGGTGCTCGACATGCCGGTGGCGGAGGCCCGCGAGTTCTTCACCACCGGACAGGCGCGGGCGATCCTGGGCCGGCTGGCCGACGTGGGGCTGGGCTACCTGCGGCTCGGTCAGCCGCTCAACACCCTTTCGGGCGGGGAACGGCAGCGGCTCAAGCTCGCGATCAACATGGCGGAGAAGTCCTCGACGTACATCCTGGACGAGCCGACGACCGGGCTGCACATGGCCGATGTCGACAAGCTGCTCGCCCTGCTGGACCGGCTCGTCGACGACGGCAACTCGGTGATCGTCATCGAGCACCATCAGGCGGTGATGGCGCACGCGGACTGGCTGATCGACATCGGGCCGGGCGGCGGGCACGCCGGCGGCGAGGTGGTCTTCGAGGGCACTCCGGCGGCCCTGGTGGCCGGGTCGGACACGCTGACCGCCCGCCACCTGCGCGAGTACGTCTCCTCGTAGCCCGCCGCGGTGCGCGGGGGGCGGGGCGCGGGGCACGCCGAGCGGGGCACACCGAGGGCGCGTCCGGTGCGCTCGGCGCGGGCCGGGTTCCGGACGGCCCGCGCCCGGGTCCGGCTCAGCCGCGGCCGTCGCCCGGCCCGGGCTCCGCGCCCGACCCCGGCCCGTCCCCCGCCTCGGTCCCGGCGTCCGCGAGGCGCAGTTCGCCGGCGCCGAGGGGGCTGAAGTAGCGGGCCGCATCGGCGTCGGTGACCTCTCCGAGGGTGGCCGGGGACCAGCGCGGCGCCCGGTCCTTGTCGATGACCTGCGCCCGGATCCCCTCCACCAGGTCCGCCGACGCCAACGCGTTGCACGACACCCGGTACTCCTGCTCCAGCACCCGCTCCAACGGACCCAGCACCGCCGCCCGCCGCAACGCCGCCAGGGTCACCTTCACCGCGGTCGGCGACTTCGCCAGCAGCGTCTCCCCCGCCTCCTTCGCGGCCGGATCACCGTGCCCCTGCAACCGCTCGACGATCTCCTCAACCGAATCCCCCGCGTAGCACGCGTCGATCCACCCCCGCCGCTCCGCCAGCACACCCGGCGGCGGCACCGCCACGTACCGCTCCAACACCTCCCGCACCGGAGCCGCCGCCAGATCCGCCACCAACCCCGGCAACGCCTGCGACGGCACGAAATGATCCGCCAGCCCGCACACCAACGCGTCCGCCGCGCCCACCACCGCGCCCGTCAACGCCAGATGCGTACCCAACTCCCCCGGCGCCAGCGCCAGCAGATACGTCCCACCCACATCCGGCACGAACCCGATCCCCGTCTCCGGCATCGCCACCCGCGAGCGCTCCGTGACGATCCGCACGCTCCCGTGCGCCGACACACCCACCCCGCCCCCCATCACGAGCCCGTCCATCAACGCCACGTACGGCTTCGCGAACCCCGCGATCCGCGCGTTCAACCGGTACTCGTCCCGCCAGAACTCCGCCGAACCACCCCCGCCCACCCGCGCGTCCTCGTAGATCGCCCGGATGTCACCCCCCGCGCACAACCCCCGCTCACCCGCACCGCGGATCAGGACCTGCGCGATCGCCGGATCGTGCTCCCAGGCCGCCAGCGCCTCGTCGATGCGCACCACCATGGGGCGGGTCAGGGCGTTCAGGGCCTTCGGCCGGTTCAGGGTGACCACACCGGTGTGGCCCTCCACGTCGAACAGGACGGCGTTGTCGTCTTCGATCTTCACCCCGCCAGTATGTCCGCGCCCGCTCGGGGCCGGGGGATACGCATCGTCTCCCTGCTGCCCGCCGCCACCGACATCGTCGCCGAACCGGTCTCGCCGCCGATCTCGTGGGCCGGTCGCACGCGTGCGACCGGCCGCCGGCCGCGGTCGCCGGGGTGCCCGTGGCCGCGGCCGCCGAGTTCGCCGCAGAGACCCTGGCCCTGACCCTGAACCTGACCAGCCGGGAGATCTCCGAGGCCGGGGGCGGGGCGGCGCACAGCGGCTCCTCGTCGTACACCCTGGACACCGGGGCCCTCGCCGCGCCGGCCCCCGACGTGGTGCTCCCCCGGACCTGCGCGGGGCGGAGGTCCTGGCCCGGCTGCTGCACGGGGTGGAGGCGGGCGAGCCGCTCACGGGGACCGAGGCGCAGCGCCTGGCCCGAGCCCGGCGCGGGACCGGTGGGCGTCCGCCCCTCATCCCGCCGACCAGGCCCGGAGCACCGGCGAGGGAACGGCCACCTCCACCCACACGCACTTCCCGCCCGACCAGGGGCGCGAGCCCCAGCTGCGGGCCAGCCGCTCCACGATCAGCAGCCCGTGCCCGCCCGGCCGCCCCCGCCGGTCCGGGGCCGGGGGGCGCACGGGCACCGGCGGCGCGGGGTTGCCGTCGGTCACCTCGATCCGGAGCCGCTCCTCGGTGCAGTCGAGCACCAGGGAACCGGGTCCGCCCCCGTGCAGGCAGGCGTTGGCCACCACCTCGGAGACCAGGAGCAGGACGTCGTCGGCGGCCGCCTGCTCGTCCTCCGCCGAAGCCGGGAGCCAGCGCCAGGCGGTCAGGGCCCGGCGCGCGAAGTCGCGGCTGCGCGTCACGACGTCGGTGGTGCCGTCCAGCCCCAGGTACCAGGTCCTGCCGGGTGACCCCCGCTGTTCCATGGCGATCGGACTCCTCGTGTCGGGTGGCGGCCGGCCGGTGCCGTCGGCGTGGTCCGTACGCGGCCGCGGCAGCGCCCGTCAGCCGGGCGGACCGGCGGCCGGGCTCAGCGCCTCCGCCACGCTGGCGTGTACGGGGAAGACCCCGTCCGCGCCAGTGATGCGGAACATCCGGGAGACCGACCCGCGCAAACCGGCCAGCTCCACGGTGGCGCCGGCCTCCCGGGCCGTGAGCCGGCCGTGGAGGAGCACGTTCAGGCCGGTGGAATCGCAGAAGCCCAGCCCCGCCAGGTCCACCAGCAGCCGGCCACCGGGGGTGACCGCCGCGTCCAGGGCCTCGCGCAGGGGCTGCGCGGTGTCGTGGTCCAGCTCGCCCGCAAGCTCCAGGACGACGACTCCGTCCACCGCCCGCACCGCGACGGTGAAGCGCTCGCTGTCCGCTCCGCCAACCATCCGGCATCACCCTTCCATCTCGTCCATGCCCCTTCCCGAAAGCCGCGGCGATACGCCTGCGCCCTGACGGGAAGCGGGACGGGGCCGGGCGGCTGCGGTGACGGAAGCCTGACGAGAAGGGTACGGAGGAACCACCGCCCGCGCGGCAACCGACATGGCGTGAGCGGCGCCGACCGGAAGGCTCCGTCAGGCGGGGAGGGCGTCGGCGGTGGGGACGACGGTGCCGAACAGGTCGGTGACGGTGGTCAGGGCCGCGGCCTGGAGTGCGGTGGCGGGCAGGACGGAGCCGTCCGGGGCGGTGAGGGCCCGCGTGGCGGTCGCGTCGGCGACGACGGTCGGCCGGTAGCCGAGGTGGAAGGCGCCCTGGGCGGTGTGGCTGACACACATGTGCGTCATGAAGCCGGCCAGGACCAGGCTCGCGCCGCCCTCCGGGACCACGCCGAGGTCGCGCAGCGTCTTCTCCAGCACGGTGGCGTGGAAGGAGTCGGGGAACTGCTTGACCACGACCGGTTCGCCGTCCGTCGGGGCGACTTCGTCGCTGACGGCCCCGATGTGGGCCCGGATGTCGTACGGGCTGCCCTCGCCGCCGTCGTTGACGACGTGGACGACCGGGATGCCCGCGGCGCGGGCGCGCTCCAGCAGGCGGGCGGCCGCCGCGAGCGCTGCCTCGGCCCCTTCGAGGGCCATGACCCCGGTGCGGTAGGTGTTCTGGAAGTCGATCATGATCAGGGCGGATTCGGCCAGGCGGGGCGGGCGGCTGTCCAGGCCGATCACGTCGCGCAGGGTCGTGGAGGGGTGGATCGCGTTCATCGGGAGCCTTTCGAAGGGGTTTCGGGCAGGGCGGAGCCGCCGGGCGGCCCGCATGCGGGCCGGGAGTACCGGGGTTCCGGTGGCGGCGGGATCGGGGGGGTCCGGGTCGGAGCGACCGGGGCGAGGGGGTACGGGTCACGGGGTACGGGTCGAGGAGGTACCGGTCAGGAGGTACCGGTCAGGAGGTACGGGTCAGGAGGACCGGGTGCGGAAACGGCGGCGGTAGGCACCCGGGGTCGTGGCGAGCTGCCGCCGGAAGGCGCGGTGCAGGGTCTCGGCCGAGCCGAAACCGGCGACGGCGGCGACCTGCTCCAGGGGGCGGTCGGTGCGCTCCAGCAGCCGGCGGGCCGCCTCCACCCGGGCGGCGGCGACGTAGTCGGCCGTACTGGTGCCCGTCTCCTGCTTGAACACCCGGGCGAAGTGCCGTTCGCTCAGGCACATCCGGGCCGCCAGGGCCGGCGCGGACAGGTCCTCGTCCAGGTGGTCGGCGATCCACAGGCGCAGTGCGTCGATGTCACGCCGCTCGGAGGCGGGGCTGCTGAGCGGCACGGAGAACTGGCTCTGGCCGCCCTGGCGCTTGAGGTACATCACCAACTGCCGCGCCACCGACAGGGCGACGTCCTCCCCGAGGTCTTCGGCCACCAGGGCCAGGGCGAGGTCCAGACAGGCGCTGATCCCGGCCCCGGTCCACAGCCGGCCGCGGTCGGTGCGGACGAAGATCGGGTCCGGGTCGACGGTGACGGCCGGGTGGTCGGCCGCGAGCTGGGCGGCCGTCGACCAGTGGGTGGTCGCCGTCTTCCCGTCGAGCAGTCCCGCGGCGGCCAGCACGTGCGCTCCCACGCACACCGATGCCACGCGCCGGGCCTGCGGGGCGGTCACCCTCACCCACTCCACGACCCCGGCGTCGACGCGGGCCACCGGGCCGTCACCGGTCAGGTCGACCGCGCCGGGCACCAGCAGGGTGTCCACCTGTCCGCCGACCTCGTCGAAGGTCAGGTCGGTGAGCAGCCGTACCCCCGCCGACGTGCGGACCTCGCCGGCGAGTGTTCCGGCCAGGCGGACCTGGTATCCGGCGCGGCCGCCGGTCTCCCGGTTGGCCAGCGCGAACACCTCGGCCGGGCCGGTGACGTCGAGGAGGTCGACATCGGGGAAGACCGCGATGACGACCCGGTGCGAAGGGGACATGCCCCCATCCTCGGCCCGCCCGCCGACGGCCGCAATGACGATTCCCTGTCACATCCGGACATCCGGACATCCGCACATCCAGCCGCGGGACGCACGCCACACGGGCGGCCGCGCATGAATCCGGAGCGCCGAAGCATGCGCGGGGGATGGAATGCGTGGTGTACGGGAAGCGGGCGGACCGGTCGGAGACCGTGGAGTGCGCCGTGGAGGACGAGGCCTGCCAGCTGGTCCTCAAGCGGCTGCGGGGGCTCGGCGACGGCGAGTTCGGCTGGGTGCGCCTGGCCGATCCGTCCGAGGACGAACTCGTGCAGCTGGCCGAGGAGCTGGGCCTGCACCCCCTGGCCGTCGAGGACGCGGTCCACGCGCACCAGCGCCCGAAGCGTGAGCGCTTCGGCGACGTCCTGGCCGTCGCGCTGAAGACCCTCTGGTACGTCGAGGAGGAGGCCGCGGTGGAGACCGGCGAGATGATGCTCTTCGTCGGCCCCCGCTACCTCCTCACCGTGCGGCACGGCACGGTCGACCCCTGCCCCGAGGCCGCCCGCCGGCTCGACGCCGACCCCGACCTGCTGCACCTCGGCTCCTGGGCCGCCCTGCACGCCGTCCTGGACGTCATCGTCGACGCCTACAGCGACGCCGCCGCCAGGGTGCGCAGCGCGCTGAACCGGCTGGAGGACCAGGTCTTCTCCACCTCGCGCGTGGACCACACGGAGCGCATCTACTCCCTCAAGCGGGAGGTCCGCGAGTTCCGTGACGCGGTGCAGCCCCTCGTCCCGGTGCTGGGCGGCCTGCTGAGCGGGCTGGGCCAGGAGGACCATCCGCCGGAGATCGTCCCGTACTTCCGTGACGTCGCCGACCACCTGCACCGCACGGACATCGAGGTCCGCACCCTCGACGAGCTGCTGAACTCGGTCCTCGACGCCCAGCAGGCCCGGGTGGGCACCTGGCAGAACGACGACATGCGGCGCATCTCCGCCTGGGCGGCGATCTTCGCGGTCCCGACGATGGTCGCCGGGGTGTACGGAATGAACTTCGCGCACATGCCCGAGCTCGGCTGGACGTACGGCTACCCCCTGGCCGTCGGCCTCATGGCGGCCGCGTCGGGCGCCCTCTACCGTTCCTTCCGCCGCAACGGCTGGCTGTGAGGCCGGTGCGTTCCGCCCACCGCCGCCGCCCTCGTACGGACATGACCGCCCCGGTACGGACATGACTGCCGCCGAACGGGTAACCCGCGGGGAATGACACACATCGCGAAGGCGGACCGGGACGGCGGGCACGCGCGTCCCGACACCGGCAGGGACGACCAGGCGGGCCCGGACCGGGACGTGGAGGAGCGGGCCCCCGACCAGCCCTCCGGGCTCCCGGCACGGTCGTGGCTCGCCGTCCTGCGCGGCACGGTCAAGGAGTTCACGAACGACGAACTCGCCGACCGCGCCGCCGCCCTGACCTACTACGGGGTCCTCGCGCTCTTCCCCGCCCTCCTGGTCCTCGTGTCCCTGCTGGGCATGGCGGGCGAGTCGGCGACCAAACAGGTGGGGTCCTCGCGCTCTTCCCCGCCCTCCTGGTCCTCGTGTCCCTGCTGGGCATGGCGGGCGAGTCGGCGACCAAACAGGTGCTGGACAACCTGCAGCAGCTGGCTCCCGGCTCCGCCCGCGACGTGATCAGCGACGCGGTCGTCCAGCTGCAGGGCAACAGCGGCGTCGGATCGCTGCTGGCGGTCGTCGGCCTGGTCGTGGCCGTGTGGTCCGCCTCCGGCTACATCGCCGCGTTCATCCGCGCCTCCAACGCCGTCTACGACATCCCCGAGGGCCGGCCGGTGTGGAAGGTGCTGCCGCTGCGCCTGGCGCTCACCGTCACCCTGATGGTCCTGGCCTGTGCCAGCGCGCTCATCGTCGTCTTCACCGGCGGCCTGGCCCGGCAGGCGGGCGCCGCCCTGGGCATCGGCGACCAGGCCCTGACGGTGTGGTCGATCGCGAAGTGGCCGGTCCTGGTGCTCCTCGTCACGATCATGATCGCGCTGCTGTACTGGGCCGCCCCGAACGCCAAGGGCCGCGGCCTCAAGTGGGTGACTCCGGGCAGTGTGCTGGCGCTGGTGATCTGGATGGCCGCCTCGGCCGGATTCGCCTTCTACGTCGCGAACTTCGCCTCGTACAACAAGACGTACGGCACGGTCGCCGGTGTGGTCGTCTTCCTCGTGTGGCTGTGGATCACCAACCTCGCCGTCCTCCTCGGGCTGGAGTTCGACGCGGAGATGGCCCGCCAGCGCGCGATCGCCGGGGGGATGCCCGCGGACGAGGAGCCGTACGTCCGGCCCCGCGACACCCGCGCCTGGAGCGACGAGGACCGCCGCCGGATGGAGTGACCCGGTCCAGCCGGTGCCCCGGGAGCGCGCCGTCCGGCGGTGTCCGTAGAATGCGCGGGAAGACGTCCCCGCGCGGGTGTGCGTGCCGGGCGAGCGGGACGGAACCGATGAACGAATCGGCGGAGGGCAGCGACCGGCGCATGTGGACCCATCGCCCCATATCGGTCACCGCCGCGTTCAAGGGCACCGAGAAGGTCGCGGCCGCACGGGAGCTGGCCCGCTCGTTCCTGGCGGACGTACGGGACAAGCACGGGCTTCCCGTGTCGCAAAACGTCCTGGAGACCGTCGAGTTGGTGGTCAGCGAGCTGGTCACCAACGCCCGCAAGTACGCCCCCGGCCCCTACCTCCTCGCGCTGGAGGTCCGGGACGGCGCCGTCGAGATCGGCGTGAGGGACGACAACCCGACGCCTCCGGGCATCCTGACGCCCGACCCGTACCGCATCGGCCAGCACGGCCTGGAGATCGTCATCGCCGCCGCCCGGAGCTTCCGCGTCCGGCCGGAGGGCGCCGGCAAGCGGGTCACGGCCGCGATCGCGCTGACCGAGGCCGACCGTCCGGCGGGCGGACCCGCACCGGACTGATCACCGATCAGTGCACCTGGACCCCGATGAGGCACGTGTCGTCGTCGGTGTCGGACGCACTGTAGGTCAGCAGGTTGTCGAGACGCTTCTCCAGCGAGTCGGCCGGCCGCGAGGCCACGGAGAGCAGCTGGGCCAGCGCGTCCATCACCGACACGTCCCGGCGTTCGACGAGCCCGTCGGTGTACATGAGCAGGACGTCCTCCCGCTCCAGCTGCACCTCCTCCTCCGCGTAGACCACGTCGGGCATGGCCCCCAGGAGCGCCCCGGAGGTCAGCGGGAACGCCCGGGCACTGCCCCCTCGCACCAGGACGGGCGGCAGGTGGCCGGCGCGCGCCCAGCGCAGCGAGCGGGTGGCCGGGTCGTAGATCCCGCAGACGGCGGTCGCGGTCAGGTAGCTGGTGAGGTGGTAGGTGACGGTGTTCAGCCAGGAGAGCAGCTGCGCGGGGCCGGCGCCGGTCACGGCGAGGCCGCGCAGCGCGTTGCGCAGGACGACCATGCCGGTGGCCGCCTGGATGCCGTGCCCGGCCACGTCGCCGACGCTGATGAGGATCTTCTGGTCGGGCAGCACGACCGAGTCGTACCAGTCGCCGCCGACGAGCGATTGCGACTCCGCCGGCCGGTAGCGGACGGCGATGCGGATGCCGGGGACCTCCAGGGGCGCCGGGGCCGGGGGCATGATGGCCTGCTGGAGCTGGAGGGCGAGCCGGGTGCGGTCCGCGGAAGCGGCCTCGCTGCTGGCGAGCTGGTCACGCGTGGCGGCGAGGGCCACCTCGGTCCAGTGCTGCGCCGAGATGTCCTGGCAGGCGCCCCGTACGGACCGCAGCCGCCCCCGCTCGTCCAGAACGGGTTCGGCCACGATCCGGATGTGGCGGATGATGCCGTCGGGGCGGCGCAGGCGGAAGTCCACCGATGACTCGCGGAGCCGGTGCAGAAGCGTGCGCAGGAAGCGGCCGATCGAGTTGACGTCGTGGGGGTGGGCGTGGGCGGCCAGGTCCTCCAAGGGGACGGGAGGGGCGGTCTCGGGAAGCCCGAAGAGGGCGAAGAGCTGGCCGTTCCAGGTGATGGAACCGGTCCGGAGGTCCTGTTCGAAACCGCCGACCCGGCCGAGGCGCTGCGCGTGCTGCAGGAGGCTGGCGAGCCGCGCGGCCTCGTCCTCGATCTTCCAGACGAGCAGGAGGGCGGCGCCGTGCCGGCTGATGCCGACGTCGGCGACGGAGGTGAGGGGGACCTCGCCGACGAAGGCGGTCAGGGTCATGCGCGGCGCCTGGCACGGCTCGCCCGTGGCGTAGACCCGTTCCAGCCGGGAGAAGAGCCCGTCGGCCTCGGCGGCGGCGGGGTAGGCCTCCAGGAAGTGCGCGCCGGTGACGAGCGAGCGGGGGCGGCCGGCGGGGTCGACGAACCGCTTGTTCGTGTGGTGGATGCGGAAGTCGGCCAGTTGCCCGCCCGCGTCGAGGTGGGGGGTCAGGATCAGTACGGGGTCGTGGAGGTGGTCGGCGAGGTCCAACAGTTCGGCGACCCCCGCCGGCCCGGCGACGCCCGCCGGGTACGGGGTGCCCGCGGACCGGGGGTGCTCCTGCGGGGGCCGGTCCCCGAGGGTGTGGGCGCACAGCTCGGCCAGGGCCTCCAGTTGCCGCAGGACCTGAGGCGGCTGGGGCGGCAGCCGGTCCGGCCAGCTCACTTCGAGCACCCCGTGGATCCGCCCCCCGGTCCCCGCCGGGACCACGACGCGTCCGCCGTCGGGGTACTGGCGCCGGCCGATCGTCGGGATCCCCGCGTCGGAGAGGCAGGGCACCACGGCGAGGTCCCGGCTGTGCAGCGCCAGCCGGGCGCAGGTGGCGACCTCCGGGGGGACGTAGCGCCAGCGGGCTGCCTCCTCTTCCGTGAACCCGGCCTGGCCGACCAGGGCGAGCGAGGAGTCCGGACCCACGAGCCAGATGGCGACGCCGTACGCGCCGAGCGGTCCGAGCGCGTTCTCCAGCAGCGCGGTGGCGACGGCCTGGGAGTCGGTCGCGGCCAGCGCCCGGCTCTCCGCGGCCCTCAGCCGGACCGCCGGGGCGGGGTCCCCCGCGGTCGACGGCTCGCCGTCCGCGGACTTGAGGAACTGCGCGGCGACCGCGCTGACCTGGTCGCGGGCGGCCTGGTTGATGACGTCGACGGCCAGGCCGAGGACGGTGACGTCCGACTGCGCCGCGAGCCGGGTCAGTTGCCGGGAGGCCTCGGCGGGCCCGCAGCCCAGCCGGCCCACGAGGATCCCCTTGGCCATCTCGATCAGCGCGCGCCCGTCGGCGGCCCACTGGGCCTCCTGGGCCTCCTGGCGCAGCCGCTCCACGGTGGCGGCGAGCCGGCCCACCTCGCCGGCCGGCCGGCCGTGGGGAGGGGCCCCCTCGTCCCCGGCCGTCGCGCGGGCGTCGTGCTCCGCGGTGCGGCGCGCGGCCGGGACGTCCGCGGCGCCGCCCTGCCCGGGCGGCGGGACGGGGCGCCGGGGGGCTCCGGACTCGTCGTGGGCGCTGTTCACCGGAGGTCGGCTTCTTCCGTGGGGGCGGTGGGGGCGGGAACGTCAGGCACGGGAGCCCGAGGTGTCCTGCGGCAGGAGCCAGCGGCGGAGCCGGGCGATCAGGTCGTTCGCGTCGACGGGCTTGGTGACGTAGTCGCTCGATCCGGAGGCGATGCTCTTCTCGCGGTCGCCGGGCATGGCCTTGGCGGTGACCGAGATGATGGGCAGGTCCGCGTACTGGGGCATGTTCCTGATCTCCGCGGTCGCGGCGTACCCGTCGAGCTCGGGCATCATGACGTCCATCAGGATCAGGTCGATGCCCGGGGTGCTCATCAGGGTGTCGATGCCCTTGCGGCCGTTCTCGGCGTGCAGGACCCGGATGCCGTGGAGTTCGAGGATGCCGCTGATCGCGTACAGGTTGCGCGGGTCGTCGTCGACCACCAGCACGGACATGTCGGCGAGGCCGGGTTCGATGTAGGCCTGCTCCGACGGGGCGGTCTCGGCCTCGGTCCGGACGAGGGGGAGGACGTCCCCGAGCCGGTCCACCGAGAGGTGCAGGGTGATCCGTTCGCGCAGTTCGTCCAGGCTGGAGAGGATCTCCAGGCGCTGGCCGGTCGCGTGCCGGGCGACCTCCCGCTGCTGGTCCCCCGTCATGCGCCGGTTGTCGTGGGCCAGCACCGGCAGGGACGCCAGGGCGGAGTCCCCCGCCATGGCGCGGAGGAAGCTCAGGGCCTCGCCGCTGGAGCCCAGTTCGAGGACCACGCAGTGGAACGGGGACTGGGCGAGCACGGCGGCGGCGTCCGCGGCGGTCACGGCGGCGACCACCTCGACCCGGTCGGACGGTCCCACGGCGGCCCGTCCGGCGATCAGGTCGGCCGCGGCGCTCTCGGCGACGAGGCTGAGGAGGCCGTTGCTGCGCTCCTCGATCACCAGGAGCCGCCGGGGGTGGCGGTCCCCGCCGGCGTCCGCGGCGCTCTCGCCCTGGTCGGCGGAGTCGGGTGCGGCGCCCTCCAGCGCGGGGACCTCGGCGTCCCGTTCGACGAAGTCGGGGCGCGACACCGGCAGGTACAGCGTGAACGTGGACCCCTCGCCCGGCGCACTGCTCGCGGTGACCACGCCGCCGAGGAGCCGGGCGATCTCCCGGGTGATGGACAGCCCCAGTCCGGTGCCGCCGTACTTGCGGCTGGTCGTGCCGTCGGCCTGCTGGAACGCCGCGAAGATGACCTCCAGCTGCTCCTCGGCGATGCCGATGCCCGTGTCGACGACCTTGAAGGCGACGACGGACCCGGACCGGGCCAGTTCCTCGGGGAGCTCCGCGGCGTTCGCGGGTTCGATCCGCAGCTGGACCCGGCCGCTCTCGGTGAACTTGACGGCGTTGGACAGCAGGTTGCGCAGGATCTGCTGGAGCCGCGCGTCGTCGGTGTGCAGGTCCACCGGTACGCCGGCCGAGCTCGTGATGTCGAAGTCGAGGCCCTTCTGGCTGGTGAGGGGCCGGAAGGAGGCTTCCACGTAGTTGAGGAGCCGCTTGAGCGAGACCCGTTCCAGGTTGACGTCCATCTTGCCCGCCTCGACCTTCGACAGGTCGAGGATGTCGTTGATGAGCTGGAGGAGGTCGGAGCCGGCGGAGTGGATGATGCCCGCGTACTCCACCTGCTTGGGGGTGAGGTTGCGGCTCGGGTTCTGCGAGAGGAGCTGGGCCAGGATGAGGAGGCTGTTGAGCGGGGTGCGCAGCTCGTGGCTCATGTTGGCGAGGAACTCGGACTTGTACTTCGAGGCCAGCGACAACTGCTGGGCCCGGTCCTCCAGTTCCTGGCGGGCCTGCTCGATCTCCAGGTTCTTCGTCTCGATGTCGCGGTTCTGCGTGGCGAGGAGGGCGGCCTTCTCCTCCAGTTCGGCGTTGGACCGCTGGAGTTCGTCCTGCTGGACCTGCAACTGCTCGGACCGTGCCTGCAGTTCGCCCGTGAGGCGCTGTGACTCCCCGAGGAGTTCGTCGGTACGGGCGTTGGCGACGATGGTGCTGACGTTGACGCCGACGGTCTCCATCAGGCGCCCGAGGAAGTCGCGGTGCACGGGGGTGAAGGAGTTGAAGGTGGCCAGCTCGATGACCCCGAGGACCTGGTCCTCGACGAGGATGGGCAGCACGATGAGGTTGGCGGGGGCGGCCGCTCCGAGCCCGGAGGAGATCAGGTAGCCGGGCGGCAGGTTGTCGGTGGTGAGGATGCGGCGGCTGCGGGCCGCCTGTCCCACCAGGGTCTCGCCGCGGCGCACCCGCCGGGCGGCGGGGTGGTCGGCGGGCCGTCCGAACGAGCCGATCAGGGACAGCCAGGTTTCGCCGTCGGCTTCCTCGGCGAGGTAGAAGGCCCCGTAGCTGGCGTCGACCAGGGGGGCCAGTTCGTCCATGACGAGTTCGGCGACGACGGCGAGGTCGCGGTGGCCCTGCATCAGGCCGGAGATCTGCGCCAGGTTGGACTTCAGCCAGTCCTGTACCTGGTTGGCCCGGGTCGTCTCGCGCAGCGAGCCGACCATCGAGTTGATGTTGTCCTTGAGCTCGGCGACCTCACCGGAGGCGTCCACCGTGATCGACCGGGTCAGGTCGCCCTCGGCGACCGCGCTGGCCACCTCCGCGATCGCACGGACCTGCCGGGTCAGGTTCCCGGCCAGCTCGTTGACGTTCTCCGTCAGCCGCTTCCACGTACCCGACACGCCCTCGACCTCGGCCTGACCACCCAGCCGGCCCTCACTGCCGACCTCGCGCGCCACACGCGTCACCTCCGCCGCGAACGACGACAGCTGGTCGACCATCGTGTTGATCGTCGTCTT
>NZ_JBHXQN010000033.1:0-18165 GCF_042717785.1 Streptomyces sp. NPDC058619
TGGCACAACGACAAAACCGATCAACCCATCAAACGGTCACTGACCGCCTACGATCACTGACCGCAACGACACCCCTTGGACTCATTCATCTAGTGTCGGCCGGATGCGCGAGTACTCCCCCGACCTGACCCCGCAGTGGAAGCGCCCCAGGGCCGTGCCCGAGGTGGCGGCGGAGCCCGACCTGGTGGTCGAGGCCGCCGGTACGGACTTCTGCGGCGCGGTGGTGGGCTGCGAGGCGGGCACGGTGACCCTGGAGGACCGGTTCGGCAAGCGGCGGGTGTTCCCGATGGAGCCCGCCGCGTTCCTGCTGGACGGCGCGGTGGTCACCCTGGTCCGCCCGCCCCGGGGCCCGGTGGAGCCGTCCCGTACGGCGTCGGGGTCGATCGCCGTCCCGGGGGCGCGGGCGCGGGTTGCGCGGGCCGGGCGGATCTACGTCGAGGGCCGGCACGACGCGGAGCTGGTGGAGCGGGTCTGGGGCGACGACCTGCGGATCGAGGGCGTGGTGGTGGAGTACCTGGAGGGGATCGACGACCTCCCGGCGATCGTGGCGGAGTTCGGGCCGGGTCCGGACGCCCGGCTCGGCATCCTCGTGGACCACCTGGTGCCGGGGTCGAAGGAGTCCCGCATCGCGGCCGCGGTGACCTCCCCGGACGTGCTGATCGCGGGCCACCCGTACGTGGACGTCTGGCAGGCGGTGAAGCCGTCCGCGCTGGGCATCGCCGCGTGGCCGGTGGTGCCGCGCGGGCAGGACTGGAAGACGGGCGTCTGCCGGGCCCTGGGCTGGCCGGAGAACACGGGGGCCGCCTGGCAGCACATCCTGTCGCGGGTGACCTCGTACAAGGACCTGGAGCCGACGCTGCTGGGCCGCGTCGAGGAGCTCATCGACTTCGTCACGGCGCCCTGAGACCCGTCCGCCGAAGCCCGCCGCCGCCCCGTCACGCGTGACCCGGCGGCCGGCCTCAGTCCACCAGGTCCCGGACCACCGCGTCGGCCAGCAGCCGCCCCCGCAGGGTCAGCACGGCCCTGCCGGCCGCGTACGGGCCGGGCTCCAGGAGTCCGTCCGCGAGGGCCTTCCCGGCCGCCGCGAGGCCCGCCGGGGCCAGCAGGGTCAGCGGGCAGCCGTCGAGCAGCCGCAGCTCCAGCAGGATCCGCTCGACCCGCCGGTCCTCCCGCGACAGCAGCTCGCGCCCGGCGCCCGGGGACCTGCCGCCGGCCAGGGCGGCGGCGTAGGCGCCGGGGTGCTTCACGTTCCACCAGCGGACGCCGCCCACGTGCGAGTGCGCGCCGGGGCCCGCGCCCCACCAGTCGGCGCCGCGCCAGTACAGCTCGTTGTGCAGGCAGCGGCCGGCCTCGGTGGTGGCCCAGTTCGACACCTCGTACCAGTGGTACCCGGCCTGCGCCATGACCTCGTCGGCGATCAGGTAGCGGTCGGCGTGCACGTCGTCGTCCGTCATCGGGACCTCGCCGCGGCGGATGCGGCGGGCGAGCTGCGTCCCCTCCTCGACGATGAGGGCGTAGGCGCTGATGTGGTCCGGTCCGGCCCCGAGCGCGGCGGCCAGGGTGGCCCGCCAGTCCTCGTCCGACTCCCCCGGCGTGCCGTAGATCAGGTCGAGGTTGACGTGCTCGAAGCCCGCCGCCCGCGCCTCCGCGACGCACGCCTCGGGCCGCCCGGGGGTATGGGTGCGGTCGAGCACCTTCAGGACGTGCTGCCGGGCGCTCTGCATGCCGAACGAGACCCGGTTGAAGCCGCCGGCGCGCAGCTCGGCCAGGTACTCCGGGTCCACGGAGTCCGGATTGGCCTCGGTGGTGACCTCGGCGTCCTCGGCCAGGCCGAACTCGTCCCGGATCGCCGCGAGCATCCGTACGAGGTCCCGGGCCGGGAGCAGCGTGGGCGTGCCGCCGCCGACGAAGACGGTGCGGACGGCGCGGGGGTCGTCGCCGAGCACCTTGCGGGCGAGGCGGACCTCGTCGATCAGGGTGTCGGCGTAGTTCTCCCGGGAGGCGAGCACGCCGCCGGTGCCCCGCAGCTCGGTGGCCGTGTACGTGTTGAAGTCGCAGTACCCGCAGCGCGTGGCGCAGTACGGGACGTGCAGGTAGAAGCCGAGCGGCCGCTCGCCGGCGCCCGCCAGGGCGTGCGACGGCAGCGAGCCGTCTTCGGGCATGGGTTCACCGTCGGGCAGTGCGGAAGGCATGCCCCCATTGTCCCGCACCGGCCGCCCCCGCTCCCCCGCCGCTGAAACGGTGGGCGGGGGCGCGGGAGCGGGGCGCGGGGGCCGCGGGGCGTCAGGCCTCGCGGGAGCCCTCGTACATCTCCTCGATCAGGTGCTTGAACTCACGCTCGACCACGGGCCGCTTCAGCTTCAGGCTCGGCGTGAGGTCGCCGTGCTCCACGTCCAGGTCCCGGGGCAGCAGCCGGAACTTCTTGACCGTCTGCCAGCGCTGGAGGCCCTCGTTGAGGGTCTGCACGTACGTCTCGATCAGCCGCGTCGTCTCCGGGGCGGCCACGACCTGCGCGTACGTCTTGCCCTCCAGCCCGTTCTCGGCGGCCCAGCCCAGGATGGCGGGTCCGTCGAGCGCGATCAGCGCCGAGCAGAAGTTCCGGTCCGCGCCGTGCACCACGATGCTCGACACGTAGGGGCAGATCGCCTTGAACTGTCCCTCGACCTCGGCCGGGGAGACGTACTTGCCGCCCGAGGTCTTGATCAGGTCCTTCTTGCGGTCGGTGATCCGCAGGTAGCCGTCGGCAGACAGCTCGCCGATGTCCCCGGTGTGCAGCCAGCCGTCCGCCTCCAGCACCTCGGCGGTCTTCTCCGGGAGCCCGTGGTAGCCCTCCATGATGCCGGGGCCGCGCAGCAGGATCTCGCCGTCGTCGGCGATGCGGACCTCGGTGCCGGGGAGCGGCTTGCCGACGGTGCCGGTGCGGTAGGCCTCGCCCGGGTTGACGAAGGAGGCGGCGCTGGACTCCGTGAGGCCGTAGCCCTCCAGGATGTGGATGCCGGCGCCGGCGAAGAAGTAACCGATGTCGGGCGCCAGGGCCGCGGACCCGGAGACGGCGGCGCGCAGGTTGCCGCCGAAGGCCTCGCGGAGCTTGGAGTAGACGAGCGCGTCGGCGATCTTGTGCTTGGTGGTGAGGCCGAAGGGCGCCGTGGCGTTGCCGGTGCGCCGGAAGTTGTCCTGTGTGACCTTCGCGTACTCGCGGGCGACGCCGACCGCCCACTGGAAGATCTTGTACTTGGCCCCGCCGCCGGCCCGCGCCTTGGCGGCGACCCCGTTGTAGACCTTCTCGAAGATGCGCGGGACGGCCGCCATGTAGGTCGGCTGCACGATCGGCAGGTTCTCGATGATCTTGTCGATGCGGCCGTCGACGGCGGTGACGTGACCGACCTCGATCTGGCCGGAGGTCAGGACCTTGCCGAAGACGTGGGCCAGCGGCAGCCACAGATACTGGACGTCGTCCTTGGTGATCAGGCCGGTGGCCACCGTCGCCTTGGCCATGTACGACCAGTTGTCGTGCGGCAGCCGTACGCCCTTGGGGCGGCCGGTGGTCCCGGACGTGTAGATGAGGGTGGCGAGCTGGTCGGCGGTGATCGCCGAGATCCGCTCCTTCACCGCGGCCGGGTTCTCGGCGAGGTGCGCCGCGCCGCGCTTCTCCAGGTCGGCGAGGGAGAGCACCCAGCCGTCCGGGTCCCCGTCGTCGGGGACCGCGTCGGCGGCCTCCAGCACGATGACGTGCGCCAGCCCGGGCAGGTCCGCGCGATGCTCGCGGGCCTTGGCCAGCTGCTTGGCGTCCTCGGCGATCAGCACCCGGCTGGCGGAGTCGGCGAGGATGTACGCCGACTCCTCCGCGTTGGTGCTCGGGTAGACGGTGGTGGTCGCGGCGCCCGCGCACATCACCCCGAGGTCGGCGAGGATCCACTCGACCCGGGTGTTGGAGGCGAGGGCGACCCGGTCCTCCGCTTCGAGGCCCAGGGTGATCAGGCCGGCGGCGATGGAGAAGACCCGCTCGGCCGCCTGGCCCCAGCTGAGCGACTTCCACTCGTCGGGAGCGCCCTGGCCGCCGGCCGCGGGGACCGGGAACCGGTACGCCTCCGCGTCCGGGGTGGCGGCAACGCGCTCAAGGAAGAGGGCCGCCACGGTGGGCGGGCGGTTCTCGATCATGGTCTGTGTGTCGCTCACGACATCCTCCGGACCGATCCACGCGGCAGTGCGTGGGCGTGGGGCGCTTGGGGGGCGCTTGGGACTGGCGGGTTTGAGACGTGCCGGTTAGTGACTGGCGAGTAACCGTCGAGCAGTGATCAGACTAGAGGCCGTCAGGCCGGTGCGTAAGAGCCCGCAAGCGGCCGGTTCATAACGAAAGAGACCCTCACGCCTGAGCGTGAGGGCCTCGTTCCGTTCCGGTCGCTACTTCTTCTTGCCGCCGGATTCGTCGCTGGAGAGGACGGCGATGAAGGCCTCCTGCGGGACCTCCACGGAGCCGACCATCTTCATCCGCTTCTTGCCTTCCTTCTGCTTCTCCAGCAGCTTCCGCTTACGGGAGATGTCACCGCCATAGCACTTGGCGAGGACGTCCTTGCGGATGGCGCGGATGGTCTCGCGGGCGATGACGCGGGAACCGACGGCCGCCTGGATCGGGATCTCGAAGGCCTGCCGCGGGATGAGCTCGCGCAGCTTGGCGACCAGGCGCACGCCGTAGGCGTAGGCGGCGTCCTTGTGGCAGACGGCGGAGAAGGCGTCGACCTTGTCGCCGTGCAGCAGGATGTCGACCTTGACCAGGCTGCCGGACTGCTCCCCGGTGGGCTCGTAGTCCAGGGAGGCGTAGCCGCGCGTCTTGGACTTCAGCTGGTCGAAGAAGTCGAAGACGATCTCCGCGAGCGGGAGCGTGTAGCGGATCTCGACGCGGTCCTCGGAGAGGTAGTCCATCCCCAGGAGGGTGCCGCGGCGCTGCTGGCAGAGCTCCATGATCGCGCCGATGAACTCGGAGGGCGCGAGCAGGGTGGCCCGGACGACCGGCTCGAACACGTCCGAGATCTTGCCCTCGGGGAACTCGCTCGGGTTGGTGACGGAGACTTCCTTGCCGTCTTCCATGACGACCCGGTAGACCACGTTCGGCGCGGTGGCGATCAGGTCGAGACCGAACTCGCGCTCCAGGCGCTCGCGCACCACGTCCAGGTGGAGCAGGCCGAGGAAGCCGACGCGGAAGCCGAAGCCGAGCGCCGCCGAGGTCTCCGGCTCGTAGACCAGCGCGGCGTCGTTGAGCTGCAGCTTGTCCAGGGCCTCGCGCAGGTCCGGGTAGTCCGAGCCGTCGAGCGGGTACAGGCCGGAGAAGACCATCGGACGCGGGTCCTTGTAGCCGCCGAGGGCCTCGGTCGCGCCGTTGTGCAGGCTGGTGATGGTGTCACCGACCTTGGACTGACGGACGTCCTTCACGCCGGTGATGATGTAGCCCACCTCGCCGACGCCGATGCCGTCGGCCGGGGTCATCTCCGGGGAGGAGACGCCGATCTCCAGCAGCTCGTGGGTGGCGCCGGTCGACATCATCCGGATGCGCTCGCGCTTGTTGAGCTGGCCGTCGATGACACGGACGTAGGTCACGACACCGCGGTACGAGTCGTAGACCGAGTCGAAGATCATCGCGCGGGCCGGGGCGTCCTTGGGACCGACCGGGGCCGGGACGGTGGCGACGATCTTGTCGAGCAGCACGTCCACGCCGAGACCGGTCTTCGCCGAGACGCGCAGCACGTCCTCCGGCTGGCAGCCGACCAGGTTCGCCAGCTCCTCGGCGAACTTCTCCGGCTGGGCGGCCGGCAGGTCGATCTTGTTCAGGACCGGGACGATCGCGAGGTCCTTCTCCATCGCCAGGTACAGGTTGGCGAGGGTCTGGGCCTCGATGCCCTGGGCCGCGTCCACGAGGAGGACGGTGCCCTCGCACGCGGCGAGGGAGCGCGAGACCTCATAGGTGAAGTCGACGTGCCCGGGGGTGTCGATCATGTTGAGGATGTGGGTGGTGCCCAGGCCCTCGCCCGTGGTGGGGGCCCAGGGCAGCCGGACCGCCTGGGACTTGATCGTGATGCCGCGCTCACGCTCGATGTCCATGCGGTCGAGGTACTGGGCGCGCATCTGCCGCTGGTCGACGACACCGGTGAGCTGGAGCATCCGGTCGGCAAGGGTCGACTTGCCGTGGTCGATGTGCGCGATGATGCAGAAGTTGCGGATCAGCGCCGGGTCGGTACGGCTCGGCTCGGGCACGTGGCTGGGGATCGCGGGCACGCAGTGTCCTGATTCTCGGGTCGCAGTCGGAAGCGTTTGCGGAGCGTCGGTCGGAGCGCGGATCCGGCTCCCGCCGCTCTCGGCGGCGGGATCTCGGACCTGTACGCAGACTCCCATGGTCCCATGGACGGGGCAGTGCGCTCGGTTTGGGCCACCCGCAGAGTGCCTGGTACCCTGGGTGGCTGTGTCTCGTATGACCTCTCAGCTGTCGGGACACAATCCGAAGAACAAAACTCTGAACCTGAAAAGGCTCTTTCGTGGCGAACATCAAGTCCCAGATCAAGCGGAACAAGACGAACGAGAAGGCGCGCCTGCGCAACAAGGCCGTCAAGTCTTCGCTCAAGACCGCGATCCGCAAGGCCCGCGAGGCCGTCGTCGCCGGTGACGCCGAGAAGGCCACCGTGGCTTCTCGCGCTGCCGCGCGTGCGCTCGACAAGGCTGTCTCGAAGGGTGTCATCCACAAGAACGCCGCCGCCAACAAGAAGTCGGCGCTGGCCACCAAGGTTGCCGCCCTGCAGGGCTGAGCTCTCGATGTGAATCGCCGGTAGGGACTCAGCGGGCCCTCTCTTCCGCTCCAGACCGGCACACCGCGCCGCACGCGGCCTGCTCGCGCGAGCCGCGGCAAGTGCGGCACACCACGTGACTTCTTTCTGGACACGGCACGCTGGCTAGTACGCCACGCTGACCAGCGTGGAAGCCCCCTGGTCCCCACTGGGGGGCTTCTTTGCGTCCGGATCCGGAGGATCTGGCCGACACCGGCCCGCGACGGGGCGTGTCCCGCGCCGCCCGGTGCCGTGCACCACGGGTCACCGGTCCGCCCGCGTACGGGCGCACCCGCCCGACCCGACGGCGCGATCCGGGCGGGGAGCGCTAGCGGCGGGGCGGGCGGGCAGCGTGGGCGACGGCGACCACGGCCTTCTCCAACGCGTATTCGGGGTCGTCGCCGCCGCCCTTGACGCCCGCGTCGGCGGCGGCCACCGCGCGCAGCGCGTCGGCGACGCCGTCGGCCGACCAGCCCCGCATCTGCTGGCGGACCCGGTCGATCTTCCACGGCGGCATGCCCAGGTCCCGGGCGAGGTCGCCCGGGCGGGCACCGCGCGGGGCGGAGGCCAGCTTGCCGATCGCCCGTACCGCCTGGGCCAGGGCGCTGGTGATCAACACCGGGGCCACCCCGGTGGAAAGGGACCAGCGCAGCGCTTCCAGTGCCTCCGCCGCACGCCCCTCGACGGCACGGTCGGCCACCGTGAAGCTGGAGGCCTCGGCCCGGCCCGTGTAGTACCGGCCGACCACGGCCTCGTCGATGGTGCCCTCGACGTCCGCGCACAACTGGGCCGCCGCACTCGCCAGCTCCCGCAGGTCGCTGCCGATCGCGTCCACCAGGGTCTGGCACGCCTCGGGAGTCGCCGACCTGCCCAGTGTGCGGAACTCGCCCCGTACGAAGGCCAGTCGGTCCGCCGCCTTGGTCATCTTCGGGCAGGCGATCTCGCGGGCCCCCGCCTTCCGGGCCGCGTCGAGCAGTCCCTTGCCCTTGACGCCGCCCGCGTGGAGGAGCACGACCGTGATCTCCTCGAAGGGCGCGGCGAGGTACGCCTTGACCTCCTTGACCGTGTCCGCCGACAGGTCGTGCGCGTTGCGCACGATCAGCACCTTGCGCTCGGAGAAGAGCGACGGGCTCGTCAGCTCGGCCAGCGTGCCGGGCTGGAGCTGTTCCGGGGCGAGGTCGCGCACGTCCGTATCGGCGTCGGCGGCGCGGGCGGCCGTCACGACCTCCCGTACGGCGCGGTCGAGCAGCAGGTCCTCCTGCCCCACCGCGAGGGTGAGCGGGGCGAGCGGATCGTCGGTGGAGTTCTTCCTGGTGGCCATCGGCTCCAGCATCCCACGCCGCACTGACAGCCCCCCGCGCCGCGTGCCCCAGAATGGTCGCGTGAACGTACGACACGTACTCGTCCTGCCCGACCGCGACGCCGCGGAGGAGGTGGCGCGGGAAGCCGCGGACCGCTTCGGCCTCCCGGAGGAGCCGCAGCTGGTCCGCGACGCCCTGGCCGGCGAGGACGACGCCGAGGACGCCCAGTGGCTGGTGGTCGTCGAGGACCCGCGGGAACGGCTCGACCCCGCCGCGCTCGACTCGCTCGCCGACGCCTACGAGGGCTGGCTCGAAGCCCCCTGACCCTGTCAGGCCTTGTGGACGATCTGGACGTCGAGCGTCACGTCGACGCTCGACCCGATGGCCGCGATCCCGTGCGCCAGCACCGACTGCCAGTTCAGGGTGAAGTCCTCGCGGTGCAGCTCGGCCGTGGCCCGGCAGGCCGACCTGGGCTCGCCCTCCAGGCCCGTGCCCAGGCCCAGGTACTGGGTGTCCAGGGTCACGGAGCGGCTGACCCCGTGCAGGGTCAGGGCGCCCGCGACGGCCCAGCGGCTGCCGCTGCGGTGGATGAACCGCTCGCTGTAGAACTCCACCGTGGGGTGCCGGACCGCGTCCAGGAAGTCCGCGGACCGCAGGTGGTCGTCCCGCATCCGCAGCCCCGTGTCGATGCTCGCCGCGTCGATGATCACGTGCATGGAGGAGTCCTCCATGCGCTCCGCGATCCGCACCGCGCCGGCGAAGGTGTTGAACCGGCCGCGGATGCGCGCGAACCCTATGTGGCGGGCCGAGAAGCCGATCGACGAATGCGTCGGGTCGATTTCCCAGTGGCCGGGCTGCGGCAGCAGCGGCGGCTCCACCGCGTCGAGGATGATCTCCGCGGTGCCGGGCTGCGCCGGATCCCCCACGATCGTCGCCCCGTGGAACGGCGCGTACCCCTCGGCGGTCACCGAGAGCCGGTACTCCCCTTCCGGCACGGCCGCCGTGAACCCGCCGTACGGGTCGGTCTCCCCGCTGACGATCCGGCGGCCGATCGGGTCGGTCACCTCGAACGCGGCCAGCCGGACCGGCTGGTGGACCGTGTCGAGGACCCGGCAGCTGAGCAGACGCGCCGTCGGCGGGAGCGTCAGTGTGGCGGATGTGTGCGGGCTGGAACTCCCGGCAGTCTCCATCCCGCGTCGTCGCCCGAACATGGTCTGTGCACCCCCGTGCTGTGTGGACTTGTGCCGCTCTGGCGAAAACGAATTCGATCATGCTGTCGGGTTCGGGGCAAACAGCAGGGTCGCGCCCGGTATGCCCGCGTCGGCTCCGACGCCGGTTGGCCGGAAACGCTTGCATCCCCGGTCCGGCCCCGGCCACGGCGATCGAGCCGTCGGTATCGGTGCGCAGCACGGTCGTCCCCATCGCCCGCAGTTGCGTGAGCGTACCTGGTGCGGGGTGCCCGTAGCGGTTCCCCGCACCGACGGGGACGATGGCGAACCGCGGCCGGACGCGGGCGAGCAGTTCGCGGTCCTGGTGTGCCGAGCCGTGGTGGGCGACTTTGAGGACGTCCACCGGCCCCAGTCCCGGATGGTGGCTCAACAGGGCTCGCTGAGCTGGTGGTTCGAGGTCTCCCAGGAGCAGCAGGGTGAGCCCCGCACCGCGCACGAGCAGGGCGATGCTCGCGTCGTTGGGTCCGTCGGGCGGCGGTCCGGCGGGCGGCCACAGCACCTCCCACTCCAGCGGTCCGGCCCGGCGCCGCTCCCCCGCCGAAGCCGGTACGACGGGCACTCCCGCGGCGGCCGCGGCCCGGCGGACGAACTGGGCCTGTCCCGGCGGCTCTTCCAGCGTGGTGGCCTGAATCACACCCACGGACCGCCCCCGCAGCACCCCGCGCAGACCTCCCACGTGGTCCGCGTGAAAGTGCGTCAGCACGAGCAGCGGTACCCGGCGCACGCCCAGGGTCCGCAGGCACGCGTCCACCGGGCCGGGCTCCGGACCGGCGTCGACCACCATGGCCGTGCCGGGGCCGAGGGCGAGGACGGCCGCGTCCCCCTGGCCCACGGCGCACTGGACGTGCCTCCAGTCCGGCGGAGGCCAGTGCGCGAGCGTACGGACCAGCTGCGGCGGCCGCAGGACGGCGAGGAGCAGCAGCACGGCCAGGGCGGCGCAGACCCACCGCCGCCGGCCGAACCGGGCGCAGAGGCCCACGAAGGCCAGTGTCACGGCGGCCAGCAGCAGGCCCCCGCCGAGCCCGCCCGGCCAGGGCAGTTCGGCCCCCGGCAGCCGGGCCCCGCCACGGGCCACGGCGGCGATCCACCCGGCCGGCACGCCGGCGCACCGGGCGAGCACCTCGGCGGCGGGCATCGACAGCGGAGCCGCGGCGAGCGCCGCGAAGCCGAGCACGGTCGCCGGGCCCGCCGCGAGCTCGGCCAGCAGGTTGCACGGCACCGCCACCAGGCTGACCCGGGCCGCGAGCACCGCGACCACGGGGGCGCACACCGCCTGGGCGGCCGCCGCGGCCCCCACCGCCTCGGCGAGCCGGGGCCGCATCCCGCGCCTCCGCAGGGCTCCGCTCCACCGGGGGGCGAGGGTCAGCAGGGCCCCGGTGGCCAGGACGGAGAGCAGGAAGCCCGGGCTGCGGGCCAGCCACGGCTCGTACAGCACGAGCAGCAGCACGGCGGCGGCCAGGGCGGGGATCAGGGAGCGGCGCCGCCCTGTGGCGAGGGCGGCCAGGGTGACCGCTCCGCAGGCCGCGGCGCGCAACACGCTCGGCTCCGGCCGGCAGACCACCACGAAGGCCAGGGTCAGGGCGCCGCCGCACAGGGCGGTCGCCCGGAGCGAGAGCCCGAGGACGGGGGCCAGCCCGCGCCGCTCCGCCCGCTGCGCGCGGGCGGGCGGCCCGATGAGCAGGAACAGCACCACGGTCAGGTTGGACCCCGACACGGCCAGGAGGTGCAGCAGGTCGGTGGCCCGGAAGGCCTCGTCCAGGTCGGGCGGCACCCGGGAGGTGTCGCCGACGACCAGGCCCGGCAGCAGCGCCCTCGCGTCCGGCGCGAGCCCTTCGGTGGCCTCGCGCAGCCCGGCCCGCAGCCGCCCCGCCACGCGCTGGGCGGCGCTCGGTCCGCCGGTCACCGCGGGCAGGGTGTCCCCGCCCGGCCGCAGCAGCGCCACCGCCCGCTCCCCGTCCCGGGCCGGGGCCAGCCGGGCGACCACCTCCACCCGCGTGGAGGGCAGCAGCCGGGCCCACCCCGGGTGCCCGGCGAGTACCCGCACCGGGGTCTGGACCCGGGTGCGCGCCCCGTCGGGCCCGGTCACGCGGGTCACCACCGCGTCCAGGACCACCACCGGCGGCCCGTTCCCCCCGCGGGGCACCCGGGGGTCGGAGCCGACGGTGAGCTCGGCGAGGACACGGGCGTGCTCCCGGGCCAGCCCCGCCACCGGCCCGGCCCGCGCCCCGGCCCGCTCCAGCCCCGCCACCCCCGCCCCGGCCGCCGCGCACAGCAGGGCGGCGCCGGCGGCGGCGGCGATCCGCCACCGCGCTCCCGGAAGCCGGCAGGAGGCCAGCACCAGGAGCCCGGCCCCGACGCCGCCCAGCCCGACCCCGGCGATCGTCCACGCGCCGGGCGCGCCCAGCGCGAGGGCGGCGGCCGCCCAGGCGGCCAGGGCCGGTGGGACCAGGCGCAGATCCGCCGGGCCCGGCGCCTCGGGGCGGTTCACGGCCGCACCAGGCGGCGCAGGTCGGCGAAGCGCCGCTCCCCGATGCCGTTCACCTGGCGGAGCTCCTCCACCGAGCGGAAGCCGCCGCGGGCGGTGCGGAAGTCCACGATGTGCTTCGCCAGCACCGGCCCGACCCCGGGCAGCCCGTCCAGCTGCTCGACCGTGGCCGTGCCGAGGCTGAGCGGGCCGGCGCCCGGACCGACGCCCCCGCCCGGCGGCGACAGCGGGTGCGCAGGCGGCTGCGGCGGTGCCGGCATCGGTGCCGGTACGCCGACCAGCACCTGCTCGCCGTCCACCAGGACCCGGGCCCGGTTGAGCCCGGTGGTGTCCGTGCCCGGCCGCACTCCCCCGGCGGCGGCCAGCGCGTCCTCCACCCGCGAACCGGCGGGCAGCCGCCGCACCCCCGGCTCCCGCACCTTGCCGCCGACATCGACCATGATCCGCGCACCGCCGGGCGGGGCCGGTCCCCCGGCGGACCCGGCAACCGGCGCCGCCGCCGCAACCGGCACGGGGGCCGGAGCCGGAGTGATCACCGCGGGGGCCGTCACCGGCTGCGGCCGGGCCGACCAGAACTGCTGCGCGGCGCATCCGGCCGCCACGACGAGCACGACCGCGACGGCGCCCACCGTGCGCGGCTCCACTCCGCAGCGGGCCTGGAGCCACACCGGCAACCGCTCCCGCACGGCCAGCCTCCGCGCCTCCCCGGCCGAAAGCCCCGCCCCCTCCCCCGCCGACGCCTCGGGCGGCACCTCGGGCGGCGCCCCAGGCGACGGTCCGGCAGGCGCCCCGGACGACGCTCCCCTCCCCCCTCCCGGGGGCTCACCGGCCCGGGCGCCCGGGGACAGCCCGGGCAAGCCCCCCGCCGCAGTCGGCGGCGCCCCGGACGACTCCCCCGACGACACCCCGGACCGCACCCCCGGCAGGCCCCCGGAGGGCCCCTCGGGCGGGCTGCTGCCGCCGAGCAGGGCTTCGGCCCGCCGCCGCACCGCACCCGGCTCGGCGGGCGCCTGGCGCGGCCCACCGCCCCGGAGGCGCACCCGGCCGTCGGAGGAGCGGGAACGGCCCGGGCCGCTGGTGGCACGGGACGGGATCGGAGTACGCGTTCGCGTTCGCAGAGTCATGACACGACCGTACGAGCCGATTCCGAACCCCGTTCGGAACCATCAATTCCGGTGGATGACAGCCCCGTTGTGGATAACCGGGTCACCCGTTCCGGTGCTCTTCAACGACCGCCGCTGCGCAACGGACCGCTCAGCGCGGCGAGACGACGGCCGCCAACAGCCCCGGTCCGGTGTGCGCGCCGATCACCGCACCCACCTCGCTGACGTGCAGCTCCACCAGGCCGGGGATGCGCTCGCGCAGCCGCTGCGCGAGCTTCTCGGCCCGTTCCGGTGCCGCCAGGTGGTGCACCGCCACGTCGACGCTGGCCGAACCGGCGCGCTCGACGGCCAGCTCCTCCAGCCGGGCGATCGCCTTCGAGGCCGTACGCACCTTCTCCAGCATCTCGATCCGTCCCCCGTCCAGCGTCAGCAGCGGCTTCACCGCCAGGGCCGAGCCGAGCAGGGCCTGCGCGGCCCCGATCCGGCCGCCGCGCCGGAGGTAGTCGAGGGTGTCGACGTAGAAGTACGCGGACATGTCCGCCGCCCGCTTCTCCGCGGCGGCCACGGCCTCGTCCAGGGAGCCGCTCGCCTCGGCCACCTCGGCGGCGGCCAGGGCGCAGAACCCGAGGGCCATCGCGACCATGCCGGTGTCCACGACGCGGACGGGCACGGGCGCGGTCCTGGAGGCGACCACCGCGGAGTCGTAGGTGCCGGAGAACTCGGAGGACAGGTGCAGGCTCACGATGCCGGTCGCACCGGCGTCCGCGGCGGCCCGGTAGGCCCGGACGAACTCCTCGGGGCCGGGGCGCGAAGTGGTGACCGAGCGGCGCTTCTGGAGCGCCAGGGCGAGGCTGCGCGCCGAGATCTCGGTGCCCTCCTCCAGCGCCTCGTCGCCGAGCACCACGGTGAGCGGGACGGAGGTGATTCCGTGCCGCGCCATGGCCGGTTGGGGCAGGTAGGCCGTGGAATCGGTGATGATGGCGACATGGCGGGACATGAGCCGGAGGTTACCGCCCGTAGGGGTTCCACGGCAGCCTGGGGCCCGACTCGGTGTCCTCACCGGCTCCCCGGCACCGCCCCGGAATCGCCCGGACCCACTCCCCCGGGCACCCTTCGGGCACCCGGGGCACCCCTCAGGTCGTGCTCTCCGGCCGCCGCGTCTTCTGCCACGGGTAGGGCGCCGCCGGAGGCGCCTCGTTCAGGGCCGCCCGATCGGCTCCCGCACCCCGGCCTGCCGTACCCCGGCCGCCCGCGGCCGGAGCCTGAGCCTGAGCAGCCGGAGCCTGAGCAGCCGGCCCCTGCGCCGCGTCCCACGCGGCTGCCGCCGCCGCGAGCTCGTCCACCGACTCGGGCGACCAGTCCCGCAGCGCCCCCGACTCCATCTCGATCTGAGCCGACAGCACGCTCAGATCGTCCTCGGCGAACCGGCGGGCCCGGTCACGGGCCGCCCACCGCAGCGAATCCGCCGCCTGTGTGATCTTGGCCGTGCGTTCCCGCAGGTCGGGCAGGCCGTCGGCGATCCGCTTGCGGTCCGGCTCCTGCTCCAGCCGCTTCAGCTCGTCGTCCAGCTCGTAGCCGTGCGCGCTGAGCCGCTCGAACAGGCCGATCGACTCCCGCAGCGAGGCGTCCGCCTGGACGCCCTGGTACAGCGCCTGCTGCGTGGTCCGCATCGACGTCCGCAGGTCGAGCCGCAGCTGCGCCAGCGCCCCGCTCACCCCGACCTGGCCGAGGCTCTTCGCCCGCAGCGTCGTGTCCTCGACCGTCCGCCGCGCCTGCGTGATCGTGCGGTCCACACCCCGCTTCGCGGCCCCCACCACCTTGACCGTCGCGTACGCGCCCAAGCCCAGGAAGGCGAAAAGCACCACCAGCGCGAAGATGATCAACGCGGCCTCCATGAGGTTCCTTTCCCCTGCCTAATCCGTCTCCTCCACCGTAAACGCCACAGGCAGGCCAGGGGTTCCAATCGAACCCCCAACCTGCCCGTACGGGAATACCCCTAGACCGGGGCGCGAACGCGTCAGATGACGATGTTCACCAGCTTCGGCGCGCGCACGATCACCTTGCGGATCTCCGCACCGCCCAGCGCCGCGACCACACCGGCGTCGGTGACGGCCAGCTTCTCCAGGTCCGCGTCCGAGATCGCCGGCGGCACCTCCAGCCGCGCCTTGACCTTGCCCTTGACCTGGACCACGCAGGTCACGGTCTCGTCGACGACGTACGCCGGGTCCGCGACCGGGAAGTCCTGGTGGACCACCGAATCGCTGTGCCCCAGCCGGTGCCACAGCTCCTCCGCGATGTGCGGGGCCAGCGGGGCGACCAGCAGCACCAGCTGCTCGGCGACCGTGCGCTCCAGCGGGCGGCCCGCCTTCGTCAGCGCGTTGTTCAGCTCGGTGATCTTGGCGATGGCGGTGTTGAAGCGCAGCGCGGCCAGGTCGGCTCCGGCCCCGTCGATCGCCTTGTGCAGCACGCGCAGGGTGTCCTCGGCGGGCTCGGCGTCGACGACCGTCACCGCGCCCGTCTCCTCGTCCACGATGTTGCGCCACAGGCGCTGCAGCAGGCGGTACTGGCCGACGACGGCGCGGGTGTCCCACGGACGCGAGACGTCCAGCGGGCCCATCGCCATCTCGTACAGGCGCAGGGTGTCCGCGCCGTACTCCTCGCAGATCTCGTCCGGCGTGACGGCGTTCTTCAGGGACTTGCCCATCTTGCCCAGCTCGCGCTTGACGGGCTCGCCCTCGAAGTAGAACCTGCCGTCCCGCTCCTCGACGTCGGTGGCCGAGACCGGGAAGCCGCGCTCGTCACGGTAGACGAACGCCTGGATCATGCCCTGGTTGTACAGCTTGTGGAAGGGCTCCACCGAGGAGACGTGACCCAGGTCGAACAGCACCTTCGACCAGAAGCGCGCGTACAGCAGGTGCAGCACCGCATGCTCGGCGCCGCCCACGTACAGGTCGACGCCGCCGTGCGGCCGGCCCTCGCGCGGGCCCATCCAGTACTGCTCGATCTCCGGGTCCACCAGCGCCGACGCGTTGTTCGGGTCCAGGTAGCGCAGCTCGTACCAGCAGGAGCCGGCCCAGTTCGGCATGGTGTTGGTCTCGCGCCGGTAGCGTTTGACGCCCTCGCCGCGGCCCAGGTCCAGCTCGACCTCGACCCAGTCGGCCTTGCGCGACAGCGGGGTCTCGGGCTGCGACAGCGCGTCGTCCGGCTCGAAGGTGCGCGGCGAGTAGTCCTCGACCTCCGGCAGCTCCAGCGGCAGCATCGACTCGGGCAGCGGGTGCGCGACGCCGTCCTCGTCGTAGACGATCGGGAACGGCTCGCCCCAGTACCGCTGGCGGCTGAACAGCCAGTCGCGCAGGCGGAAGTTGACGGTGCCCTCGCCGATGCCGCGCTCGGCCAGCCAGTCGGTGATCAGGGCCTTGGCCTCGACCACGCCCAGCCCGTCCAGCGACAGGCCGGAGCCCGCGGAGTTGACCAGCTTCGCGTCGTACGAGGCGAACGCGTCGTCCCACTCGGCCGGGTCGGTGCCGCGGCCGTCGGACGGCTGCACGACGCAGCGCATCGGCAGCTCGAAGGCGCGCGCGAAGGCGAAGTCGCGGCTGTCGTGCGCCGGGACGGCCATGATCGCGCCGGTGCCGTAGCCCATCAGCACGTAGTCGGCGATGAAGACCGGGACCTGCTCGCCGCTGACCGGGTTGGTGGCGTACGCGCCGGTGAAGACGCCCGTCTTCTCCTTGGCGTCCGCCTGCCGCTCGACGTCCGACTTCGACGCGGCCTGCTTGCGGTACGCGTTGACGGCCTCGGCCGGAGTGGCGTGGCCGCCGGTCCACACGGGGTGCGTGCCCTCGGGCCAGGCGGCCGGGACGATGGTGGGGATCAGCTCGTGCTCGGGCGCCAGCACCATGTAGGTGGCGCCGAACAGCGTGTCCTGGCGGGTGGTGAAGACGGTGATCGCGCCGGCGCCGCCGACGGCGAAGTCCACGCGCGCGCCCTCGCTGCGGCCGATCCAGTTGCGCTGCTGCAGCTTGATGGCCTCGGGCCAGTCCAGCGCGTCCAGGTCGTCCAGCAGCCGGTCGGCGTACGCGGTGATGCGCATGTTCCACTGGCTCAGCTTGGCCTTGAAGACCGGGAAGTTGCCGCGCTCGGAACGGCCGTCCGCGGTGACCTCCTCGTTGGCCAGTACGGTGCCCAGCCCCGGGCACCAGTTCACGGGCGCGTCCGAGGCGTAGGCCAGCCGGAAGCCGTTCAGTACGTCGGCCCGCTCGCCCGCGGTCAGCTCCGCCCACGCACTGCCGCCCGGAACCTCACGGGAGCCGTCCTCGAAGGCGGCGACCAGCTCGGCGATCGGCCGCGCCGTGGCGGCGTCCGCGTCGTACCAGGAGTTGTAGATCTGCAGGAAGATCCACTGGGTCCACTTGTGGTAGTCCGGGTCGATCGTCGCGAACGAGCGGCGCTTGTCGTGGCCCAGGCCCAGCCGGCGCAGCTGGACCTTCATGTTCTCGATGTTCGCCTCGGTCGACACCCGCGGGTGGGTACCGGTCTGGACGGCGTACTGCTCGGCTGGCAGACCGAAGGCGTCGAAGCCCAGGGTGTGCAGGACGTTGTGGCCGGTCATCCGCTGGTGGCGGGCGAAGACGTCGGTGGCGATGTACCCGAGCGGGTGGCCGACGTGCAGCCCCGCACCGGACGGGTACGGGAACATGTCCATGATGAACTTCTTGGGCTTGGCGACGACTGCGGGGTCCCCGGCCAGGTCGCCGGTCGGGTTCGGCGCCTCGTAGGTGCCCTGCTCGTCCCAGGCGTCCTGCCAGCGTGCCTCGATGTCGGCGGCCATGGCAGCCGTGTAGCGGTGCGCCTCGGCCGCCTCGGGGGCCGGGGTGTTCGTCTCGCTCATGATTTCTGAAGCTCCATCGATCGTCTCTGCCGTCTCTGCCTGCCCAAACGAAAAAACCCCTCGCACAGGAGGGGACGCCGCGCCGATGCCGACCGCTGGAGGGTCGGCACTGATCAGCGCGGCTCGGTAAGCAGAAGGCGTACGGCACGCATGGCGCCAGGGTACCGCAGCGCCCCCGGCGCCCGCTCGGACCGTCCGCGTCGTGGAAGCGGAGGCGGCGCCGGACGCAGAACCGGAACCAGGAACGGAAGCGGGACAACGATCACGGCCCGGCCGTCGTCGGCCCGGTCCTGCGGTGCGTCCGCCCGGCAGCCGGCGAGCGCCGACAGGAGGCCGGCGGCCACAAC
>NZ_JBHXQN010000033.1:18175-79766 GCF_042717785.1 Streptomyces sp. NPDC058619
GCCCGCTCGCCCCCTCCGCGTCGTGGATGCGGCGGCGGCGCCGGCCCCACAACCGCAACCTGCACCGCACCCGGCAAAACCACACGGGGCCCACCCTATCGGGGTGCCCCGCTTCTTCACTGTGGAGCTATGGAGAATTGAACTCCAGACCTCCTGCATGCCATGCAGGCGCTCTACCAACTGAGCTATAGCCCCTCGTACTGCCTGTCGCTCGGTGTCCCTTGCCGGTTCCCCTCGGCGACGTCTCAAACATTACACGGTCATGGCCCTGGTCCAAAAATCGATTTCCACCGACCACGGGCCATGTCCGTTTTAGCCTGCTTACGTCACGCTCGGGCGAACTGGTAGAACCGCTTGAGCGTGCAGTGCTCGTCGAGCAGCCGGCCGTAGATCGGCTCCCCTTCCAGCTCACGGTAGGTCTCGATCGGATCGCCTTTTATGATCAGCGCCCGTGCGCATTCCTCGCACCAGTACTGGTAGTCGGAGTTGACCGGGTCCATGTCCCGCACGATCGGCGTGCCGTTGTTGCACCAGTCGCACCGCCGCCGGTGTGCACCCATCCGTCAGCGACTCCCTCCCGCGTCGGGCCGTCGTGTCCCCCTCCGGCGGTCCGATTCTGCCATGCCGGTACAGGCCCGGCCAGCAAGCGCAAAGGGGGCAAAAGCAAGAATCCCGCCCCCAGTTGGGGACGGGATTCTGATTTTGTGGAGCTAAGGAGAATTGAACTCCTGACCTCCTGCATGCCATGCAGGCGCTCTACCAACTGAGCTATAGCCCCGCTCTCCGCCGCGCTCCCCCCGTCTCCGGTGTTCTGCGCTGCGAACAAGAAGAACTCTAGCCTGCGACCAGCCGGAAAGTGAAATCCGGGTGGCTGCCCCGGCAGGAGGGCCGCGGGGAGCTGCTCAGTCGTCGTCTCCGAGCACCGGTTCGGGGAGCGTTCCGGCGTTGTGCTCCATCAGGCGCCAGCCGCGCGCGCCCTCGCCGAGGACGGACCAGCAGCAGTTGGAGAGCCCGCCGAGGCCCTCCCAGTAGTACGAGTCCAGGCCCAGCAGACGGCCGATGGTCGTACGGATCGTGCCGCCGTGGCTGACGACGACGAGCGTCCCGCCCCGCGGCAGCCGGCCGGTGTGCTCCAGCACCACGGGCGCGGCGCGGTCGGCGACCTCGGTCTCCAGTTCGCCACCGCCCCTGCGGACCGGTTCGCCGCGCTTCCACGCCGCGTACTGCTCGCCGTACTTCTCGAGGATCTCGTCGTGCGTGAGGCCCTGCCACTCCCCCGCGTACGTCTCCCGCAGCGCCGGGGTGTGCTCGACCGTCAGGCCGGTGACGGCCGCCAGCTCGGCAGCCGTGGCCGAAGCCCGGCTGAGGTCGGAGGCCACGATGGCGTCCGGCTTCAGCGAGGCGAGGAGCCGGGCGGCGCGGCGCGCCTGCGCCACACCCGCATCGGTCAGCTCGATGTCCGTGGAGCCCTGGAAGCGTCGCTCCAGGTTCCACGCGGTCTGGCCGTGCCGCCACAGGACGATCTTCCTGGTGGTCGTGCCGGAGGTGGTCCCGCTCAGAACAGATCACCGTCCAGCTCGTCGTCGCCCGCCGCCTCGCGCAGCTTGGCGTGCTCCTCGGCCTTGCCGAGCGTGAGCTTGGCGTCCTCGGGCAGCTCGATCTCGGGGCAGTCCTTCCACAGGCGCTCCAGCGCGTAGAAGACGCGCTCCTCGCTGTGCTGGACGTGGACGACGATGTCGACGTAGTCGAGCAGGATCCAGCGGGCGTCGCGGTCGCCCTCACGGCGCACCGGCTTGGCGCCGAGCTCCTTGAGGAGGCGCTCCTCGATCTCGTCGACGATCGACTTGACCTGGCGGTCGTTGGGCGCCGATGCGAGCAGGAAGGCATCGGTGATCGACAGCACGTCGCTGACGTCGTACGCGATGATGTCGTGCGCGAGCCGGTCGGCCGCGGCCTGGGCGGCGGCGGTGATGAGCTCGATGGAGCGGTCCGTGGCGGTCACTGGCCATGCTTTCGGGTTGGCGGGCAGATCCTTACAAGGGTCTCATGTACCGCCGACACCGCCCGCGCGGAACGTCCCGCGCGGGCGCGACCGCGCCTGCGAACCCGTTCGGGGCCCGGGTCAGGATGGTTTGTAGTCCTTTCCGAGGATCACCACGACGTCCGCGTTCACCGCGTTCTCGGCCTTCTTCACGACCGTCTCGGGCAGGCCCAGCGTCTTGGCGACCTCGACGGCCCGGTCCCGCTGGGCGTCGTCCTGGTACGTGATCTGGGACGCGGCCGCCATCTTGCCGGCCTTGCCGCCGTCCACGAAGGCGTAGCCGCCGTTGAGCAGCGCGGCCCTCGCCGCCGCCTGCGCCTTGTCGTCGCCGGTGGCGTCCTTCAGGCCCACCCGGGGGGTGGCGCCGGGCTGCGTGGCCGAGACCGAGCCGCCGAGGACCTCCTTGACGACCTTCTTGTTCGTCTCGTCCGTGAGGGTGCCGTCCGGCTTCACCGCGAGGACGTCCGTGCGGTACGCGCCCACCTTGGCGTGCTCGCCGAGCCGGGACAGCAGGGCGCCGAGGGTCTGCGCGTCGAGCGCCGGGTCGAGGATCTGGCCGATGCTCTCGACCGTCACCGCCGCCGCCTTGGGATCGCCCGGCACCTTGCGCAGGACCCCTTGGAGCACCCGGCCCATGCGTTCCTGCTGCTTGGACTCCGGCTCGCCCTGGGCGCGGTACGTGGCGTACGCGACGGCCATCGGGCCGCTCAGGCTCTGCTTCTCGCCCTGCCCGACGGCGGGGGTCTTCGCGGCGTCGTCGGCCGGGACCGCGGCGTCGGTGTCGGTCTCGATGCCGCCGACGAGCTCGACCAGGTTCTCCAGGAACGGGGTGTCCAGCCGCCAGGTGCCGCCGATGCTGGTGCCGAGCACCGAGTCCAGGGACTCGCGGGTGCCGAGGCCGCCGTCCTCGACCGATTTGCCGAGGGTGGTGGCGGTGCCGTCGGCCGCGGGGACACCGAGGGCGTTCGGCAGCAGGACCGTGGCCCCCTGCTTGGCGGTGACGTTGTCGACGAGCAGCGCCGAGGAGGTGCCGCCCTTCTTCGTGTTGTGCAGGTGGACGACGATCATGTCCCGCTTCTGCGCGCCGGCGCCGGCCGTCGCGGCGGTCTTGTCCTTCCCCGGTCCGTCGAGGAACGGCAGCTTGCCCTGGTACCAGAGGTAGCCGAGGCCCGCGACGACGAACAGGGCGAGGACGACGATCAGCGCCACCACCCGGTTGCGGCCGCGGCGGCGGATCTCCTCGCGGCGCTCGGTCCGGCTCTCGGTGAACTTGAGCCAGTCGATGACGTCCTCGGAGTCCTCGTCCGGCTGGTCGATGAAGGAGAACTGCTCGGTGCGGTAGTCGGGGGCGGCGTCCGCGTCGGAGCGGCGCGGCTCGGGGACCTGCGCCGCGGGCGGCCCGGGGCGGGGCGCCGGCTCCGGCGGCGCCTGGGGGGCGGCCTGCTGCGGGGCGGTTTGCTGCGGGATCCACTGCTGGGTCTGCTGCGTGTCGTACCCGTAGGCGGGTGCCTGGGGGTACTCCTGCTGCGCGTACTCCTGGGCGGGCGGCTGCGAGGCGTAGTAGTCCTGCTGCTGCGGTTGCCGGCCGTAGTCCTGCTGCTGGTCGTAACCCTGCTGGTCGTAGCCGTAGGACCGGTCGTCGTACTGCTGCCCGTACTGCTGCGGGTCGTACTGCTGCTGCTCGTACGGCTGCTCGTACTGCTGCTGTTCGTACCGGGGCGCGGGCGGAACGGGCCGGTCGGGCTGCGCGGGCGCCGGGCCGTACACCGGCCGCCCGTACGCGTCGTAGCCGATGAGCTGCTGCTCCTGGGCTGCGTACGGGTCGTACGCGTCCTGTCGGTCGTTCACGCGGGGCCCCTCTCTCCGGAAGCTCAGGCTCCCCGGTACAGCTCACGCTTGTCGATGTAACGCACGACACCGTCCGGCACCAGATACCAGACCGGGTCCGCCTTGGCGACCCGCGCCCGGCAGTCGGTGGACGAGATGGCCAGCGCGGGCACCTCGACCAGGGAGACGCCGCCTTCGGGCAGGCCGTCGTCGGTGAGCACGTGGCCCGGCCGGGTGACCCCGATGAAATGCGCGAGGGAGAAGAGCTCGTCGGCATTGCGCCAGGTCAGGATCTGCGCGAGCGCGTCGGCACCGGTGATGAAGAAGAGGTCGGCGTCGTCGTTCAGCGCCTTCAGATCGCGCAGGGTGTCGATCGTGTACGTCGGCCCGCCGCGGTCGATGTCGATGCGGCTCACCGAGAACTGGGGGTTCGAGGCCGTGGCGATGACCGTCATCAGGTAGCGGTCCTCGGCGGCGGACACGGCGCCCTGCGACTTCTGCCACGGCTCACCGGTCGGTACGAACACCACCTCGTCGAGATGGAACAGGGCGGCCACTTCGCTGGCCGCCACCAGGTGTCCGTGGTGGATCGGGTCGAATGTCCCGCCCATGACGCCGAGCCGGCGCTTGACCGGGCCGGTAGGCATTTCCTGCTCTCCCATGAGCGCAGAGCCTACTGGCCCGGTGGAGCGGCCCGGACCCGCTTGCGAGCCCGTACGGGACACCGGTGCGAAACCGTCCGCGGTCTAGCGGTCGCGGTTCAGGCGGGTGGTGATCCAGAGCATCAGGAGCAGGATGCCGAGCGCGGCGCCACCGGTCAGGTACGGGTTCAGGCTGCTGTGGTTGCCGCCGTGCTCGGCCCCCTCCGATGCGAGGACGACCAGGTTGTGGGCGGTGGAGGAGAGGCTCATCAGGCAGGTACCTATCGAGTCGGGGGAGCGGGCGGAGACTTCGCTCACATCGTATGCGGGGGCCTGGGGCACGCTCACGTCGACTCAGGCGTTGGAGAGGATAGACGCACGGCCAGGCAGGCCGATCCAGGGGAGGGCGCAATGACGGAGAAGACGGGTTTCGAGAAGGCACCGGCGCGGGACCGCAGGAGGTTCCCCGGTATTTCCTCGCGGGCGTACGAGCACCCCGCGGACCGTTCGGCGCTGGTGGCGCTGCGGAAGCTGAGCGGCTTCGACACGGTGTTCAAGGCCCTGAGCGGGCTCCTCCCGGAGCGGAGCCTGCGGCTGCTGTTCCTGTCGGAGTCGGTGCGGGTCAGCGATGCGCAGTTCCCCCACCTCCACACGATGCTCCGCGACGCGTGTTACATCCTGGACCTGGAGAAGGTCCCCCAGATGTACGTGCAGCAGGACCCGAAGCCCAACGCCATGTGCATCGGCCTCGACGAGCCGATCATAGTGGTGACGACGGGCCTGGTCGAGCTGCTCGACGAGGAGGAGATGCGGGCGGTGGTGGGCCACGAGGTGGGCCACGCCCTCTCCGGGCACGCCGTGTACCGCACGATCCTGCTGTTCCTGACGGGTCTGGCGCTGAAGGTGGCCTGGATCCCCCTGGGCAATGTGGCGATCATGGCGCTCGTGACCGCGCTGCGGGAGTGGTTCCGCAAGTCGGAGCTCTCGGCGGACCGGGCCGGGCTTCTGGTGGGCCAGGACCCGCAGGCCTCGATGCGCGGGCTGATGAAGATCGCGGGAGGCAACCACCTCCACGAGATGAACGTGGACGCCTTCCTCGCCCAGGCCGAGGAGTACGAGTCGAGCGGCGATCTGCGCGACTCCGTGCTGAAGATCCTCAACGTGCTGCCCCGGACGCACCCCTTCACCACGGTGCGGGCGGCCGAGCTGAAGAAGTGGGCGGAGAGCCGCGACTACCAGCGGATCATGGACGGCCACTACCCGCGGCGGGACGAGGACAAGGACGCCTCGGTGAGCGACTCGTTCCGGCAGTCGGCCACGCACTACGCCGACGCGGTGCGCACCAGCAAGGACCCGCTGATGAAGCTGGTCGGCGACATCGCGGGCGGTACGGCCGACCTGGGCGGCAAGCTGCGCGACCGGTTCACCGGAGCCGGTGCGGGTTCCGGTGCGGGCGGCGGCTCGGCCGCCGGCACGGAGGGCAAGGGAGGGGCTACGGACCAGGGCTGACGGGCGCGGCCCCCGGGGTCGCGGGCGCCGCCAGTACGCCGCACAGCCCGGCCGCGCGCCGCGGGTGGCCGCTGGCGTACGGGTCGCTCGCGGCCGGGCCCACCGTGGTCGGGGCGGCTCCGGCCGGCAGCGGGCGGAAGCCCGCGGCCGGGTCGGCGGAGCAGTCCTGCGGTCCGGCCATCACGTAGGCCGAGGCGAGTTCCGCGCGACGGGCACCCAGGTCGTCCCGGTCGAAGCGCAGCCGCAGCTCGCGCCGCACCGTGAAGAGCGAGGCGCCGTCGGCGGCGGCCGGAGGCCCGGTGGCCGGGCGGACGGCGTAGACGAAGGTGTGGTCGGTGGTCACCTCCAGTACGTCGGGGGCCTGCTCCTCGAAGCCGAGGGTTCCGCTGACCCGGACCCGGGGATCCGCGACGACGGCGGTTCCCGGGTCGAAGCGGACCAGCCAGCCCGTCGCCGCGTGCCGGCCGTCTCCGGAGGGCGAGGCCATGCTCCGGTCGAACTGCGTCAGCTGGTCGGGGTCGATGAGCACCCGGACCGGGCGGGAGGCGGTGCCGGCCAGGACGTCGGGGTCCAGGGAGGACTGCACCAGGTAGTCCTTGGCGATGGACAGGGCGATGGCCACCTGGCCGTCGGTGAAGTGCGGGGTGCGGCGCACGGCGGGCATGGTGATCCCGACCGCTCCGATGCGGTAGTCGGCCGCGGGGCTCTGCGCGAACAGGTCGGCGGGCTGCCCGCCGGGTACGGGCGTGCCGGGCGCCAGCGGCACGACGGTGCTGGTGAGGGGCTCGGCCACCCCGTCGGGCGGGGGGACGTACGGGTTGCGCAGCCCCATGTAGACCGCCGTGGCGAAGGCCAGGGCGATGAACAGCACCAGCAGCCGGCCCTGTCGGGCGCCCCGGCCGGGAGGGCCGCCGCGGGAGCCCGCGCCTCCCCCGACGGACCAGATGGAGCGGCTGCGCACGGCGCGGGCGTGTTCGCCCATGCGTTCATTCGCGGAGTACTCCTGGATCCGGGCAGCCCGTACGAAGTCCTCGTCGAACACCACCGACCGGTACTCGTCCGCCCGGAACTCGTCGTCGTCACCGCCGGTGCCGTCGGGGGCGCCGTTGGGTGGATCGTCTGGTCCGGCCATCGCTTCTCCCCGCTGTCCCCGCTTCAGAGAAGCCCCCAGCTCCGGCGAAAATGCGAGTGGGGTCGTACCTTCAGGGTTGGCGGCCGACGGGGTCCATAAACGCGCCGGCGCCGCTGACTTCCCCCAATGGTGTACTGGCGGGGGCCGGAGCGGGGTCCGCCTGGCCCGAGGCGCTGCGGTAGACGGCGCTGAAGGCGAGCGCGACCATGCCGAGCCCCAGCACGAAGGCGAGGACCCAGGCGACGGGGCGGAGCCAGGGCGAGCGACCGCGGTAGGGGCGCAGGCTGCCGCCGTAGGCCCCGTACGGGCCGTCGTAGTAGCCCTGACGGTCGTGGTCCCAGCCGTGGTCCTCGTACCCGTCGGGGTGGGTGTACCCGTAGGTGTCGTCGTCGGCCGTCCATCCGCCCGCGACGGCGGTCCGGGCCGCTTCGGCCTCGGCGCGCGCCCGGTCGGCCGCCCTCTGGCGCTCGGCGGCGCTCGGTTCATGGATCTCGGCGTTCCGGACGAAGGCCTCGTCGAACACCACGGAGGCGAAGTCGTGATCCGCGCCTCCGCGGTCGTCGTCGGGCTCCCCGTCGTCCGGGAACGGCTTGCCCCCCACGTCGTCCGGCACAGGACCAAGCGTAGACCTGGGGGGCTCCTTTGGGCAGGGTGTACGGCTAATCCGGCCACCCGGTGTGGGAGGGCCGACTACCGAATGTGACCGTCTCCGGTGACGATGTACTTGGTGGAGGTGAGCTCCGGAAGGCCCATGGGGCCCCGGGCGTGCAGCTTCTGGGTGGAGATTCCGATCTCGGCGCCGAAACCGAACTGGCCACCGTCCGTGAACCGGGTGGAGGCGTTCACGGCGACCGTGGTCGAGTCGACCAGCTGGGTGAAGCGGCGGGCGGCGGCCTGTGAGGTGGTGACGATCGCCTCGGTGTGGCCGGAGGTCCAGCGGCGGATGTGGGCGACCGCGTCGTCCAGGGAATCCACGACGCCGGCCGCGATGTCGTAGGACAGGTACTCGGCGGCCCAGTCCTCGTCGGTCGCGGGCAGGGCGGTGACCTTGCTGTCCCGGGCGGCCGCGAGGACGCGGTCGTCGCCGTGCACGGTCACTCCGGCGTCGGCGAGGGCGTCGAGGGCGCGCGGCAGGAAGGCGTCGGCGATGTCGCGGTGGACCAGGAGGGTCTCGGCGGAGTTGCAGACCGAGGGCCGCTGGGCCTTGGAGTTGACGAGGATGTCCACGGCCATGGCGAGGTCGGCCTGGGCGTCGACGTAGACGTGGCAGTTGCCGGTGCCGGTCTCGATGACCGGGACCGTCGACTCCTCGACCACCGTCTTGATGAGGGAGGCTCCGCCGCGCGGGATGAGCACGTCGACGAGGCCGCGGGCGCGCATCAGCTCGCGGACGGAGTCGCGGGACTCCCCCGGGACCAGCTGGACGGCGTCGGCGGGCAGGCCCGCGCCCTCGACGGCGTCGCGGAGGACGGCGACGAGTGCGGTGTTGGAGGCGTAGGCGGAGGAGCTGCCGCGCAGGAGGACCGCGTTGCCGGACTTGAGGCAGAGGGCGGCGGCGTCGACGGTGACGTTGGGGCGGGCCTCGTAGATGATGCCGACGACGCCGAGCGGGACGCGGACCTGGCGGAGGTCGATGCCGTTGGGCAGGGTGTTGCCCCGGACGACCTCCCCGACGGGGTCGGGGAGGGCGGCGACGTCCCGCACGTCGGAGGCGATGGCGGCGACGCGCTCCGGGGTGAGGGTGAGGCGGTCGATGACGGTCTCGCTCGTGCCGGCGGCCCGCGCCTTGGCGGTGTCGACGGCGTTGGCCTCGACGATCTCGGCCGTACGGGCCTCCAGCGCGTCCGCGACGGCCAGCAGGGCCGCGTCTTTGGCGGACCGCGGGAGTGGGGCGAGGACGGCGGCGGCCGTGCGGGCGGCTCGCGCCGTGGCGAGGACGGGCGAGGTGGCGGTGGCGTCGTCGAGCGAGGTCATGCGGCCAGGGTAGTCCCCGGCCGGGCCGCGGCCGGCGGGGTCCCACCCCCCGAGACACCGGCGGGGCCGGAGATCCCTGGGGCTCCGCCCCAGACCCCGCGCCTCAAACGCCGGCGAGGCCGGATCTTGCGCAGCGGGGCCGGATGAATGCCCGCGGAGGGAAGGAATCCCGCACGGGTGGGGCGCCCTCACCGGCCGGTGCGGCCCGTGAGGGTCGGGGCGCCCGTCGGGGTCGGGGCCCGTCCCGGCGGCCAGGGGTGCGGGGTCAGTACGGGTGTACGCCCACCGGGTGGGCCGGGGGCGGGCCGTAGCCCTCCGCCACCCGCTGGTGGTAGGTGGCGCGGTCGATGACCTCCAGCCCGACGATCTCCCAGGGCGGCAGCTGCGCCGACGAGCGGTGCTCACCCCACAGCCGCAGGGCGACAGCCGCGGCGTCGTGGAGGTCGCGGGCCTCTTCCCAGTAGCGGATCTCGGCGTGGTCGTCGGCGTAGCGGCTCGTCAGCAGGAAGGGGTGGTCGTGGGCCAGCTGCTCCAGTCCGCGCCGGACCTCGGACAGCGGCGCCGGCTTGCCGGAGACGCTCAGGGTGACGTGCCACAGGCGGGAGTCGTGGTCCGGCTCCTGCTCGTGCCCGCCGCCCTCACCGTCCCCCGTACCGACGCTGGTCAGCGCTCGTCTCACCAGCCGCCTCCTGTCTCCGCTACGCGTGTCCACCCGCCCCTCACAGTTGACCAGTCCCCAGGCCCCCGCGCGGCGGTTTTACCGAACCTCAGCCCTGCAGCAGGACGAGATCGTCGCGGTGGACGACCTCCCGCTCGTACGCGGGTCCGAGTTCCCGAGCGAGCTCGCGGGTGGAGCGGCCGAGCAGCTGCGGAAGCTCTTTGGCGTCGAAGTTGACCAGGCCGCGCGCGACCGCCCGGCCCGAGGTGTCGCGCAGCTCCACCGGGTCCCCCGCGATGAAGTCGCCCTCGACGGCGGCGATGCCCGCGGGCAGCAGAGAACTGCCGCGCTCGGTGACGGCGCGGACCGCGCCCTCGTCCAGGACGAGGTGCCCCTGGGGGGTGGAGGCGTGCTGGAGCCAGAGCAGCCGGTCGCCGGAGCGGCGGCCCGTCGCGTGGAAGTGGGTGCCGGTGGCGCGCCCGGCCAGGGCGTCGGCGGCCTGGCTGGCGGAGGTCAGCACCACGGGGATGCCGGCGGCGGCGGCGATCCTCGCCGCCTCGACCTTGGTGACCATGCCGCCGGTGCCCACGCCGGCCTTGCCCGCGCTGCCGATGGAGACGTGCGCGATGTCCGCGGGGCCGCGGACCTCGTCGATCCGGGTGGTGCCGGGCAGGGAGGGGTCGCCGTCGTAGAGGCCGTCCACGTCGGAGAGCAGCACCAGCAGGTCGGCCCGTACGAGGTGGGCGACGAGGGCGGCCAGGCGGTCGTTGTCGCCGAAGCGGATCTCGTCCGTGGCGACGGTGTCGTTCTCGTTGACGACGGGCAGCGCGCCCATGGCGAGCAGCTGGTCCAGGGTCCGGTAGGCGTTGCGGTAGTGCGCCCGCCGGCTGGTGTCGTCGGTGGTGAGCAGGACCTGTCCGACGCGGATGCCGTAGCGGGCGAAGGAGGCGGTGTAGCGGGCGACGAGCAGGCCCTGCCCGACGCTGGCGGCGGCCTGCTGCCGGGCCAGGTCCTTGGGGCGGCGGCGCAGGCCGAGCGGGGAGAGGCCGGCGGCGATGGCTCCGCTGGAGACGAGGACGATCTCCTTCTCGCCGCCGCCGCGCGCCTTGGCCAGGACGTCCACCAGGGCGTCCACCCGGTCGGCGTCGAGGCCGCCCGCCGCCGTGGTCAGGGAGGAGGAGCCGACCTTGACCACGATCCTGCGGGCGTCCACGACACCTTGCCTAGCCGCTGACACGTATGTCCCCTTGCCCCTTGCCGAATGCCTGTGACCTCAATCTACGGGGTGGCCGGGAGGGGCTGCGCGGGGGTTTCAGACCCTGGACGACCCGCCCGGACCGCCGTGCCCGCCCTGACCGCCCCGCCCGACCTCGCCGGTCCGGCCGACCTCGCCGCCCCGGCCCGCCTCACCGGTCGTCCGGTCCGCCTCACCCGCCTCACCCGCCTGCCCCGCCGGTCCCGACCGCACGGGTTCCGGTTCCGCCTTCCCGCCCCGGGCGCCGCCCGGGACGAGGATCTTGCGGGAGAGCAGGTAGGTGAAGGGGATGGCCACGACCGCCGCGACCAGCGGGGCGATCCGCGTGCCGAGGCCGGCCCAGGTCACCAGGGCGTACAGCCCCACCGACTGGACGACGTAGTTGGTGACGTTCGTCAGGGGGAAGAGCAGGAACTTCTTCCAGGTGGGGCGGGTGCGGTAGGTGAAGTAGGTGTTCATGAAGAACGAGCCGACCATCGAGAGCAGGAAGGCGAGGGTGTAGGCGGCGAAGTACGGCATCCAGGGGTGCATGAGCAGGTACAGCAGGTAGAAGGTGCCGGTGTTGACGGCCCCCACGAGGCCGAAGCGGAAGAGCTGGCCGAGCTGTTGCCTTCTGCTCATCTGGTGCCGCGCTCCGCGCTGTGCTCGACGGCCGTCGCCTCTGCGGCCGGGCCGGACCTCCCCGGTTCCGCGGTCAGCGCCACGCGCGGGACGGGGTCGGAGCCGTGGGCTTCCTTCACCAGGAAGTGCGGCCGCCGCTTGGTCTCATAGTAGATGCGCCCGATGTACTCGCCGATCAGGCCGAGCATGATCATGTGTACGCCGCCGAGCCCCACGATGATCGCCACGAGGGTGACGTACCCCGGCGACTCGACGCCGTTGGTCATCGCCGCGACCGTGATCCACAGCGCGTAGAGCGCGGTCAGGGCCACCAGCGACACGCCGAGCCAGATGCCCGTCCGCAGCGGCCTGTTGTTGAAGGAGATCAGGCCGTCCATGCCGTAGTTCAGCAGGGCGCCGAACTTCCACTTCGTCTCGCCGGCCTCGCGCTGCGCGTTCCGGTAGTCGAAGTGGACCGTGTCGAAGCCGATCCAGGAGAACAGGCCCTTGGAGAAGCGGTTGTACTCCGGCAGCGACAGCAGCGCGTCCACGGCCGGACGCGAGAGCATGCGGAAGTCACCGACCCCGTCGGCGAGTTCCACGTCCACCCAGCGGTTGACCCCCCGGTAGTACAGCCGGCTGAGCACGGAGCGGACCTTCTTGTCCCCCTCGCGCGAACGGCGGGCGATGATCTGGTCGTGCCCCTGCCGGTGGTGCTCCAGCATGGTGGCGATGAGCTCCGGCGGGTGCTGGAGGTCGGCGTCCATGATCACGACGGCGTCGCCGGTGGACACGCGCAGGCCGGCGAGCATGCCGGCCTCCTTGCCGAAGTTGCGGCTGAAGGAGACGAAGCGGGTCCGCTCGCCGTGCTCGGCCGCGATCTTCCGCAGTTTGCGCAGCGTGCCGTCGCGGCTTCCGTCGTCGACGTAGCAGACCTCGTAGTCGACGGGGAGGGCGTCCAGGACCCTGCGGATCTCCACGTCGAAGCTGTCGATGACGGCTTCTTCGTTGAAGCAGGGGACAACTACGGACAGCTTGGTCATGAACACATCCTGCTGGGTCCGAACGGGTGATTGCCGACGACCGGACCTGCCACTCACCTCTTCCCCAGAACCCGCATGCCGAGCGTCGGCCTGCCTGAGTCGAGTGCGGTACGCGGTAGCTTTGACTGGTTAAGCGGAATCAGCTGAGCGAAACGAATCGAAGGGATCGAGGTGCACGTGCCCGACGTCTCCGTGGTCGTCATCGTCTACAACGACGCAGAGCGTCTGTCGACAGCAGTCCAGTCGGTTTTGGACCAGACCCTGCACGGGGTCGAGGTCGTGATCGTCGACGACTGCAGCAAGGACAGGTCCTTCACCGTCGCCCAGGAACTGGAAGCCGCGCACCCGGGGAAAGTGCGCGCGTTCCAACTTCCGGAGAACAGTGGGGGCTGCGGCGCCCCGCGCAACCACGGCATCGCGCAGGCCACCGGCACGTACGTCATGTTCCTGGACAGCGACGACGTGCTGGAGCGCAACGCCTGCCGGAACATGCTGGACGCCGCCGAGCGGACCGGCTCCGACCTGGTCTCGGGCATGTGCGTGCGCGTGCACCTCGAAAACCGGTGGGGCAAGACCACCGAGTGGTACCCGTGGATCTACTCGCGCACGCGCACGCTGGAGTCGATCACCGAGTTCCCCGACCTGCTGGTCTACGACACCCTCTCCACGAACAAGTGCTACCGGCGCTCGTTCCTGTTGGAGCAGGGCCTGGAGTTCCCGGTCGGCATCCACTACGAGGACCTGCTGTTCTCGGCGCAGGCGTACGTGGCGGCCCGGCGCATCACGCTGATCCCGAACCACGTCTACTTCTGGAACGTGATCGAGAAGGCCTCCGCCAAGTCGATCAGCAACCGGCGCCACGAGATCGCGAACTTCGTCCACCGGATGGAGATCCACCGCCGGGTGGACGAGCTGCTGGCCTCCAAGGGCCACACGGACATCAAGTCCGCGAAGGACGCCAAGTTCCTCAAGCACGACCTGGTGCTGCACCTGCGCGACCTGCCCCTGCTGGGCGACGCGTACCGCCAGGAGTTCGCCCGCCTGGCCAACGGCTACCTCGCCGGGATCGACCCGGCCGCGTACGAGAACGTCACGCGCCTCCAGGCGATCTGCGCCTACCTGCTCGGCAAGGAGGACTGGGACAACCTCCTCCCGGCCGCCGACGCCATGACGAACAAGGGACGGCTCTCCTCCCCCCTCGCCGAGCGCGACGGCCGCATCTACTGGTGCGCGCAGCACATTGACAACCCGGACGACACCGAGGCCCGCCGGATACTGGACGTCACCGGGGACGGCTTCCACACCACCCCGCTCTCCTCGCTCCAGCTGGGCAACCGCCTCACCTCCTACGAGGACGACGGGCGCGGCACCGTCACGCTGTCCGGCGCCGTCGTCAACCCGCTGGGCCGGATCCGGCCCGACGCCGAGCTGACCGCCACGCTCGAATTCCGGGCCCGGCGGCAGATCGGCGTCCGCTCGTTCAGCTTCCCGATGGCAACCGTGCGCCACGCCGGTGACACGATCGAGTGGAGCGGCAGCGCCGACATCGGCGGCACCGTCCGCCCGCTCGGCATCATCGACGCCGTGTGGGACGTCCGGCTCCGGCTGAACGCCGGGCGCGACCGCGTCACCACCCGCGTGTCGGTCGGCGCGGTCGACCTGGAGTCGGCGTCCCGGCTGCGCGTGCGCCCGCGGCTGACCCGGCTGGTCTCCGACCGCTTCGAGCCGGAGGTCACCAAGAAGGGCAACCTCTCCTACGTCCTGACCGCCGAGGGCGCCGCGGCCGTCCGCACCCAGACGCTGATCAACAACGCCATACACGGCAAGGCCGCCGGAGTGGTCAAGCGGGGCCTGCGCAAGGCCCTGCGGACCCGCCGGAACATGGGCTCGGGCGAGCAGAAGGTGAAGCTCTACCACGAGGTCTTCTCGAAGCTGCCCGTCAAGAAGGGCACGGTCGTCTTCGAGAGCCACATGGGCAAGCAGTACAGCGACAGCCCCAAGGCGATCTACGAGGAGATGGTGCGCCAGGGCGTCCCCTTCGAGGCGATCTGGTCGTACGCGGGCAAGCCCACCGGCTTCCCCAAGGAGGCCACCCTGGTGCGGCGCTGGAGCTGGCCCTACCTGCGGGCGCTGGCCCAGGCCGAGTTCTGGGTGGACAACCAGGGGTTCCCGCTGGCCCTCGCCAAGCGCCCGGGCACCACGTACATCCAGACCTGGCACGGCTCCGCGCTCAAGCGCATGGGCTTCCACGAGCCCCGCACCAAGGCGCAGGGACGGGCCGGCCAAGACCGGTTCCAGGCGGCCGTCGACCGCTTCGACCACTTCCTGATCCGCTCGGAGCACGACACCCGCACCCTCGCCAAGGGCTTCCGGCTGCGGGACGAGGTGCTGCTGCGCACCGGCTACCCGCGCAACGACGCCCTCGTCGAGGCGCACCGGTCCGAGGCGCAGAGCGGCGAGCGGGTGCGCGGCCCGCTCGCCGCGGAGCTGGGCATCGACCCGGAGAAGAAGGTGCTGCTGTACGCGCCGACGTTCCGGGCGAACGCGGACGGCGCGGTGGAGGGCTTCGAGTTCCCCTTCGACGTGGAGGAGTTCGCGGACCGGCTCGGGGACCGCTTCACCCTGCTGGTGCGGACCCACTACCTCAACAGCGTCTCCCTCCCGCCGTCCGTCGCGGGCCGGGTCCTCGACGTGTCGCGGCACCACGACATCACCCCGCTGCTGGCCCTCGCCGACGGTCTCATCACCGACTACTCGTCCGTGATGTTCGACTACGCGGCCCTGGACCGGCCGATGCTGTTCTTCGCGTACGACTACGAGAAGTACGCCACCGACATCCGCGGCACGTACTTCGACCTGAAGGAGAAGGCCCCGGGCCCGGTGGTGGCCACGGCGGACGAGCTGCTGCAGGCGCTCTCCGCCTTCGAGGAGGCGGACGCCAAGTACGCCGAGGCCCGCCAGCGCTTCCTCACCGAGTTCGGCGAGTACGACCGCGGGGACGCCGCGCGCCAGATCGTCGAGAAGTTCTTCACCAGGAGCGGCAAGTGAGCCAGCAGACCGCCACCCCGGGCGGCCGTGACATCTTCCTCGTCTCCAACAACGTCGACGAGCTCGGCGGCGTGACCACCTGGTCGCACCAGATGGCCCGGCTGTTCACCGACCGCGGCCACCGGGTGCACATCGTCGGCATCGCCCCGGTCGCCGAGGAGATCCGGCAGAAGCTCCCGGCGGACCTGCCGTACGCGACGACGACCCTGTACGCGTCCCAGCCGCCGCCGGCGCGCCGGCTCCAGGGCCTCAAGGGCCGGCTGAACGCGCCCGAACGGCGCCGCCAGGCGGCCCGGCGCGCGCTGATGCGGACCAAGGCCGAGCAGCTGAGCGAGCTGTTCCGGGCGGCCGCACCGGGCGCCGTCGTGATCGTCACCCAGGTGTGGGCGATGGAGTGGGTGGCGCTCGCCGACACCAAGGGGCTCAGCGTCATCGGCATGAGCCACGAGTCGTTCGAGGCCAGTCAGAAGTCCAGCCGCGGCGACCGGGTCCGCCGCCACTACCGCGAGGCGGACCGGCTGCTGGTGCTGACCGCCGAGGACGCGGACCTGTGGATCCGGGCGGGCATGGAGAACGTCGGCAGCATGCCGAACCCGCTGCCCTTCATGCCGGAGCAGCCCGCTCCGCGCACCGAGAAGGTCGTCGCCAGCGTCGGCCGCCTCGCGTTCGAGAAGGGCGTCGACCTGCTGCTCGACGCGTGGGCGGACGCCGCCCCGCACCACCCCGACTGGGTCCTGCGGATCTACGGCGCGGGCATCGAGGAGCCGACCCTGAGGGCGCACTGCTCCTCGCTGGGGCTGGACGACTCCGTGGAGTGGATGGGCAGTACGGACGACGTGCTGGGCGCGCTGCGCGGGGCCTCGGTCTTCGCGCAGGCCTCCCGGGCCGAGGGCTTCCCGATCACCCTGCTGGAGGCGATGGCGGCGGGCGTCCCGGCGGCGGCGTTCGACTGCGCGCCGGGTGTGCGGGAGATCGTCACGCACGGCGAGGACGGCCTGCTGGCCCGGCTGGGCAACACCATGGAGCTGGCCGGGCACCTGGACGCCCTGATGGCGGACCGCGAACTGCGCGACCGGCTCGGCGAGTCGGCCTTCCGCTCGGTGCAGCGGTACTCCAGCGCCGGGATCACCGACCGGTGGGAAGAGCTGTTCGCCTTCCTGGAGCGCTGACCGGCCCCGCCCCGGACACGACGCGGCCGCCCGCCCCCGACACCTCGGGGGCGGGCGGCCGCGTTACGACCGGGGGTCAGGCCTTGCGGTGGGCTTCCCAGCCGGCCCAGGCGGAGGTGACCATCTCGCGGACGTCGTGGCGGGCCTTCCAGCCCAGCTCGCTGCCGATGCGCTCGGCGGAGGCCACGACCTTCGCCGGGTCGCCGGGGCGGCGCGGGGAGACGACCGGGGCGTAGTCGTGCCCGGTGTTCTCGTTCAGGAGCTCGACCATCTCCCGGACGGAGACGCCCTCGCCGCGCCCGATGTTGACGGTCAGGTCCTTGTAGTCGCCGGCCGCGGCCCACTCGGCGAGCTTGCGGGCCGCCACCACGTGGGCGTCCGCGAGGTCCGCGACGTGGATGTAGTCGCGGACGCAGGTGCCGTCCGGGGTCGCGTAGTCGTCACCGAAGATCTTGGCGCCCTGGCCGGCGTCGTAGCGCTCGAAGACCATCGGGACCAGGTTGAAGACACCGGTGTCGGCGAGCTCGGGGGTCGCGGCCCCCGCCACGTTGAAGTAGCGCAGGCAGGCGGTGGAGATGCCGTGCGCCTTGCCGGCCGCGCGGACCAGCCACTCGCCGGCCAGCTTGGTCTCGCCGTACGGGCTCAGCGGCGCGCAGGGGGTGTCCTCGGTGACAAGCTCCACGTCGGGCATGCCGTAGACGGAGGCCGAGGAGGAGAAGAGGACGTTGCGGATGCCCGCGGCGGCCACGGCCTGGAGGAGGACCGCGAGGCCGCCCACGTTCTCGTGGTAGTAGTACATCGGCTTCTCGACGGACTCGCCGACCTGCTTCTTGCCCGCCAGGTGCACCACGCCGGTGATCCGGTAGTCGGCGATGGTCTTGTCGAGGACCAGCCGGTCCAGGACCGAGCCGATCACCAGCGGTACGCCCTCCGGGACGCGGTTCTCATTGCCCGTGGAGAGGTCGTCGAGGACGACCACCTGCTCCCCCGCGAGCAGCATCGCCCGGACGACGTGCGCGCCGATGTATCCGGCGCCCCCGGTGATCAGAAACGTCATGTGTGTCTCCCTGGTCCTGTCCGTGTTCTGGCGCTGAGGTCGTGGTGCTCAGCCCGACGCGCGACCCGCCCGGGCCCGGTCGAATCGGTTGCGTACGAGGTACAGCGCGCCCGCGGCGCCGGGTGCGAGGCGCAGGGCCAGCGCTCCGGAGGCCGTGCGGTACGGCTGCGTCAGCAGGACACCGTACCGGCTGCTGGGCAGGGCCCGGCGGCGGAGCAGCGGACTGCGGGGGCGCAGCGGGGTGAGCAGGGAGCTCCCGTCGGCGCACTCCACGCCCACCTCCACGTTCCACGTCTGGAGCCGGCGCAGGCCCTGGGTCCGGCCGGTGGAGGCCAGGTCGGCGAGGCGGAAGGGCAGCAGGGCCGTCCAGCCGCCGTCCCCGTCGGGGGTCAGCTCCACCGGCTTGGCGAGCACGGGCTCACCGCCGGCGCGGGGCAGGAAGCGCAGCTGCGCGGTGCGGGGTGCGGACGCGCCCAGGCGCCCGTACAGGTCGTGCAGCCGGACGCGCACGGCCGCCTTGCCGGCCGGTTCGGCGTCCATGGTCACCGGCAGGGCGGCGGTCGGCAGGGCGAGCAGCCCGTCGAGCGGGACGGGGAGCTCCGCGCTCCACACCGGGGTCCCGCCGGGGGCTACCGCGTACGGGGGCAGCAGCCGGGGCGGCTCGGCCGCGAGGCGGGTGAGCCGCTCGACGTCGGCGGGCGGTGCCTCGGCGGCGCGCAGCACCCGTACGATCCAGCGGGCGTGCGGGGCGGCGGCCTCGATGTCGGCTTCGGCGAAGGTGTCGAGGTACTCGCGGGTCAGGGTCCACCAGGCGCGCTGGTACTCCGGGTCCTTGCCGAGCTCGCGCAGGTACATGCGCAGGTCGTACTCCAGGAACTTCACCTGGCAGGCGCGGCCCAGCTCCGGGGAGGCGTGGGCCAGGATCCGGGAGGCGGCGCGGTGTGCCTCGATCCGGGAGCGCCAGTTGCCGACGTCCTTGCGGTCCAGGGAGATCGACACCTGGGCGGCGGCGCGGCGTACGTGCCAGACGTAGACGAGGTCGCCGGTGACGGCGATGCGGGGGGCTGCGGCGAGGACGCGGGCGGTGAACACGAAGTCCTCGTAGACGAAGCGGCCGTCGGGGAAGCGCAGGCCGTGCTTGTCGAGGAAGGCGCGCTCGTAGAGCTTGTTGACGCAGAGGGTGTCCCGGACGAGGTCGGGCCGGTCGGCCGGCCGCTCGATCACGTCTCCGGGGGTGTGCAGGCCGGGCATCCACGGCACGTCGTGCTGCTGGGGCAGCTCGCGGCGGACCGCCGATCCGACGGTGACCGGGGTGCGGTGCAGGACGGCCGTGCGCACCAGGCCGTCGGCGGCTCCCGGCGGCAGGACGTCGTCGCTGTCTAGGAAGAGGACGTACGGAGCGGTCGCGAGCGCGATCCCGTCGTTGCGGGGCGTGCCGCACCCCCCGCTGTTCTCCGCGCGGTGCAGGACCTTCAGGCGGGGGTGGACGGCGGCGAGGTCGTCCAGGACCCGACCGGTGCCGTCGGACGAGGCGTCGTTCACGGCGATCACCTCGGCGACCACCGGGCCCTGGGCGAGAGCCGAAGTAACGGCCTCGCCCACGAGCCCGGCGTCGTTGTACGCAATGATCACGACGGAAACCGTGGGCGCGTTGCTGCTGTTCACCCTGTGGATCCTAGGGGACCCGTGTAAAGGCACCTTCAAACCCGAACCGGGCCCGTCGTGGGAGAACGACTAGAACGGCTTGAACTCGTCGTACTCCTTCTGCACGGAGTCGCGCTCCGCTTCCTTCTCCTTGCGGCGCGTGGTCGCCGGACGCGGAGCCTCCAGACGGTGGTCCTCGCCGCGGCGGCCCAGCATCTCGGCGCCGGCCATCATGGTCGGCTCCCAGTCGAAGACGACCGCGTTCTCCTCGGAGCCGATGGCGACGCCGTCGCCCGCACGGGCGCCGGCCTTGCGCAGCGCGTCCTCGACGCCGAGGCGGTTGAGGCGGTCGGCGAGGTAGCCGACGGCCTCGTCGATGTTGAAGTCGGTCTGGCGGACCCAGCGCTCCGGCTTCTCGCCGCGCACCCGGTAGACCTCTTCGACCTCGTCGTAGGCGATGGTGAAGCCGCTGTCGTCCACGGCCTTAGGCCGGATGACGATGCGGGTCGCCTCCTCCTTGGGCTTGCGGGCGCGCGCCTTGGCGATGACCTCGGCGAGGAAGAAGGACAGCTCCTTCAGGCCGGTGCGGTCGACCGCGGAGACCTCGAAGACCTTGTAGCCGCGTGCCTCCAGGTCCGGGCGGACCATCTCGGCGAGGTCCTTGCCGTCGGGGATGTCGACCTTGTTGAGGACGACGAGGCGCGGACGCTTCTCCAGGCCGCCCCCGTAGATCCGCAGCTCCTCCTCGATCACGTCGAGGTCGGCCAGCGGGTCGCGGTCGGACTCCAGGGTGGCGGTGTCCAGGACGTGCACGAGGATCGAGCAGCGCTCGACGTGGCGCAGGAACTCAAGGCCGAGGCCCTTGCCCTGGCTGGCGCCGGGAATGAGGCCCGGGACGTCGGCGATCGTGTAGACGGTCGAGCCGGCGGTGACCACGCCCAGGTTCGGGACGAGGGTGGTGAACGGGTAGTCCGCGATCTTCGGCTTGGCCGCGGAGAGCACGGAGATCAGCGAGGACTTGCCCGCGCTCGGGAAGCCGACCAGCGCCACGTCGGCGACGGTCTTGAGCTCCAGGATGACGTCGCCGCCGGTGCCGGGGACGCCTAGGAGCGCGAAGCCGGGCGCCTTGCGGCGCGCGGAGGACAGCGCGGCGTTGCCGAGGCCGCCGCGACCGCCCTCGGCAGCCACGAAGGTGGTGCCCTGGCCGACGAGGTCGGCGAGGACGTTGCCCTCCTTGTCGAGGACGACGGTGCCGTCCGGCACGGGCAGGATCAGGTCCGTGCCGTCCTTGCCGGAGCGGTTGCCGCCCTCGCCGGGCTTGCCGTTGGTGGCCTTGCGGTGGGGGCTGTGGTGGTAGTCGAGCAGGGTGGTGACCGCCTGCTCCACCACCAGGATCACGTCGCCGCCACGGCCGCCGTTGCCGCCGTCGGGGCCGCCGAGCGGCTTGAACTTCTCCCGGTGAACGGAGGCGCAGCCGTGGCCCCCGTTACCCGCGGCGACATGCAGCTCGACGCGGTCCACGAAGGTGGTCATGGTTGTTCCTCCAGATACAGCGGGAATTTCCCGGAAAGCCCGGGGGGTAGGCCTTGCTACCCATTGAACGTCTCTACGTGACAACGCGCCGAGGGCGGACCTCTCTTCCCGGCCTGAGCCGGGAAGAGCTGAGATCCGCCCTCGGGAAGTTACGAACGCCTGTGATCAGCCGAAGCTGGATCAGGCGGCCGGAACGATGTTGACGACCTTGCGGCCACGGTGCGTGCCGAACTCGACCGAACCGGCCTGCAGCGCGAACAGCGTGTCGTCGCCACCACGGCCCACACCCGAACCGGGGTGGAAGTGGGTGCCGCGCTGGCGGACGAGGATCTCACCAGCGGAAACGACCTGACCGCCGAAGCGCTTCACGCCGAGCCGCTGGGCATTGGAGTCGCGCCCGTTCCGGGTGGACGATGCGCCCTTCTTGTGTGCCATGTCTCAGTCCCTCTTACTTCGCAGCCGTGGGGATACCGGTGACCTTGATCGCCGTGTACTGCTGGCGGTGACCCTGGCGACGGCGGTAGCCGGTCTTGTTCTTGTACCGCAGGATGTCGATCTTGGCACCCTTGTGGTGGTCCACGATCTCGGCCTGGACCTTGATCCCGGCAAGCACCCACGGGTCGCTGGTCACGGCTTCGCCGTCGACAACGAGCAGGGTCGAGAGCTCGACCGTGTCGCCGACCTTGGCAGTGGAAATCTTGTCAACCTCAACGATGTCACCAACAGCAACCTTGTGCTGGCGACCACCGCTGCGCACGATGGCGTACACGCGGATCTCTCTCTCGCTCGATTCGGGAACCCCTGAAGCCAGCCGGCCCCGCGACAGACGCCGCAGGCCGGCCTCCCCCACACCGCGAGGCGGGACGGGAGGTGAGGTGCTCAGTGGACGGCGGGCACATAGACACGCCAGCGGCCCAGGTTACGGGCCCCGGTCGGAGGGGTCAAACCGGGGCCCGTGTCCGCTATCCGGCAGCCGGAAGCGGCGACACCGGCCAGCACCCCGGGTACGGGTTGACGACCTTGCGCGAAATCACCGAGCGGTACAAGGGGATGGACTGGTCCAAGAACGCATCCCCATTCTCGCCGTAGTGCTCGGGGAACCCGTACACCCGCCCGGGGAAATCAAGTAAGCCGCCCTCGCTGAGAAACTCCACTCGCCTCCGCTTCCAGGACGGAGATTCCCTCCACGGCCAGTCCATCGAGAATTCTCAGACCTTCCCTCTCCGAAATCGGATACGGGCCGTCCCCACACGTCGAATTTCGACATCGGGAGGTCTTCCCATCGCGCCAGTCGTTCCCGCGCCCTGACCACATAGGGATCCTGCGTGTCCGCGGAAGCCGATCTCAGCATCTCCCACATGTCTCTGTTACCTGCCATTTCGACCGCAGCCGCACCCTACTCGCAGGGATACCCACGTACCCGGTTTGCAGTGAGGCATAATCCATCACGGTCGTGATCTGATCGTGCATCCGATGCGCGACGCCTTCAAGGTTCAGGTCACAGTTGTGAATGAGAGCAGGCGCCGACCCGACTGCCACGTAAGAGGCGTGGACCCCTTCGATGGAGAGGTCGTACGTCTCCCTGGCCCCCTCGAAGAACCGCGTGGCGACCCGTGCGACGGTCAAGCCGTCGGTGTACGCGGGAGCGTCCCGGGACGGGGATCGCCCGCCTGCCCAGGAACGAGTCGTGTCGTACCGCTGCTCGGTGAGCTTGGTCTCGGTGGTGGCCGGGCCGTCCATGCCGTCACGACGCGGTCGAGCTTGTCGCAGTCGATCTCGGTCAGGGCGAAGGCCGAGGCTGTGGCCGCGAGGACCACCGGGCCGGAGCGATCACGTGCACAGGAAACGGCCCTGCCCGGCACCGAAGGGTGCCGGGCAGGGCCGTGGGAGCGCGGACCGCGGGATCTAGGCCTCGGTGGGGGCCGAGACGGACGGGAGCGCCTGCTGCTCCGCCGCCGCGGTCTTCTTCGTGGCCCGCTTGGTCGCGGTCTTCTTCGTGGTGGCCGCCTTCTTGGCGGTCGCCGTAGTGGCCTTCTTCGCCGCCGTCGCCTTCTTGGCGGTGGTGGCCTTCGCCGCGGTCGCCTTCTTGGCCGGAGCCTTCTTGGCAGCCTTCTTCGCGGGGGCCGCGTCCTGCGCCGGAGCGGCTTCCGCGGCCGGGGCGGCCGGCTCTGCCGCCTCGGTCACCGGGGCGTCGACGACGACCACGGCCGCCTCGGCGGCGCCTGCCGGGGAACCGGCGGGCGCGGTGGCCTTGCGGGTGGCACGGCGGCGCGGGCGGGCCGGAGCGGCGTCCGCGACGGGCGCCTCCTCGGCGACGGCCACCGGGGCCGGCTCGGGCTCGACGACGGCCTCGACGACCGGCTCGGGCTCGACCACCGGCGCGGGCTCGGCCACCGGCTCCGCGAAGGCCTCGGCGGGGGCGCCCGCCGGAGCGGTCGCCTTGCGCGTCGCCCGGCGACGGGTACGGCCCTTGGGGGCCTCCTCCGCCGGGGACTCCGCGACGGCCTCGGCCACGGGGGCCGCAGCGGCCGGAGCGACCGGCGCCGTCCCGTGCGGCTCGGCGACCGGCTCCGCGACGGCCTCGGCCACGGGGGCCGGGGCGGCCGCACCGCGCGGGGCGCCCGCCGGAGCGGTCGCCTTGCGGGTGGCGCGGCGGCGGTTGCGGCGGCCGCTCACGCTCGCCTCGGCCTCGGCGGGACTGCTGTACAGCTCCTCGTCCGCGACGAACTCCGGCTCGGGCAGTGCCCGCGGAGCGGCGGCCTCGGCCACCACCTCGGCGTCGGTCTCGGCCTCCGCCTCGACGGTCTCGGTGTCGTGGTCGTGCTGGTCGAACTCGGACTTGCCGCCGCGCCGCTTGGCGCGCTTGCCGTTGCCACCGCCGCCGACCACGGTCGGCGTCTCCATGTGCACGATGACGCCGCGGCCGTTGCAGTGGACGCAGGTCTCGGAGAAGGACTCCAGCAGGCCCTGGCCCACCCGCTTGCGGGTCATCTGGACCAGGCCCAGCGAGGTGACCTCGGCGACCTGGTGCTTCGTACGGTCGCGGCCCAGGCACTCCAGCATGCGCCGCAGGACCAGGTCGCGGTTGGACTCCAGGACCATGTCGATGAAGTCGATGACGACGATGCCACCGAGGTCGCGCAGCCGCAGCTGGCGCACGATCTCCTCGGCCGCCTCCAGGTTGTTCCTGGTGACGGTCTCCTCGAGGTTGCCGCCCTGACCGGTGAACTTGCCGGTGTTGACGTCGATGACGATCATCGCCTCGGTCTTGTCGATCACAAGCGAACCGCCCGAGGGCAGCCACACCTTGCGGTCGAGCGCCTTGGCGAGTTGCTCGTCGATCCGGTACGTCGCGAAGACGTCGACCTCGGAGGTCCAGCGGGACAGCCGGTCGGAGAGGTCCGGGGCGACGTGCGCGACGTAGCCGTGGATGGTCTCCCAGGCCTGGTCGCCGCTGACGATGACCTTCGAGAAGTCCTCGTTGAAGATGTCGCGCACGACGCGGACGGTCATGTCCGGCTCGCCGTACAGCAGGCTCGGCGAAGACGTCGAGATCTGCTTCGACTTCTTCTGGATGTCCTCCCACTGGGCCTGCAGGCGCTCGACGTCGCGGCGCAGCTCGTCCTCGCTCGCGCCCTCGGCGGCGGTGCGCACGATGACGCCCGCGTCCTCGGGGACGATCTTCTTGAGGATGGTCTTCAGGCGCGCGCGCTCGGTGTCGGGCAGCTTGCGGCTGATGCCGGTCATCGAGCCCTCGGGCACATAGACCAGGTAGCGGCCGGGCAGCGAGACCTGGCTGGTCAGGCGAGCGCCCTTGTGGCCGATCGGGTCCTTGGTGACCTGCACCAGGACCGACTGGCCGGACTTGAGGGCGGACTCGATGCGGCGCGGCCCGTTGGCCATGCCGAGCGCCTCGAAGTTGACCTCGCCGGCGTACAGGACCGCGTTGCGGCCCTTGCCGATGTCGATGAAGGCGGCCTCCATCGACGGCAGCACGTTCTGGACCTTGCCCAGGTAGACGTTGCCGACGTACGAGGTGGCTTCTTCCTTGTTGACGTAGTGCTCGACGAGCACGTTGTCCTCGAGGACGCCGATCTGGGTGCGCTCGCCGGCCTGGCGGACGACCATCACGCGCTCGACGGCCTCACGGCGGGCCAGGAACTCGGCCTCCGTGATGATCGGGACGCGGCGGCGGCCCTGCTCGCGGCCCTCGCGGCGGCGCTGCTTCTTCGCCTCCAGGCGGGTCGAGCCCTTGATGGACTGGACCTCGTCGGAGGAGGTGGAGGTGGACGCGGACTCCGCGCGCTCGCGGGCCGGGCGCGGCTCGCGGACCTTGACGACGGTGCGTACGCCGTCGTCCTCGCCGCCCTCGGCGGCGTCGGCGGCGGAGTCACCGCTGCGGCGGCGACGGCGACGGCGACGACGGCTGGAGCTGGAGCCGAGCGCGCCGGTGTCGTCGTCCTCGTCGTCCTCCTGCTCCTCGGACTCCTGCTCGGCGGCCGGTGCCTCGGCGTCGTCCTCGGCGGACTCGTCGAGGTCGGCGGACTCACCGCGACGGCGGCGACGGCCACCGCGGCGGCGGCGGCGCGACGGGCGCTCGCCCGAGTCGTCTCCGTCGTCGAACTCGGTGGTGTCCTCGTCGAGCTCGGCGGTCTCGGCCTCCGGCTCCTCCTGGGCGAGCACCTCGGGCAGGGAGACCGGGCCGCTCTCGGCGACCGGGGCGGCCTCGGCGGCACCGCGCCCGCGGCGACGGCGACGGCCGGCGGGCTGCGGGGCGGGGGTCTCGACGACCTCTGCCGGGGCGGCGGCCTCGGTGAGCTCGTCCTCCTCCTCGACCTCGTCGGCCGGGTCGGCGGCGCGGGCGGCCGCGGCCGCCATGGCGGCCGTCTCGGGGGTCTGGAACATCGGCTCGGCGAAGACCGGGGCCTGGAAGACGGCCACGGCGGGACGCGTGGCGCGGCGCGAGCGGGCCGGGGTGGCGGGCGCCTCGGCCTCGGCGGCGGCGGGCTGCGCGGCGGCGGCGGGCTGCGCGGCGGCGGCGGGGGCGGTGGTGGCCGGGGCGGTGGTGGCCGGGGCGGTGGTGGACCGGGTGGCGCGGCGGCGGCCGCCGCGCTTCGGGGAGTCCACGGCGTCGGCGACGGTGACGGCGCGGGCGGCGGCCTTCGGGGCCTCCTCCGCGACGGCGGGGGCCTCGTCCGCGGCGGGCTGCACGGCGGCGGCCGGCGCGGCGACGGCGCGGGTGGCACGGCGGCGGGTCCGCGGCGCCGGGGCGGCGGACTCCTCGGCGGCGACCTCGTCGGGGGCTTCGGCGACCGGCGCGGGCGCAGCGGCCTCGGGCGCAGCGGCCTCCATCGGAGCGGTGACGGCAGCGGCCGGAGCCTCGGGGGCGGTCACGGCACGCGTGGCACGGCGACGGGCACGGGGAGCGGCGGCGGCCGGAGCCTCCTCCTCGACCACCGGCGCGGGCGCGGCGGCCTCCACCGGAGCGGCGACAGCAGCGGCCGGAGCCTCCGGCGCGGTCACGGCACGCGTGGCACGGCGACGGGCACGGGGAGCGGTCGCCGGAGCGGCCTCCGCCTCGGGCGCGGCGGGGGCCTCGGCGGCCGGGGCCGCAGCGGCCTCGGCCGGAGCGGCGACGGCAGCGGCAGCGGCAGCGGCAGCGGCAGCGGCCGGAGCCTCGGGGGCGGACACGGCGCGCGTGGCACGGCGGCGGGCACGGGGAGCGGCGGCGGCCGGAGCAGCCTCCGCCTCGGGGGCGGCCGGAGCGGCCTCGGCCACCGGGGTGGTCTCGGCGGCGGTCGCGCCGGGCGGGCCCGCCGGCCGGGAGGCGGCGCGGCGACGCCTGCGCGGGGGCAGGTTGTCGCTGGGGCTGCCGCTGTCGGCGTTACCGGGGGTGGTGGTGTCGTTTTCGTTGTTGAGCATTGCGGGCGGTTCTCCCGTCACGCTCCCGGGCGCCGCGGCTGACATCCGGTCCGGCTCGGATCCGCGTAATGAGCGCGGAACCGGCCTCCGGGGCGCGTTCGCCACACGGGAGCTGTAGTCCATGGCCGCCGGTTCCGTACGTGTGTGTGCGTACGGCCTGGCGGAAGTCTTCAGGTCAATGCGCTGCCCGACCCAGGTGGCTCCCGAGTACCAGGGCTGCGCGACGACGACGATCCCTACGCGGCGGGACCTTCCGGCGCCTTCGCGTCGGCCACTACGGCGGCCGTTTGTGGGGCGGCCGTATCGGCCTCGCGGTCGGGCGCGAGCGGGTCGGTCACCGTGCCGGACTCCTCGTCGAAGAGCCCCTGCGCCAGCCTGGTCACCGCTGAGGGGACCGGCGGCGCCAGGTCGGCCACAGCTCGGAGACCGGACAGGACGTCGTCGGGTCGCACGGCAGGTGTCAGATGCCGAACAACCAGCCGCAGTATCGCACAGGCATTGTCCAGAGGCCTATCAACCTGGGCGGGAAGCGCTTCCAGACTGACCACCGCGCCGCGTGTGTCGAAGGTCCGCATGCCGTTCTTGGTCCGGCGCTGGACCTCCACCGTCTCGGCGGCGAGGAAGGCCGCCACGGCGCGTTCGGCCTCGGCCGGGTCCACGCCGTCCAGGCGCAGCTCCCAGACGGAGGCGGTGAGGCGGTCGGCGAGGCCCGGGGTGCGGGCCTCCACGGCGTCGATGATGTCGAGGCCGGTCGGCATCGACTCGTCGAGCAGTTGGCGCAGCTTCTCGGGATCGCGCTGCGCCGCGAGGGCGATCTCCAGGTACTCGGCCTCGCTGCCTGTCCCGGTCGGGGCGGCATTGGCGTACGAGACGCGGGGGTGCGGGGTGAAGCCCGCCGAGTACGCCATGGGCACCTCGGCACGGCGCAGGGCCCGCTCGAACGCCCGCTGGAAGTCGCGGTGGCTGGTGAACCGGAGGCGGCCGCGCTTGGTGTAGCGCAGTCGGATGCGCTGCACCACCGGTGCGGGTGGCGGGCCTTCGGGCTGTCGCTTGCCCAGTGGTTCTTCTCCTTGTGCGGGGCTCCGCGACCGGCGCGTCGCCCTGAGGTCTGTGAGGCCCGCCGGCCACGCCCCGCCTCCGGCTCACCCCTGCCGTTCAGGGAGGGAGATCACGGGAGCGGGCGTGTTGCCTGAGGCCTTCGTACTACTTAGAGTACGCGCCCGTGACCTCACCGGTTCCCGGGAAGGGGTACCGAAGAGCGCCTGCCGTACGCCCGCCCGCGTCGCCCGCACCGCGGCGCGTGCGGTGCGCCACACCTCTCGCGCGACATGCCCGGCGGGAGTGGCGACCTGCCGGTAGGCCCACGCCACGGGCCGGGCGACGAGCCCGCGCCACAGCAGGAGCAGTCCGCGCCCGGCGGCCCGGCTGACGCGCCCGGCCAGCCGCCAGGCGGCGAGGAGGACGTGTCCGATCGGCGTGAGCACGTACGGGAGGCCCCCACCGTTGCGGGTGGGGGCCCCTCGATGCGCGGGCGTTACGCGGTGGCCGCGGTGCGGGTCACTTCGCGACCGGCTGCTTCACGACCGGCTACTTCACGACCGTGAGCGGCAGCAGCTTCTTGCCGGTGGGGCCGATCTGGATGTCGAGGTCGAGCTGCGGGCAGACGCCGCAGTCGAAGCACGGGGTCCAGCGGCAGTCCTCGACCTCGGTCTCGTCGAGGGCGTCCTGCCAGTCCTCCCAGAGCCAGTCCTTGTCGAGACCGGAGTCCAGGTGGTCCCAGGGCAGGACCTCCTCGTACGTGCGCTCGCGGGTCGTGTACCAGGCGACGTCCACGCCGTACGCGGGCAGCGCCTTCTCGGCCGCCTCCATCCAGCGGTCGTAGCTGAAGTGCTCGCGCCAGCCGTCGAATCGGCCGCCCGACTCGTACACGGCGCGGATGACGTCGCCGACGCGGCGGTCGCCGCGCGAGAGCAGGCCCTCGACGACGCCCGGCTTGCCGTCGTGGTAGCGGAAGCCGATGGAACGGCCGTACTTCTTGTCCCCGCGGAGCTTGTCCCGGAGCTTGCCCAGACGGGCGTCCGTCTCCTCCGCCGACAGCTGCGGAGCCCACTGGAACGGGGTGTGCGGCTTCGGCACGAACCCGCCGATCGACACCGTGCAGCGGATGTCGTTCTGGCCGGAGACCTCGCGGCCCTTGGCGATGACGTTGACCGCCATGTCGCCGATCTGGAGCACGTCCTCGTCGGTCTCGGTCGGCAGGCCGACCATGAAGTACAGCTTCACCTGGCGCCAGCCGTTGCCGTACGCCGTGGAGACGGTCCGGATCAGGTCCTCTTCCGAGACCATCTTGTTGATGACCTTGCGCATGCGCTCGGAGCCGCCCTCGGGGGCGAAGGTCAGGCCCGAGCGGCGCCCGTTGCGGGTGAGCTCGTTGGCCAGGTCCACGTTGAAGGCGTCCACGCGGGTCGACGGGAGGGACAGGCCCACCTTGTCGTCGGTGTAGCGGTCCGCGAGGCCCTTGGCGATGTCGGCGATCTCGGTGTGGTCCGCGGAGGACAGCGACAGCAGGCCGACCTCCTCGAAGCCGGTCGCCTTCAGCCCCTTCTCGACCATTTCGCCGATGCCGGTGATGCTTCGCTCCCGCACGGGGCGCGTGATCATGCCGGCCTGGCAGAAACGGCAGCCGCGGGTGCAGCCGCGGAAGATCTCCACCGACATCCGCTCGTGGACGGTCTCGGCGAGAGGGACCAGCGGCTGCTTCGGGTACGGCCACTCGTCGAGGTCCATGACGGTGTGCTTGGACACGCGCCACGGCACGCCGGAGCGGTTCGGGACGACGCGGCCGATGCGGCCGTCGGGCAGGTACTCGACGTCGTAGAAGCCCGGGACGTACACGCCGCCGGTCTTCGCGAGGCGCAGCAGGACTTCCTCGCGGCCGCCCGGGCGGCCCTCGGCCTTCCAGGCGCGGATGATCTCGGTCATGTCGAGGACGGCCTGTTCGCCGTCGCCGATGACCGCGCAGTCGATGAACTCCGCGATCGGCTCGGGGTTGAAGGCCGCGTGGCCGCCCGCGAGGACGATCGGGTGGTCGACGGTGCGGTTGCGGGCCTCCAGCGGGATGCCCGCGAGGTCCAGCGCCGTGAGCATGTTGGTGTAGCCGAGCTCGGTGGAGAAGGAGAGCCCGAAGACGTCGAACGCCGACACGGGGCGGTGCGAGTCGACGGTGAACTGCGGCACCTTGTGCTCGCGCATCAGCTCTTCGAGGTCCGGCCACACGCTGTACGTGCGCTCGGCGAGGACGCCCTCGCGCTCGTTCAACACCTCGTACAGGATCATGACGCCCTGGTTGGGCAGCCCGACCTCGTACGCGTCCGGGTACATGAGCGCCCAGCGGACGTCACAGGCATCCCAGTCCTTGACGGTGGAGTTCAGCTCTCCGCCGACGTACTGGATCGGCTTCTGGACGTGCGGAAGCAGGGCCTCGAGCTGAGGGAAGACCGACTCGGTCATCACGCGACTTTCGTGAAGCGGGCAGGGGGCGACTCTCAAGCGTACCCCGGGGCACAGCCGCCCCCTCCCGCATGATCATCCGAGGGCGGCCCACAGCGCCGGGTCGGCCGCCTCCGCCCAGACGTCGGGGAGTTCGCGTTCGCGGAGGTCGGCCAGGGCCTCCTCGCGGCCGTACAGGACGCCCCAGGTGAAGCCCGGTTCCCCGGCTCCCTGCGCCTGGGCGGCGAGGCCGCGCAGGGCTTCGCGGGCCACCACGCCGTCCTGGTGGTCGCCGAGCAGGGACTGGACCGACTTCACCGCCTCGGCGAGCCGCTTCGCCGGTTTCCCGAGTGCGGGGACGGCCGCCTCGGCCGCGTAGCGGGCGCGCTTCGCCGCCTTGCGGGCGTCGTGCAGGGCCAGGTCGCGGTCGTGGCCCTGCTCCATGGCCAGCGCGTCCCCGACCCGTCCGGCGAGGCGCTCGAAGTCGCGGAGCACGGCCGCGGGCAGCACCTCGCGCGCGGGCCGGGCGGCGGCGTCGCGCAGCGGCGGGTCGTCCAGCAGTACGTCGAGGGCGTCGAGCAGGGCGACGTACCTCTTGCCGTCGAGCACGGCCAGGGCCCGGCGCCGGGATCCGGCGCGGCGGGTGGCGTTCCACACGCGCAGGCGGCTGCGGACCGGGCCGGTGACCAGGGTGCGCGTCAGCTCGCCCAGGCGAGTCTGGATCCGCTCCAGGAGGACCTCCTGGTCACGGTCGACGCCGAGTTCGGCGGCCAGCCAGCGCAGCTCCTCGCCGACCGGGTCGGTGGCGTCGCGGTCGAGCACCTTGCGGTAGGTCTTGAAGGCGCTGCGCAGCCGGCGCGTGGCGACCCGCATCTGGTGGACGGAGTCCGGCAGGTTCCGGCGGACGGCCGGGTCCTGGGCGACGAGGGTGTCGCGCTGCGCGCGCAGGTACGCGAGCACGTGGGCGCCCGCCGTGCCGTCGGGGCCGCCGCCGGGCCGGGCGGGGGGCTCGGCGCCCGTCTCGGCGAGGGCGCGGGCGAGTTTCGAGGGGGCGTCGGAGACCTTGAGCCCGGCCTTGCGGAAGGTCTTCTCGACCGCGTCGAGCAGCGCGGGGTCCACTCCGTCGGCGAGTTCGACCTCGACCTCGGTCCAGGCCGCGGCGGCGTCGCCCCGCTCGGCGCGGACCGCGTCGGTGGCCAGTTCGGCGAGGAGGGCGCCGTCGGCGTCGAGGAGGTGGCTGACCCGGCGCGAGGAGACCAGCCTGACCTGCGGGGCCAGGCCGGCGCCCCGGACCCGGGAGCGCACCAGTGCGGCGAGGGAGGCGGGGAGGGCGTCGCCGAGCGGGGCCCCGATCTCGTCGCGGACCCCCGGGGAGACGGGCAGTTTGAGGTGCCAGCCGGCGTCCGCGCCACCGGTTCTGCGGCGCAGGGTGAGACCGTCGGCGGCGAGCCGCCGGTCGGGGGTGTCGTAGTAGACGGCGTCGAGTTCGACGGTGCCCTGGTCGGTCACGGCCGTGATGCCGGCCGTGCCCGTCAGGTCCGGCACCTCGCGCCGGGCCGGCCCGGAGCCCTTCTTCCCGGTCCGCATGAACTCGAATTTCCGCTCGATCTCGCGCTTCGTGTCCGCCATAAACCGAATTTAGTCCTGAACGGGACACGGCTCCAGGGTGAACGGGGCATTAGGCCGACAACGGCCGCTGCACCTTGATCGACTGCAACAGCCCGACCGCCACCCAGACGGCGAACATCGAGGACCCTCCGTACGAGACGAAGGGCAGCGGAAGCCCGGCCACCGGCATGATCCCGAGGGTCATTCCGATGTTCTCGAAGGACTGGAACGCGAACCAGGCGATGATGCCGGCGCACACGATGGTCCCGTACAGCTCGGTGGTCTCGCGGGCGATCATGCACGCGCGCCACAGGATGACGCCGAGCAGGACGAGGATGAGCCCGGCCCCGATGAAGCCGAGCTCCTCCCCCGCCACCGTGAAGACGAAGTCGGTCTGCTGCTCCGGCACGAACTGGCCGGTGGTCTGCGAGCCCTTGAAGAGCCCCGAGCCGGTCAGGCCGCCCGAGCCGATCGCGATGCGGGCCTGGTTGGTGTTGTAGCCGACGCCCGCCGGGTCCAGCTCGGGGTTGGCGAAGGCGGCGAAGCGGTTGATCTGGTACTCGTCGAGGACGCCGAGCTGCCAGATCAGGACGGCGCCGCCGACGCCGGAGCCGAGCAGGCCGAGGACCCACCGGTTGGAGGCCCCGGAGGCCAGCAGCACGCCGAGCACGATGACGACCATGACCATGACGGAGCCGAGGTCGGGCATCAGCATGACGATGCCCATGGGGGCTGCCGCCAGGCACAGGGCCTTGACGACCGTGCGGTGGTCGGGGTGGGCGAGGTCTCCCGCGTCCACCCGGGTGGCCAGCAGCATCGCCATGACCAGGATGATCGTGATCTTCACGAACTCGGAGGGCTGGAGGGAGAATCCGCCGCCGATCACGATCCACGCGTGGGCGCCGTTGATGGTGGCGCCGAGCGGGGTGAGGACGGCGAGGATCAGCACCAGCGAGAGCCCGTACAGCGCGGGCACCGCGCCGCGCAGGGTGCGGTGGCCGAGCCAGACGGTGCCGATCATCAGGACGAGGCCGATGCCGGTGTTCAGCGCGTGCCGGAAGAGGAAGTAGTACGGGTCGCCCTGGTTGAGCTGGGTCCGGTTGCGGGTCGCCGACCACACCAGCAGGGCGCCGATGAGGGACAGCGCGAGGGCGGACAGGAGTATCGGCCAGTCGAGCCGGCGCACGACCGAGTCGCGGGCGGTGAGCCTGGCCACCGCCCCGCGCTGCTCGGGCGCGTACCGGGAGACGGAGAACTTGTTGGCGGTCTGCATGTCCTTCAGTCCTGCCGTGCGGGGGGTGGTCCGGCGAGTGCGGGCGGCGCGACATCCTCCGGGGACGGCGGCACGTACGGCTTGATGTCGGGGGCCTCGATGGATCCGTCGGGCAGGATCCGGGGCAGTTTCGCCTCCGGCTTGAGCAGCAGGGCCTGCTTCGGGTCCTGCTTGCCCTCCATGTCGAGGCCGTAGATGGCGTTGTAGATGCTGCGGACGGCGGGGCCCGAGGCTCCGGAACCGGTACCGGCCTGGGAGATGGTCATGACGATCGCGAAGTCGTCGGTGTACGTCGCCAGCCACGAGGTGGTCTGCTTGCCGTAGACCTGGGCGGTGCCGGTCTTGGCCCGCATCGGGATCTTGTCCAGCGGCCAGCCGCCGAACCGCCAGGCGGCGGTGCCGCCGGGCTCGACGACGGAGCGCAGGCCCTTGTCGAGGTCGCCGATGGTCCGGGTGTCGATCGGCAGCCTGCCGTGGGCCTGGGGTTTGATCATCTCGACGCGCTTGCCGTCGGCGCTGATCACTGCCTTGCCCACGGTGGGGTTGTAGAGGGTGCCCCCGTTGCCGATGGCCGAGTAGGCGGTGGCCATCTGGATGGGGGTGACGAGGACGTCGCCCTGGCCGATGGCGAAGTTGATGCTGTCGAACGCCTTGAGCTGATTGCCTTCGAGGCAGCTCTCGTAGGCGATCTGTTCGACGTAGGTGCCGCCCTTCTTGCCCTGCTTGCACCAGGAGTTCTTGTTGGCCGCCCAGAAGTTCTTCTTCCAGCGGCGGTCGGGGATGCGGCCGGTGACCTCGTTCGGCAGATCGACCTGCGTCTCGGAGCCGAGCCCGAATTCCCGGGCGGTCCGGTAGAACCAGTCGTGGGCGTCCTTCTTGGGCTGGAGGCCGCCGTCGCGCTGCCACTCCTTGTGCCCGAGGGCGTAGAAGACCGTGTTGCAGGAGAACTTGAGGGCGTCGCCGAGGGTGATGGGGCCGTGGCCCTTGGACTCGAAGTTCGCGAAGCTCCGACCTCCGAGGCTGTACGAGCTGCTGCAGTTGTACTTGTCGCCGAAGGCGTAGCCGGCCCGCACGGCCGCGCTGGCCGACACCACCTTGAAGATGGAGCCTGCGGGGGCCTGGCCCTGGATGGCCCGGTTGAGCAGCGGGTAGTTGGACTTCTGGCTGGTGAGCCTGGCGTAGTCCGCAGCCGAGATGCCGCCGACCCAGGCGTTGGGGTCGTAGTCGGGCTGGGAGGCCATCGCGACGACCCGGCCGGTCTTGACCTCCATGACGACGACGGCGCCCGAGTCGGCCTCGTACTTGCGGCCCGTGATCTTGTCGGTCTCGTTGCGGACCGTCTTCATCGCCTGGTGGAGCTCGTACTCGGCGACGGCCTGGACCCGGGAGTCGATGCTGGTGACGAGGGTGGACCCGGCCACGCCCGGGTCGGACTTGGTCTGGCCCATGACCCGGCCGAGGTTGTCGACCTCGTACGAGGTGACCTGCGCCTTTCCGCGCAGCTCCTTGTCATAGGTGCGTTCGATTCCGGAGCGGCCCACCTGATCGGAGCGCAGGTGCGGCGAGTCGGTGTCCTTGGCCTTCTGGATCTCGTCGTCGGTGACCGGGGAGAGGTAGCCGAGCACCTGCGCGGTCCGGGTCCCGCCGGGCGCCGGGTAGCGGCGGACGGCAGTGGGTTCCGCGGTGATGCCGGGGAACTCCTCGGGGCGTTCGCGGAGCTGCAGCGCCTGCTGCGTGGTGGCTTCGAGCGTGACCGGGATCGGCTGGTACGGGGAGCCGTTCCAGCAGGGCGCGGGGGTCCGGGAGTCGCAGAGCCGGACCTTGTCCATGACCTCTCGGGGGCTCATGTCCAGGACGCCGGCGAGGCGGGTCATGACGCCCTTGCCCTTGTCCGGCATCTTCATCAGGGCGGTACGGCTGGCGGACACGACGAGGCGGGTCTCGTTGTCGGCGAGCGCGACCCCGCGGGCGTCGAGGATCGAGCCGCGCACGGCCGGCTGGACGACTTGCTGGACGTGGTTGCTCTTGGCCTCGTCGTAGTACTCCTGCCCGTTGCGTACCTGGAGGTACCACAGGCGCCCGGCGAGGGTGAGGAACATCGAGAGGACGAGTACCTGGATCATGACAAGCCTGATGCGCACCCGGGAGGTGCGGCCGGTTTCCGGAGAGTTGGTCACCGCTGCTCCCTCGTCACAGTTTCTTGACGCTCTTCACGACCTTGACGCCCTTTATGCGGCCGGCCCGGTTGGCGCGTCCGCGCGCGGACTTCATGCGCAGGCCGCCGCGCTGGCTGCCGATGCGCAGGCCGGTGCCGCCGGCCAGCCAGCCGGAGGAGACGTCCTTGCGCTGGGCCGGACCGCCTCCGGCCTCGACGGCCATCGGGTCGCTCTCGGCCCGCCGGGCCAGCGCCATGATGAACGGCACGGTGAAGGGCGCGAGGAGCAGGTCGTACAGGGTGGCGGTGAACAGCAGGCCGGTCAGGCCCACGTGGCGGGCGGCGGTGTCGCCCACGAGGGCGCCCACTCCCGCGTAGAGCAGGGTGGAGGCGACCGCGGCGCCGACCACCGTCAGCATCGGGCCCCAGGCGGAGCGGAACCGCCCGCTGTCGGGGCGGACCAGGCCCGCCACGTAGCCGATGAGGCAGAGCACGAGCGCGTACCGCCCGGCGGCGTGGTCGGCGGGCGGGGCCAGGTCGGTGAGGAGGCCGGCGGCGAAGCCGATGAGGGCGCCGGTGACGTGCCCGTACACGAGTGCGAGGGCGACGACCGTGAGCAGGACCAGGTCGGGTACGGCGCCGGGCAGTTGGAGCCGGCCCAGGACGGTGACCTGGACGACGAGGGCGACCACCACGAGGGTGGCCGAGAGCAGGATCCGGTTGAAGCGCATGGGCGGTCTGCTCCTACTCGTCGGCCGGCTTGCCGGCCACACCGGCCGACGCGGACGGGGTGACCGTCACGGTGACGGTCGGGGTGGGCTTGGGGGCCTCGGGCTTGGGGGGCAGGACGGCGTCGCGCGGGTCCTCGCGCGGCGGCATGACGACGACGCCGACGATGTCCAGCCGCGAGAACGCGACGGCCGGCTTCACCCATACGGTGCGGGTGAGGTCGCCGCGCGAGGGATCGACCTTGACCACCTCGCCGATCGGCACGCCGGGCACGAAGGGCTTGTTGCCGCGCGAGCCGAAGGTCACGAGGCGGTCGCCGGGGTTGATCTTGGCTTTGCCGTTGAGCATCTGGACGGACATCGCGCGGTCGCCCTGGCCGGTGGCGAAGCCGAGTTCGCCGGTCTTCTCCAGCCGGGTGCCGACGGTGAAGTCGGGGTCGTTGGCGAGGACGACGGTGGCCGTGTCGGGGCCCACGGTGGAGACCCGGCCGACGAGTCCGTCCCCGTTGAGGACGGTCATGTCGCGCTCGATGCCGTCCTTGCTGCCGGCGTCGATGGTGACGGTCCAGGAGAAGCCCTGGGCCGCTCCTATGGCGATGACCTCGGCGCCCTTGATTCCGTACTGTCCGGCGCCGGCCCGCTTGAGCATCTCGTCGAGCTCGCGGATCCGGCTGCGGTTCTGGTCCTCGCTGCCCAGCGTGGCCTTCAGACGGGCGTTCTCGCGCTCCAGGACGGCGATGCGGTTGTGGCGCTCACTGGAGTCCCGTACCGCCCCTATGGCGTTGGCGACCGGGTCGACGGCGGTCGACACGCCCTTCTCGACCGGGCCGAAGACCGTTGCGGCGGCTTGCCGGGCACCGTCGACCGGAGACTCCTCGCCCGCTCTGATGTCCACCGTGATCAATGCGAACGCGATGGCGATCAGAAGCACCAGGAGCAGCCGGCTTTCTCGTGTGTCCCTCACGTGCGGCGGCGTGCCTTCCTCGTAGAGATGTGCGAGCGGCGCGGAGCCGCTCCTGTGGAGCCGGTGCTGTCATCGGGGCGGTGGCTCCGCTCCGTTGGAGCCGGGGCTCGCACAGGTCTTTTGCCTGTATATCAACGATCCGCCGCACGGGCTCGGCAGCACCCGTACGGCGGATTCCTGTGTTCCGCGCGGTCCCCGGCCCCGGGGGCCGCATCAACGGCGGGGCTGGGCGTCCAGGACCTGCTGGAGCGCCTCGAACTCCTCGACGCACTTGCCGGAGCCGAGCGCGACGGAGTCGAGCGGATCCTCGGCGATGTGGATCGGCATGCCCGTCTCGCGGCGCAGCCGCTCGTCGAGGCCGCGCAGCAGGGCGCCGCCTCCGGTGAGGACGATGCCGCGGTCCATGATGTCGCCGGAGAGCTCCGGGGGGCACTTGTCGAGCGTCGTCTTGACCGCGTCGACGATGGCGTTGACGGGTTCCTCGATGGCCTTGCGGACCTCCGCGGCCGAGATGACCACGGTCTTGGGCAGGCCCGAGACGAGGTCGCGGCCCCGGATCTCGGTGTGCTCGTCCTTGTCGAGGTCGTACGCCGAACCGATGGTGATCTTGATCTGTTCGGCCGTGCGCTCACCGAGGAGGAGCGAGTACTCCTTCTTGATGTGCTGGATGATCGCGTTGTCGAGCTCGTCGCCGGCCACCCGGATGGACTGCGCCGTGACGATTCCGCCGAGGGAGATGACGGCGACCTCGGTGGTGCCGCCGCCGATGTCCACGACCATGTTGCCGGTGGCCTCGTGGACGGGCAGGCCCGCGCCGATGGCGGCGGCCATGGGCTCTTCGATGATGTGCACCTGGCGGGCGCCGGCCTGCGTGGACGCCTCGATGACGGCACGTCGCTCCACTCCCGTGATGCCGGAGGGCACGCAGACCACGACGCGCGGACGGGCCAGATAGCGGCGCTTGTGGATCTTGAGGATGAAGTACCGGAGCATTCGCTCGGTGATCTCGAAGTCGGCGATCACGCCGTCCTTGAGGGGCCGCACGGCGACGATGTTGCCGGGCGTGCGCCCGATCATCTTCTTCGCTTCGGTGCCGACCGCCAGGATGCCGCCGGTGTTCGTGTTGATGGCGACCACGGACGGCTCGTTCAGGACGATCCCCCGGCCCCGCACGTACACCAGCGTGTTGGCGGTCCCGAGGTCGATCGCCATGTCACGGCCGATGAACGACATGTAGTTCCCCTTGTTCCCCATGAGGAGCGTCTGGCCTTCCAGTTGATAGCGGCTGCTGTCAGGTCGGCGAGGTGGGTGTGTGGGTGGAGGCCCCATCGTAGTGCCGGGAGTACGGACACCGCGCGACGGGACTCCGGCAATCCATCCGGAGCGGATACCCGCCCCCTTAGTGGTGACGTCGTGTTCTGCCCAGTCGTTCCCGGTCGCCGCCGGATATACCGGAGGGCGACCGAAATTACTTCGGTCGCCCCAGGTCATGAGCGCTATTTGGCTGATGTCACGTCAGTGAGGGAGTGCTCACAGAGCGGGGAAGAACAGCTTCAGCTCACGTGCGGCGGACTCCTCGGAGTCGGACGCGTGGATCAGGTTCTCGCGGGTGACGGTGCCGAAGTCGCCCCGGATGGAGCCGGGCGCCGCGGCGATCGGGTCGGTGGGTCCGGCCAGCTGGCGGACACCCTCGATCACGCGTTCCCCTTCCACCACCAGGGCGACGACGGGACCGCTCGACATGAAGCCCATGAGGGGCTCGTAGAACGGCTTGCCCTTGTGCTCGCCGTAGTGCGCCTCCAGGGTCTCCTGGTCCAGCGTGCGCAGCTCCAGCGCGGGAACGGTCCAGCCGGCCTTCCGCTCGATGCGGCCGATGATCTCGCCGATCAGGCCGCGCCGGACGGCGTCGGGCTTGAGCAGGACGAGGGTGCGCTGGGTCATGGTGCGGCTCCTTGCGGCATACGGGTGCGGTGGGACGAATCTACAGGGCCGATACGGTGAACCGTCACGCAGCGTCAGGCGCCGCGGGCGACTCCTGCGCGGTCGCCCAGCGGGCCTTGATCGCGTCGATCCTGCGCCCGTAGTGCACCGAGCACCACCACAGGCCGGCGAACACGGCGCCGAGGAAGAACATCGTCGGGACGACGAACCCGCTCGCGATCAGCCCGATCTGCAGCGCCCAGCCCAGCTGCACCGCCCCGGGCCGCGAGAGCATCCCGCAGAGCAGCACCGACAGCAGCATCGTGACGCCGCAGACCGTCCAGACCTCCGTCTGGGTCAGGTCCGGGTTCTTCATGGCCACCAAGCCCGCGAACCCGATCACGAAGAACTCGCCGATCAGCGTGCTCGCACACAGCGTGCGCATCCTCAGCCCCTCTTCAGCAGCAGGCGGGCCTCGCCCACCGTGATCACGGAACCGGTCACCAGGACCCCGGCCCCTCCGTACTCGGCCTCTTCCTCCGCCAGGGTGATCGCCGCCTCCAGGGCGTCATCGAGCCGCGGCTCGACCTGCACCCGGTCCGCGCCGAAGACCTCGACCGCGACGCCCGCCAGCTCGTCCGCCCCCATGGCCCGGTGACTGGAGTTCTCCGTCACCACCACCTCCGCGAAGATCGGCTCGAAGGCCTCCAGCACCCCGCGGACGTCCTTGCCCTCGCTCGCGGCCACGACCCCGACCAGCCGGCTGAAGCCGAACGACTCGGTGACCGCCTCCGCGGTGGCCGCCGCGCCCGCCGGGTTGTGCGCCGCGTCGAGGACCACCGTCGGGCTGCGCCGCACGACCTCCATCCGGCCCGGCGACGTCACCGAGGCGAAGGCCTTCCGTACGGTGTCCACGTCCAGCACCCGCGCGTGCTCCTGGCCGACGCCGAAGAAGGCCTCGACCGCGGCCAGCGCCACCGCCGCGTTGTGCGCCATGTGGGCGCCGTACATCGGCAGGAAGATCCCGTCGTACTCGCCGCCCACGCCGCGCAGCGTCAGCTGCTGCCCGCCGACCGCGACCTCGCGCGAGACGACGCCGAACTCCATGCCCTCGCGGGCCACCGTCGCGTCGACCTCGACGGCCTTCTTCAGCAGCACCTGCGCCGCGTCCACCGGCTGCTGCGCCAGGATGACGGTGGCGCCCTGCTTGATGACGCCGCCCTTCTCCTGGGCGATCTCGCCGGGGGTGGAGCCGAGCCGGTCGGTGTGGTCCAGGCTGATCGGGGTGACCACCGCGACCGAACCGTCGATGACGTTGGTCGCGTCCCAGGTGCCGCCCATGCCGACCTCGACGACGGCCGCGTCGACCGGCGCGTCCGCGAAGGCCGCGTACGCCATCCCGGTGAGCACCTCGAAGAACGACAGCCGGTACTCCTGCGCGGCGTCGGTCATCTCCACGTACGGCTTGATGTCGTGGTACGTCTCCACGAACCGCTCGGCGGTGATCGGCGCCCCGTCGAGGCTGATCCGCTCGGTGACCGACTGGACGTGCGGGCTGGTGTAGCGGCCGGTGCGCAGCTCGAAGGCGTTCAGCAGGCACTCGATCATGCGGGCCGTGCTGGTCTTGCCGTTGGTGCCGGTCACGTGGATCGAGGGGTACGCGCGCTGCGGCTCGCCCAGCAGGTCCATCAGCGCCGCGATGCGCGTCACGGACGGCTCCAGCTTGGTTTCGCCCCAGCGGGTGGCGAGCTCCTGCTCCACCTCCTGGAGCGCCTTCGCGATCTCCGGGTCGGTGGGGTGGGCGGGTACCGGGTCCCCCTGCGGCGGTCCGGCCTGGGCGCGCAGGGTGCGGCTCCCGGCCTCGATCACCGCCAGGTCGGGATCGCGGTCGGACTCTTCCGCCACCATCCGGTCGAACTCGTCGGGGAGGTGGTCAAGATCGTCGGGGCCGTGGTTCTCGGGCTGCTGCTCACTCACGGGCCCAGTCTACGGACGGTGGCCAGCGGGACCTTCGACCCGGTCGTTTCGGGACCTTCGGCGTGCGGGGCGACCAGATCGTTATGCAAGCCTTGCGAGCAGGAGATTGGGGAACAAATGCCGCAGGCGCGCAGTGAAAAGACGGGGCCCGACAAGACAGCTTCCAGCCGCGACATAGGAATCGACCTGGGGACCGCCAACACCCTCGTCTACGCCCGGGGGCACGGAATCGTCCTCAACGAGCCCTCCGTCGTCGCCGTCAGGGCCGGTACGACCACCGCGCTGGCGGTCGGCGCGGAGGCCAAGGAGACCATCGGCCGCACTCCCGGCTCCATCACCGCGATCCGCCCCCTCAAGGACGGCGTGATCTGCGACTACGAGGCCGCCGAGGAGATGATCCGGCACTTCGTCCGCAAGGCGGTCCCCGGCCGGCGGACCCGCACGCGGATGGTGATCTGCGTGCCCTCCGGCGTCACTCCGGTCGAGCGGCGGGCCATCGTCCACGCCTCGACCCGGGCCGGAGCCAAGACCGTGCACCTGATCGAGGAGCCGATGGCCGCGGCGATCGGCGCCGGGCTGCCGGTGGCCGAGGCGCGCGGCTCGATGGTGGTGGACATCGGCGGCGGCACCTCCGAGGTCGCCGTCATCTCACTGGGTGGCATCGTCACCTCGCGCTCGCTCCGGGTCGGCGGCGACCGGCTCGACGCGGCGGTCATCGACCACGTCCGCAAGGAGCACGCGCTGCTCATCGGCGAGCGCACCGCCGAGGACGTCAAGGTGGCCATCGGATCGGCGTGGCCCGTGCCCGACCGGCCCGAGCTGGAGACCCGGACCTTCACCGTGCGCGGCCGCGAGAGGGTCGGCGGCATGCCCAAGACCCTCCAGCTGACCGCCACCGACGTACGGGCGGCGCTCGACGAGCCCGTCGAGGCGATCATCGCGGCCGTCCGCGCCACCCTGGAGGAGTGCCCGCCGGAGCTGTCGGGCGACGTGATGGAGCACGGCATCGTCCTGACGGGCGGCGGCGCGCTGCTGCCGGGCCTGGACCTGCGGATGGCCTCCGCGACCGGCATCCCCGTGTTCGTCGCGGACAACCCGCTGGACTGCGTGGCCCTGGGCTCCGGCAAGTGCGTCGAGGACCTGGACACCCTGGAAGGGGCCCGGTTCGCCTCCGGGGTGCTGCGTGCCTGACCCGTACGGCCCTCAGCCGTGCGGCAGGGTCGCGACCACGAGGTACGACCCGTCCGTGCGGGTGGCGGTCAGGGTGCCGCCCAGGCTCCGGACCCGCTCCGCCATGCTCGCCGTGCCCGAGCCCGCCGAGACCGGGGCGCGGCCGGGGGTCCGGTCTGGCAGCCCGTTGCTCACGGCTATCCGCACCTGCGGGCCGTCCGCCGCGACCGAGACCTCGATGGTCTCCCCGCGCGCGTGCTTGGCGGCGTTGGTCAGGCACTCCTGGACCACCCGGTAGACCGCCGCCTGGCGCAGCGGCGACAGCGCGTGCGCGTCCGGGTCCAGGACGAGCCGTACGGGTGACCCGGCGCGCCCGCTCTCCTCGGCGAGGGCCGGCAGCCCGTCGACGCCCGGGGTCGCGGCCCGCTCCCCGCGCTGCACGATGATCTCGTTGAGCACCAGGTGGGCCCGGCGCGCGGTGTCGGCCAGCTCCTCGAAGTCCTTGGCGTACGCCGTCCGGCGCGCCCGTACCGACAGCACCTCGGAGCGTACGGTCAGCAGGGTCAGCTCCCGCCCGACGAAGTCGTGGACGTCGCGGGCCACGGAGGTGCGCTCCTCCTGGACGGCCTGGAGCACGGCGGACTCGGCCCGCCGGGCGGTGAGCTCGGCCACCAGGTCGTGGCGGTAGGCGGCGATCCCGACGGCCGAGGCGAGCACCCCGATGGGCACGACCAGGCTGAGGAAGGCGCTGAGGGTCTCGATCCGCGGCTCGGGCCAGCCCGGCAGCAGGAACATCACCAGTGCGAAGGCAACGTAGGCCAGGGTGGCCAGGATCCCGGCCCGGCGCCCGCGGTAGCGGCCCACCGAGTACAGCGCGAACTGGCTCAGGGTCAGCTCGTGCAGCCAGCCGAGGAACAGGAGCGCGGCGAGGAGGGAGAGCCAGGGCATCCGGCGCCGCACCAGCAGGGTCGAGCAGCCCGCGGCGAGGACACAGGCGGCGAGCAGGCCGTTGAGCGAGTTGTCCGCGGCGGCCAGGCCCGGCAGGTCCAGCGACATCAGGCCCAGGCAGCCGAGCGCGGTGAGCACGTCCAGCGCCCTCGGAGAGCCCGCCCAGCACTCGGCGAGCCGACGGCCGGTGGCCACGGCCCAGTGGAGCGCCGAGGCGACGGGCTTGACGTGCATGCCCTCCATCATCCGTGGTCGGCCGGTCCGACCGGATCCGGGCGGACCGGATAAAAAGTGATATGAGGCACTCCGGACGGGCCGGACCCAGATTCGGACGACCCCGGGTACGGGAGGCCTTCCGCTCTGCCGTCGCCCCGCCCGACGTTCGTAGGGTCGGGGCAATGGGCACCCGATGCCCCCGCCCCGTCCGGCCCACCCGGGGCACGGCCCTGCTCCTGCTCGCCCCCGGACCTCTCCCCCGGCGGGCCCTCACGCGCAGAAGGCCCCCGCACCGGACGACGGTGCGGGGGCCTGGGCGTACCACCGGGTCCTAGGCGGGCGGCAGCGCGTCCAGCTGGGCCTGGATCCGGACGATGTCCGCCCCGGCCTTGGCCAGCCGGCCCTTGATCTTGTCCACGACGTTGTCGGGGGCCTTGGCCAGGAAGGCCTCGTTCCCGAGCTTCGCCTCGGCCTGCTGCTTCTCCTTCTCGGCGGCGCCGAGGTCCTTGGAGAGCCGCTTGCGCTCGGCCGCGACGTCGATGGTGCCGGACAGGTCGAGCGCGACGGTGGCCCCGCCGACCGGGAGGGTCGCCGTGGCGCTGAACTCCCCGCCCTCGGGCTGGAGGCGCAGCAGCTGGCGGATCGCCGGCTCGTGCGCGGCCAGCGCCGTACCGGCCAGGTCCAGGCGGGCCGGGACCTTCTGGCCCGGCTGGAGGCCCTGGTCGGCGCGGAAGCGGCGGACCTCGGTGACGACGGCCTGGAGGTTCTCGATCTCGGCCTCGGCGGCCTCGTCGCGGAAGCCGCTGTCCTTGGGCCAGTCCGCGATGACCAGGGACTCGCCGCCGGTCAGGGTGGTCCACAGGGTCTCGGTGACGAACGGGACCACCGGGTGCAGCAGGCGCAGGGTGGTGTCCAGGACCTCGCCGAGGACGCGGCCGGAGACCTCGGCGCCCTCGCCGCCCGCGAAGAAGGTCGTCTTCGACAGCTCGACGTACCAGTCGAAGACCTCGTCCCACGCGAAGTGGTAGAGGGCCTCGCTGAGCTTGGAGAACTGGTAGTCGTCGTAGTACGCGTCCACCTGCGCGACCGTCTCGTTCAGCCGGGACAGGATCCAGCGGTCGGTCGCCGACATCTTCTCGACCGGCGGCAGCTCACCCTCGATCGTCGCGCCGTTCATCAGCGCGAAGCGCGTGGCGTTCCAGATCTTGTTGGCGAAGTTGCGGGAGGCCTGGACCCAGTCCTCGCCGATCGGGACGTCGGTGCCGGGGTTGGCGCCCTTGGCCAGGGTGAAGCGGACGGCGTCGGAGCCGTACCTGTCCATCCAGTCCAGCGGGTCGACGACGTTGCCGAAGGACTTCGACATCTTCTTGCCGCGCTCGTCGCGGACCAGGCCGGTCAGCGCGATCGTCTTGAAGGGGACCTCGCCGTCCATGGCGTACAGGCCGAACATCATCATCCGGGCGACCCAGAAGAAGATGATGTCGTGGCCGGTGACCAGGACGTCGGTGGAGTAGAACTTCTCCAGGTCCGGGGTCTTCTCCGGCCAGCCCAGCGTGGAGAACGGCCACAGGCCGGAGGAGAACCAGGTGTCGAGGACGTCGGTGTCCTGCGTCCAGCCCTCACCGGTCGGAATCTCGTCGTCCGGCCCGACGCAGACAATCTGACCCTCGGGGCCGTACCAGATCGGGATCCGGTGGCCCCACCACAGCTGGCGCGAGATGCACCAGTCGTTGAGGTTGTCGACCCAGTCGAAGTACCGCTTCTCCATCTCCTGCGGGTGGATCGTGACGCGGCCGTCGCGGACGGCGTCGCCCGCCGCCTTGGCGAGCGGCTTGACGCCGACCCACCACTGGAGGGACAGCCGCGGCTCGACCGTGGTGCGGCAGCGCGAGCAGTGCCCGACGGAGTGCTGGTACGGGCGCTTCTCCGCGACGATGCGGCCCTGCTCACGCAGGGCGCCGACGATCGCGGACCGCGCCTCGAAGCGGTCCAGGCCGAGGAAGGGGCCGTGGACGGTGATGACGCCGTGCTCGTCCATGACCGTCATGTTGGCCAGGCCGTGCCGCTGCCCGATCGCGAAGTCGTTCGGGTCGTGCGCGGGGGTCACCTTGACGGCGCCGGTACCGAACTCCGGGTCGACGTGCGTGTCGGCGACGACCGGGATGGTCCGGTCGGTCAGCGGCAGCTTGATCTGCTTGCCGATCAGGTGCGCGTAGCGCTCGTCGTCCGGGTGGACGGCGACGGCGGTGTCACCGAGCATCGTCTCGGCGCGGGTCGTGGCGACGACCAGGGCGTCCTCGCCCTCGCCGTACCGGATCGAGACGAGCTCGCCCGCGTCGTCCTGGTACTCCACCTCGATGTCGGAGATGGCCGTCAGACAGCGGGGGCACCAGTTGATGATGCGCTCGGCCCGGTAGATCAGGCCGTCGTCGTAGAGCTTCTTGAAGATCGTCTGGACGGCCTTGGACAGCCCCTCGTCCATGGTGAAGCGCTCGCGCGACCAGTCCACGCCGTCGCCGAGGCGCCGCATCTGGCCGAGGATCTTGCCGCCGTACTCTTCCTTCCACTGCCAGACGCGGTCGACGAACTCCTCGCGGCCCAGGTCGTGGCGGGACTTGCCCTCCTCGGCGAGCTGCTGCTCGACCTTGTTCTGGGTGGCGATGCCGGCGTGGTCCATGCCCGGCAGCCACAGCGCCTCGTACCCCTGCATCCGCTTTCGGCGGGTCAGGGCGTCCATGAGCGTGTGCTGGAAGGCGTGCCCCAGGTGCAGGGAGCCGGTGACGTTCGGGGGCGGGATGACGATCGTGTACGGGGGCTTCTCGCTCGCGGGGTCGGCCGTGAAGTACCCACGCTCCACCCAGCGCTCGTAGAGCTTTCCCTCTACCTCGGCCGGCGCGTACTGGGTCGGCAGTTCGGAGTCGGGGGCGCTGGGTTTCTGCGTGTTCTCGGTCACGGGGCACAGTTTAGAGCGGTAACAGTCCAGTCATGAAACCGGTATTCCAGGGGCCCGCCGCCCTGCCCGCCCCCGGCTTCCGTCAGGATGTGAGGGACGCATAAACAACCTCATTGGGGGACGCGGGATGAGCTACAACCAGCCAGGGCCGTACGGACAGCAGCCGCAGCAGCCCGGTCCGTACGGGCAGCAGCCCCCGGCCCCGGGCCCCTACGGCCAGGGCGCGCCCCAGCCCGGGTACGGCTACCCGCAGCAGCCGGGCGTCCCCCCGCAGGGCTACCCCCAGCAGCCGGGGTACCCGCAGCAGCCCCCGCAGCCGGGCTACGGCTACCCGCAGCAGCCGGGCGTACCGCCGCAGGCCCCGTACGGCGGGATGCCTCCGCAGCAGCCCCCGAAGAAGTCCAAGGCCCTGGTGATCGTCGCCGCGGTCGTCGCGGTCGCGGTGATCGCGGGCGGCGGCTGGTACTTCCTGAGCGGCGGCGGCTCGGACGGCGCCGTCGCGGCCGACACCAAGGGCTACAAGCTGGTCGCCCCGGCCGCGGTCGACGACTTCAAGCAGAACCCGAACTACGGGAAGAGCAAGAACGAGTTCACCGAGACAGAGAAGAAGGAAGCCGAGGCGGCGGGCATCAAGAACCCGGTCCAGGTGGGCATGAACTACCAGGCCGGCGACCCGAAGAACCCGCTGTCGGCCAAGATCCTCAACTTCCAGGGCCTCTACGGCGAGCTCGCCGACCCGGAGAAGAGCGTCGACGGCTACTTCGCCATGGCCAAGACGAACATCGCCAAGGAGGACAAGGACACCGAGATCGAACTCATCGGCAGTCCCCAGGCGATGACCCCGGCCGGCTTCGAGGGCGCCGTGATGAAGTGCCAGAACTTCAAGTTCAAGGCGAAGAAGGCCACCACGAAGGGTCCCCAGGAAGCCACGCTCCCGATCTGCATCTGGGGTGACTTCAGCACCCTGAGCGTGGTCACCGCCACCGACGCGGCCTCCGTGCTCGCCGGCAAGGCGGGCTACACCCTGGAGCAGACCGCGGAACTCACCGCGAAGCTCTACAACACCTCCCGCGTCAAGGTCTGACCCGGCGCAACGCGAGAGGGGCGCCCCCGGCCGGGGGCGCCCCTCTCGCGTGCTTCCGTTACTGCCGTGCGGTTAGGCCGACTTCTCGTGCGGGCCCTGGTCCTTCGGGACGATCCGCGGGACCAGCGTCGGGTTGACGTTGGAGCGGACGACGTCCGAGGTGATGACCACGCGGGCCACGTCCTTGCGGGACGGGACCTCGTACATCACCGACATCAGGACCTCTTCCATGATGGCGCGCAGGCCGCGCGCGCCGGTCTGGCGGAGGATCGCCTGGTCCGCGATGGCCTCCAGCGCCTCGCGCTCGAAGTCCAGTTCCACGCCGTCGAGTTCGAACAGGCGCTGGTACTGCTTCACCAGTGCGTTGCGCGGCTCGATCAGGATCTGGAGCAGGGCCTCGCGGTCCAGGTTGTGCACGGAGGTCAGGACGGGGAGGCGGCCGATGAACTCGGGGATCATCCCGAACTTCACCAGGTCCTCCGGCATGACCTCGTGGAACTGGTCGCTGGCCTCGATCTCGCGCTTCGAGCGGATCGTCGCCCCGAACCCGATGCCCTTGGCTCCCGCACGCGACTCGATGATCTTCTCCAGGCCGGAGAAGGCGCCGCCCACGATGAAGAGCACGTTCGTGGTGTCGATCTGGATGAACTCCTGGTGCGGGTGCTTCCGGCCGCCCTGCGGCGGGACGGAGGCGGTCGTGCCTTCCAGGATCTTCAGCAGGGCCTGCTGGACGCCCTCGCCGCTCACATCGCGGGTGATCGACGGGTTCTCGCTCTTGCGGGCGACCTTGTCGATCTCGTCGATGTAGATGATCCCGGTCTCGGCCTTCTTGACGTCGTAGTCGGCCGCCTGGATCAGCTTGAGCAGGATGTTCTCGACGTCCTCGCCGACGTACCCGGCCTCCGTCAGCGCCGTCGCGTCCGCGATGGCGAACGGAACGTTCAGCATGCGCGCGAGGGTCTGCGCCAGCAGGGTCTTGCCCGAACCGGTCGGACCCAGCAGCAGGATGTTGGACTTCGCGAGCTCGATCGCGTCGTCCCGGCCCTGCGCGCCGCCGTTCTCGCCGGCCTGGACCCGCTTGTAGTGGTTGTAGACCGCTACGGAGAGCGCCTTCTTCGCCGGCTCCTGGCCGACGACGTAGCTCTCCAGGAACTCGTAGATCTCACGGGGCTTGGGGAGTTCCTCCCACCGGACCTCCGAGGTCTCCGCGAGTTCCTCTTCGATGATCTCGTTGCAGAGGTCGATGCACTCGTCGCAGATGTACACACCGGGTCCTGCGATGAGCTTCTTCACCTGCTTCTGGCTCTTTCCGCAGAACGAGCACTTGAGCAGGTCGCCGCCGTCACCGATGCGTGCCACGAGGTGCTTCCCCTTCGCCTGGGAGACGCCTGGTTCAGCGCTCCTGGTGCCTCATATCCGACGGTACCTTGCCGGGGGCCCCGTGCGGGGCCCCCTTGACGTGGTTCACATCGCCGAATGCGGCGGCGCGCCCACGCCAACTGGCGGCAAGAATCAGGCCGAGCTCTTGCGGGTGGAGATGATCTGGTCGATCAGGCCGTACTCCAGCGCGCCCTCGGCCGTGAGGATCTTGTCGCGCTCGATGTCGTCGCGGATCTTCTCCAGCGGCGTCGTCGAGTGCTTGGCCAGCATGGACTCCAGCTGGTCACGCATGCGCAGGATCTCGTTGGCCGCGATCTCCAGGTCGGAGAGCTGCTCGCGACCGGTGCCGCCGGAGGGCTGGTGGATCAGCACGCGGGCGTTCGGCAGGGCCATGCGCTTGCCGGGGGTACCGGCGGCGAGCAGGACCGCGGCGGCGGAGGCCGCCTGGCCCATGCAGACCGTCTGGATGTCCGGCTTCACGAACTGCATCGTGTCGTAGATCGCCGTCAGCGCGGTGAAGGAGCCGCCGGGGCTGTTGATGTAGATCGAGATGTCGCGGTCCGGGTCCATCGACTCCAGGCACAGCAGCTGCGCCATGACGTCGTTGGCGGAGGCGTCGTCGATCTGCACGCCGAGGAAGATCACGCGCTCCTCGAAGAGCTTCGCGTACGGGTCGTACTCGCGCACGCCCTGCGAGGTGCGCTCGACGAAGCGCGGGATGACGTATCGGTTGTTCACCTGCGGACCGGTGTGGAGGCCGCTCGCGGGAGAGAGGTTGTTCATGTACATCGAGGTGTTCACCATCCTGGTGGCGTTCTGCGGGCTGTCGGCTGCCGGGTACTGACGGGGGGGTGCCGGGATCAGGCCCCGGTGCCGCCGCCGCCCGGAACGTTGGACGCGGCCGAGATGATCTCGTCGATGAGGCCGTACTCCTTGGCCTCCTCGGAGGTGAACCAACGGTCGCGGTCACCGTCGCGGATGATCGCCTCGACAGTCTGGCCCGAGTGGAACGCGGTGATCTCGGCCATGCGCTGCTTGGTGCGCAGCAGGTACTGGGCCTGGATCTTGATGTCCGACGCGGTGCCCCCGATGCCGGCGGAGCCCTGGTGCATCAGGATGTCGGTGTTCGGCAGGGCGAAGCGCTTGCCCTTGGCGCCGCCGGTGAGCAGGAACTGGCCCATGGAGGCCGCCATGCCCATACCGATGGTGACGACGTCGTTCGGGATGTACTGCATGGTGTCGTAGACCGCCATGCCGGCCGTCACGGAGCCGCCGGGGCTGTTGATGTACAGGAAGATGTCCTTCTCCGGCTCGGCGGCCAGGAGGAGGAGCTGCGCCGTGATCTTGTTCGCGATGTCGTCGTCGACCTGCTGGCCGAGGAAGATGATGCGCTCGCCGAGCAGCCGGTTGTAGACATGGTCGCCGAGGCCGCCGCCGATGGACGGCTCACCCGCGGCGTAAGGCTTCAGATTCGTCACGTATCCACCTGCTCGTCTCCGACGGCCATGTGCCGTCTCAGCGTCTCGTTCTGGGGCGCGGCCCGACCGGTGCGGACAAGTCCGCCGGCTCCGGGTACTCCCGTGCCCTCGTATTCATGGACCCTAACGCGCAGGTAGGACAACGCCATCCCGCTTCCCGAACTGTTCGCTCGGAGCGCAAGGTGCGCGGGCCTCCCGGAGGCCGTGCAGAAGGGCCCGGACGCCGTCGCGTCCGGGCCCTTCGAGGCACTGCTCAGCGGGCTGCGCCCGGGGTGTTACTTGGCCTCGTCGGCCTTGTTCTCGTCGGCCTTGTCCTCGTCGGCGTCGACGGCGGCCGTCTCGACCTCGGCGACCGTCTCGGCGGCGTCCTCGTCCTCTTCGTCGGAGAGGTCGACGACCTCGCCCTTCGTGTCGACGACCTTGGCGGACTCGACGACGACCGCGAGGGCCTTGCCGCGGGCGACCTCGCCGACCAGCATCGGAACCTGGCCGCCTTCGACGACGGCCTGGGCGAACTGGTCGGGGGACATGCCGGAGGACTGCGCACGCCGCATGAGGTGCTCGGTGAGCTCCTCCTGGTTGACGCCCAGCTTCTCCTTGTTGACCAGCGCGTCGAGGACGAACTGGGTCTTGATGCCCTTGACCGCCTGCTCGGAGGTCTCGGCGTCGAACTCCTCGACCGTCTTGCCCTGGAACTCCAGGTACTTCTCGATGGTCAGACCCATCTGGCCGAGCTGGTGGTGCTCGAGGTTGTGCTTGCGGGTCTGGACCTCGTCCGCGAGGAGCTTCTCGGGGATCGGGACCTCGACGAGCTCCAGCAGCTTCTCCAGGACGCGCTCCTGGGCCTGCGTGGCCTGGTCGAACTGCTTCTGGTTCTCGAGGCGCTTGCGGCTGTCGGCCTTGAGGTCCTCGAGGGTGTCGAACTCGCTCGCCATCTGCGCGAACTCGTCGTCCAGCTCCGGCAGCTCACGGGCGGAGACCTTGGTGACCTTGACGGTGACCTCGGCGTCCTTGCCCTCGGCGGAGCCGCCCTTCAGCTGGGAGGTGAAGGTGGCCTCGCCACCGGCCTCCAGGCCCTTGACGGCCTCGTCGATGCCCTCGAGGAGCTCGCCCGAGCCGATGGTGTAGGACACGTCGGACGCGACGCCGTCCTCCAGCACCTCGCCGTCGACCTTGGCCTCGAGGTCGAGGGTGACGACGTCGCCGTCCTCAGCCGCGCGCTCGACGTCCTTGGTGGACGCGAAGCGGCCGCGGAGCTGCTCGACGGCCTTCTCGATGTCCTCGTCGGACACCTCGACGGCGTCGACCTCGACCTCGATGCCGGAGTAGTCCGGGATCTCGATCTCGGGGCGGACGTCGACCTCGGCGGTGAAGGCCAGCAGTTCGCCGTCCTTCAGCTCCGTGATGTCGACCTCGGGCTGGCCCAGCGGGTTCAGGTCGGCCTCGTTGACCGCCTCGGTGTAGAACTTCGGGAGGGCGTCGTTGACGGCCTCCTCCAGCACCGCACCGCGGCCGAAGCGCTGGTCGATGACGCGGGCAGGGATCTTGCCCTTGCGGAAGCCCTTCACCGTGACCTGCTGGTTGATCTTCTTGTACGCCGCGTCGAGGCTGTCCTTGAGCTCCTCGAAGGGCACCTCAACAGTGAGCCGAACCCGAGTCGGGTTCAGGGTCTCCACGGCGCTCTTCACGGTTCGGTCTCCTTGTGGCTGACTGCTGGGGGTTCTGCCTTCGCGCTGTGATATCAGCGGTTCCGGCGGACTTCGGCCCGGTACATCAGACACACGGGCACGCAGCTTGCATAGTAACCGCAAGCGGCAATCAGCCCACAACGCGATCTTGTGGCGGCCCTCTGTGGATCTGAGGAGACGCTGCCGGTGGTCGGGGTGGCCGGATTCGAACCGACGACCTTCCGCTCCCAAAGCGGACGCGCTACCAAGCTGCGCCACACCCCGTCGGTGCGACACGTAGGGTACATGCCCGGAGACCCTCCGATGCACGGTATTGCGGACGCTGCCGTCGGCACGCGGCGCCACAGCCGCGCAATGCGGTGTGCGTTTGCCCGGCGCGACCCGCTAGGATGCTGTCCGTGCCACGGTCTCCGGACTCGTGGCGCGCACGCTGCGGGTGTAGCTCAATGGTAGAGCACTAGTCTTCCAAACTAGCTACGCGGGTTCGATTCCCGTCACCCGCTCTGAAGTGAAAAGGGCCAGGTCAGAGGACATCTCCTCCACCTGGCCCTTCGCCGTTCCCGGGGCCCCGATCAGCCCCCCGTGCCCCATGCCGCGCGCATGCCTCCCCGTACGATCAACGCGCATCGTCTAGGGGTAGGGGGATCGCATGAGCGCAGGCATGGCATTTGCCGTCAGCGGCGACAGGGAATGGATCATCCGCAACGCCGAAGGGCGGAAGTCCGACTGGCAGGAGGTCGCGCCGCCGGCCCTGGCCCCGGCCACCGAAGTCGAGGGCTGATACGTCCTTATGAGCCAAGGCCAGGCCGCAGGGATTCCCCCGCCGCGCATGCGTGGCGGGCGCGGCTCGGGGAGGCTCGGGCGGTGTTCTGCGGCGCTCCGTGCCGGGCTGCCGGGCGTGGATTCCACGATCGCGTGACGGGGCTTCTGGAAGAGGCCGGCGCCGTCAGGGGCGCTGCGGATGTGGAAGGGCCGGGTCGCGGGGTGGTCCCGCGGCCCGGCCCTTCCACGCGCCGCCCGGAGGCGGGCGGTTAGAGCTTGATGTTCGCGATCATCGTCGCGAGGGAGTTCAGGAAGCGGTTCACGTCGTCCGCGATCGAGCTGGACGCCAGGAAGAAGCCGAAGAGGGCCGCGACGATGGCGGGGCCCGCCTTGATGTGGTTGCCGCGGATCAGCACCACCAGGATGACCGCCAACAGAACCACCACTGACAGCGAAATGGCCACTACTGATCACACCTTCGGTCGTCCCCTGGTCGGCCCGGGGCGCACGGCCGCGCACGCCCCCATGCACCATCCTCCCACCAACAGGCCCCGGCTATCCGTCCCGTGGGGAATCACCGCTGTTCCGTTTCCGTCAACCCCACCCGCGTTACGCACATTTCGGGCAAGCGCCGGTCCTTATGGGGCGGTGAGGCCGAGCAGGGCGCGGACGTGGGCGTACTTCGCGGTCAGTCGCTCGCGGGTGGGGGCGTCCAGTACGGAAAGCCGTACGGGGTCGGCGTTGTGCGCGAGGTCCGACTCCTTGACCAGGAGGGCGCCCGGGGTCGCGAGGATGCGGGCCGCGTACGTCTCCAGCGGTTCGCCGGGACGCTTGGTGACCGCGAGGACCATCTCCTTCACCGGCTGCGGCAGGGCGGCCGCGTCCAGCCAGGTCAGGCTGAGGGCCTCGTCCTCGATCGCGTCGTGGAGCCAGGCCGCCGCCTGCTGTTCCGGGGTGCCGCCGCGCAGGCGGACGCCCTCGGCCACGGCCGCGAGGTGCTCGGCGTAGGGCCGGCCCGACTTGTCGGTCTGGCCCTCGTGCGCGGCGCGGGCCAGGGCCTCGACCTCGATGAGCGTGAGGGGCTGCTGCGTCATGCGGTCTCCCTTGCTGCCGTACGGAGTGCCTCGGCGGCCCGGTGCGCGTCCGCCTGCGTGGTACGCCAGTTGGAGAACGCCGCGCGCAGGGCCGGGGTTCCCGCGTAGTGGGTGGGGGTGACGAAGACCTCCGCCGAGGCTGCCTCCCGGAGCGCGGCGAGCCGGGCGGCGGTCGGGTCCTGGGCGAGGGTGAAGCAGACCACGTTCAGGCGGACCGGGGCGAGGAGGCGGAAGACCGGGTCGGCGGTCAGCCGCTCGCCGAGGACGCGGGCGCAGGCGATGTCGCGCTCGACGATCTCCCGGTGGCCCTCGCGGCCGTAGGCGCGGAGCGTGAACCAGGCGGCGAGGGCGCGCAGCCGGTGGGAGTTCTCCGGGGTGAGGTGAACCAGGTCGGGGTGGTCGCCGAGGGGGCCGAGGTAGGCGGCGGAGTTCTGGAAGACGCGGGCCTGGAGGTCCTGTCGGCGGGTGAACTGGACGGCGCTGTCGTAGGGGACGTTCAGCCATTTGTGGAGGTCGACGCAGAGGGAGTCGGAGGCGTCGAGGCCGGCGGCGAGGTGGGCGTGGGCCGGGGAGAGGGCGGCGAAGGCGCCGAAGGCCGCGTCGGTGTGCAGCCAGAAGTCGTGCCGGGCCTTGAGGGCGGCGACGGCAGGGAGGTCGTCGAAGTCGACCGTGTTGACGGTGCCCGCGTTGGCGACGACCACGGCCGGGCCGGGCGTGTCGGCGAGGACCCGGTCGAGGGCGGCCGGGTCGACGGCCTCGCGGCCGGGCAGGGTGGGGACGCGTACGAGGGAGTTGCGGCCCAGGCCGAGGACCGAGAGGGCCTTGGCGATGGAGGAGTGCGGGGCGGCGGAGAGGACGCGGACCTCGCCGAGGGCGGCCACCCCGTCCTCGGCCGGGGAGACTCCCGCCCGCTCGCCCAGCCATTCGCGGGCGATCGCCAGGCCGGCGGTGTTCGACATGGTGGCGCCGCTGACGAACGTGCCGGTGTGGGCGGCGGAGAGGCCGAACAGGTCGCGGAGCCAGCCGACGGTCTCGCGTTCGAGGTCCTGGCCCGCGCCGTCGAGGGCGGAGTTGGAGTTCTGGTCGTGGGCGGCGGTGAGCCAGTCCCCGGCGAGGGCGGCGGGGGTGGCTCCTCCGGTGACGAAGCCGAGGTAGCGGGGGCCGGCCGAGGCCGACAAGCGCGGCGCCCAGCGGTCCTGGAAGGCGGCGAGGGCGGCGGCCGCGCCGGTGCCGTGCTCGGGGAGGGGCTCGGGGTCGTGCGGGGCCGCGGGGGCGGCGGCCGCCTGTACGACGGGGCGGGCGTCCAGGGTCTCCAGCGCGGCGGTGGCGGCGCGGCGGGTGGCGTCGAGGAGGTCGGGGAGCCGGGCGAGGTCGGCGGCGAGCGTACGGTCCATGGGGGCACGGTAGGCGGCGCCCGGGCCGCGGGGGCGGGCCAATCGGCGGCGAGTGGCCCGCGGCGGCCTCCGCCCCGGCCCGGCGGCGTCCGCGACCCGGTGGCCGCCGATCGCCCCCGGCGGTGGGGGTGCGCACACCCCGCCGCGGGGAACCGCCCCGGGGCGGCCTGGAGACGTGCCCCGCCGGGCTGCCCGACGGCCAAGGTCAAGCGGCCAAGTCCGTGGGCAGCCAGGCGGGCAAGGTCCGCTGGGGAGGCTGCGAGGACCGGACGTCCGGGCGGCCCGCCGGCCCGGACCAGGCCGTCAGACGCAGCGGCGGGCCGGCGGACCGGCCCGCTCGGGGGCAGTGGCCCGGCCAGCGGGGCGGGCCGGGGGTGCGGGCCGGGTGGGGGGGCGGCGGGGGTGGGCAGGGGGCCGCGCAGCCGCAGGGCAGGCGGCGGCCGCGTAGCCGTGGACAGCGGCGAGGCAGGCGGGGTGGTGGATGTGGCGTAGCCGTGGACAGCAGCGAGGCGGGAGGGGTGGTGGGTGTAGCCGTGGGGCGGGAGGGGTGGGTTAGGCGGAGCGGCGGATGAGGAGGAGGGCTCGGTCGTCGTTGACGTCCTTGGCGACCTTCTCGATCAGGTGCCAGGCGGCGCCGTCCCAGCCGGCGGAGACGTAGCGGTCGGCCTCGCCGGTGAGGCGGTCGATGCCCTCGCTGATCTCGCGGTCGGAGGTCTCGACGAGCCCGTCGGTGAAGAGCATCAGGACGTCGCCGCGCCTCAGGTTGCCGCGGGCCGGGGTGAACTCGGCCCCGTCGTAGACGCCGAGCAGGGGGCCCTCGCCGGTCTTCTCCTGCCAGCGGCCGGTGCCGGCGGAGAGCTGGAGGGCGGGGAGGTGGCCGGCGGACAGGAGTTCGTAGTCCCCGGTCTCCAGGTCCAGGACCAGGTGGATGGAGGTGGCGAAGCCCTCGTCCCAGTCCTGGCGGAGCAGGTAGCCGTTGGCGGCGGGCAGGAAGCCGTGCGGTGGCAGCGCGCCCAGGAGTCCGCCGAAGGCGCCGGAGAGGAGCAGGGCGCGGGAGCCCGCTTCCATGCCCTTGCCGGAGACGTCGGTCAGGACGATCTCCAGGGTCCGGCCGCCGTTGGTGCGGGCGGCGACGACGAAGTCGCCGGAGAAGGACTGGCCGCCGGCCGGGCGCAGGGCCATCTCGTGGTGCCAGCCGCGCGGCAGCGCGGGCAGCTTGCTCTGGACCCGGATGCGTTCGCGCAGGTCGAAGAGCATGGTGCCGCCGCGTCTCCAGGGCACGCCGACGCGGCTGCGGAACTGGGCGATGACGAGCCCGAAGAATCCGCAGGCCGCGACGACCAGCACGGTGCCGGGGGTGACCCGCGCCGGGCCCTGGGTGTAGGGGCCGAGGACGAGGGCCTCGACGATCAGCGCGGCCGCGGAGGCGGCGTACAGGGCGAGCAGGCTGGCGGGCCGCAGCAGCAGGCCGCCCGCGACGATCGGCAGGACGAGCGCGGAGGGCGAGAACCAGACCGGGAGCATGAGCGTGCCGCAGGCGATCGCGGGAATGGTGAGGAGGAGACCGCCGAACGCCAGCCAGTCGGAGGCGTCGCCGCGGAAGTAGTCGACGGCGGATTTGCGCAGTGCGGTGCGTGCCCGGTGCCACAGCATGCGCATCCGGGCCGTGAGGGTCTCGACGTGTGCTCCGGCCATTGCTTCGGGACCCTATCCATCCTGGCTGTGGATGCGCAGGGGTACCCCCGGACCTGAGCCCCGGCCTGCGGTCCCCGGGCGCCCGAAAAGCCGTCGACTGCGGCGGAATGCCCTGATAGGGATGGGCACATGGCCCTTGAGATGCGCGTATTGCAGTCCGATGAGTGGGATGTCTGGTACGACCAGCTGGAACTGGCGTTCGGTGGTGTGCCGGAGTCCCCGCAGGAGCGGAACCTCTACGCGGCGCTGACGGAGGCGGAACGTTCGCTCGGCGTCTGGGACGGCGGGACGTGCGTGGGTTCGGCGGGCGCCTTCACCTTCCGCCTCTCGGTTCCCGGCGGCACGCTCGTGCCGGCGGCCGGGGTCACGATGGTGGGCGTCTCCCCCACCCACCGCCGGCGCGGGGTGCTCACCTCCCTGATGCGGCGCCAGCTGGACGACGTCCGGGCGGCCGGCGAGCCGCTCGCCGTGCTGACGGCGTCGGATCCGGCGATCTACGGGCGCTTCGGCTACGGCACCGCGGCGTACTCCCTCTCCGTGGACATCGACACGAGCCGGGTCCGCATGGTCGCGCCGCCGGGCACGGACGCGGTGCGGCTGCGCCTCGTCGACCCCGAGGAGGCGCTCGCCGCCTGCGAGAAGGTGTACGCGGCGCTGGTCCCGGGGCGGCCCGGGATGACCGCCCGGCAGCCGGGCTGGGAGCGGCAGGCGCTGCTGGACGCCCCCGCGATGCGCGCCGGCGGGTCTCCGCTGAAGTGCGTGGTCGCCGAGGGGCCGGACGGCGCGGTGGCCGGGTACGCCCGCTACCGGGTCACCCCCGAATGGGACCTGGCCGGGTCCCAGGGGCGGGTGGACGTCAGCGACCTGGACGCGCTGGACCCGGCGGCGTACGCGGCGCTGTGGCGCTACCTCTTCGGGATCGACCTGACCTGGTCGGTACGGGCGAACCGGCGGCCGGTGGACGATCCGCTGCTCCACCTGGTCAGCGATGTCCGCCGGTCGCAGCCGCGCTTCCGCGACTCCCTGCACCTGCGGCCGGTGGACCTGGCGGCGGCGCTGGAGGCCCGGACGTACGGGGCTCCGCTGGACGTGGTGCTGGAGGTGGAGGACGCCTTCTGCCCCTGGAACGCCGGACGGTGGCGGCTGACCGCCGACGCGAAGGGCGGTGCGCGGTGCGCCCGGTCCGAGGATCCGGCGGAGCTGGCGCTGTCGGTCCGGGAGCTGGGTTCGGCGTACCTGGGCGGCATCACGCTCGCCTCGCTCGGGGCGGCGGGCCGGGTGCGCGAACTGCGGCCGGGGGCCCTGGCGGAGGCCTCCCGCGCGTTCGCGGGGGACGTGGCCCCCTGGCTCCCGCACGGGTTCTGATCCGCGGGGCGGGCGCCCGCCTCCGTCCGCCCTAGCGGGACTGGCAGGCGGGGCACCAGAAGAGGTTGCGGGCGGCGAGGTCGGCGGTGCGGATCTCGCCGCCGCAGACGTGGCAGGGCAGGTTCGCCCTGCGGTAGACGTACACCTCGCCGCCGTGGTCGTCGACCCTCGGCGGGCGTCCCATGGCCTCGGGCAGGTGCTCGTCGCGGACGGTGTCGATCCGGTTGTTCCGCACGCCTTCGCGCATCAGCACGACGAGGTCGGCCCACAGCGCGTCCCACTCGGCCCGCCGCAGGTCCCGGCCCTGGCGGTACGGGTCGATGCCGTGCCGGAAGAGGACCTCGGCGCGGTAGACGTTGCCGACGCCCGCGACGACCTTCTGGTCCATCAGCAGGGCGGCGACGGTGCTGCGCGAGCGCGAGATCCGGGTCCAGGCCCGGTCCGGGTCGTCGGCCGGCCGCAGCGGGTCGGGGCCGAGCCGGTCGTGTATGTCCTTCTTCTCGCCCTCGCCGATCAGCGCGCAGGCGGTAGGTCCGCGCAGGTCGGCGCAGTGCTCGTCGTTGAGCAGGCGCAGCCGGACCGTGTCGGTCGCGGGCGGCGCCGGGGCGGGGGCGAAGCCGAGCTTGCCGAAGAGGCCGAGGTGGATGTGGACCCAGGCGTCGCCCAGCTCCAGGAAGAGGTGCTTGCCGTGCGCCTCGGCGGCGTCCAGCACCCGCCCGTCGAGCAGGGCCGCGCTCTGCGCGAACCGCCCCTGGGGGCTGCTGACCCGGACCGGCCGGGCGGCGAACCGCTCGGTGTGGTCCTGGGCGAGGCGGTGGATCGTATGCCCCTCGGGCACGGCTGGGCTCCTCGGACGCGGGACGGCGCGCAGAGCGCGGGACGGCATGAAAACGGCCGTGCCGCCCCCGGGGGCGGCACGGCCGAAGAGCGGGATCAGCCCTGGGGGTGGTGGGCCGGGATCGGGGGGAGCTCGCCGGTCTGCTCGTAGGCGGAGAGCATCTCGATGCGCCGGGTGTGGCGCTCCTCGCCCGAGTACGGGGTCGCCAGGAAGGCCTCGATGAAGCTGACGGCCTCGTCCTGGGTGTGCATCCGGCCGCCGACGGAGATCACGTTGGCGTTGTTGTGCTCGCGGCCCAGCTTGGCGGTCTCGACGCTCCACGCCAGGATGGCGCGGACACCCTTGACCTTGTTCGCGGCGATCTGCTCACCGTTGCCGGAGCCGCCGATCACGATGCCGAGGCCGTCCGCGTCGGCGGCGGTCTTCTCCGCGGCGCGCAGGCAGAACGGCGGGTAGTCGTCCACCGCGTCGTAGATGTGGGGCCCGCAGTCGACGGGCTCGTGGCCGTTGTTCTTGAGCCAGTCCACCAGGTGGTTCTTGAGCTCAAAGCCGGCATGGTCGGATCCGAGGTACACGCGCATGGGACGAGTGTGGCACGAGCGGGCCCTGCGGCAGGCAGCGGGTGTCGCGTAAGTCACTTCTAAAGCTCAAGTAAACCCAAAGAACGCAGATGGGACACGGCAGGACGGATGTCCCGGCCGTTCGCCCCCGCGCAACGATCCGGATTGAGGTCTTCCGTCTGGCGTTCATCTCAGGTTTGAATGCCGGGGCTCGCAACCCGAGAACCTAAGGAACCGTCCATGAGCTCCACGACGACCCTTCAGAAGGCAGGCGACTCCCCCGGTGACCCCGGTGCCGCCCAGCCGTCAGACGGTCTGAAGGCCGGTCTCAAGAACCGCCACCTGTCCATGATCGCCATCGGCGGTGTCATCGGCGCCGGACTCTTCGTCGGCTCCAGCGGCGGCATCGCCAAGGCCGGCCCCGCCATCCTGATCTCCTACGCGCTGGTCGGCGCGATGGTGGTCTTCGTGATGCGGATGCTGGGCGAGATGGCCGCCGCCAGCCCGAACTCGGGCTCCTTCTCCGCCTACGCAGACCGGGCGCTCGGCCGCTGGGCCGGCTTCTCCATCGGCTGGCTGTACTGGTTCTTCTGGGTCGTGGTGCTGGCCGTGGAGGCCACCGCCGGAGCGGTGATCCTCGAAAGCTGGATCCCGGCCGTCCCGCAGTGGGCCTGGGCCCTGATCGTGATGGCGGTGCTGACCGTCACCAACCTGGGCTCGGTCGCCTCGTACGGCGAGTTCGAGTTCTGGTTCGCGGGCATCAAGGTCGTCGCCATCGGCGGCTTCGTGATCGTCGGTCTGCTGGCCGTCTTCGGCGTCCTGCCGGGCTCGGACAACCCGGGCGCGGGCTTCGCCCACCTCACCGACGCCGGCGGGTTCATGCCCAACGGCTGGGGCGCGATCCTCACCGGTGTGCTGATGGTCGTCTTCTCCTTCATGGGCAGCGAGATCGTCACCCTCGCCGCCGGCGAGTCCGAGGACCCGCGCCGCGCGGTCACCAAGGCCACCAACTCGGTGATCTGGCGCATCGGCGTCTTCTACCTGGGCTCGATCTTCGTCGTCCTCACCCTGCTGCCGTGGAACGACAAGTCGATCGTGGAGAAGGGCTCGTACGTCGCCGCCCTGGACTCCATCGGCATCGCGCACGCGGGCCAGATCATGAACGTGATCGTCCTGACGGCCGTGCTGTCCTGCCTGAACTCGGGCCTCTACACCGCCTCCCGCATGGCGTTCTCGCTGGGCGAGCGCGGTGACGCTCCGAAGGCCTTCGCGAAGGTCAACAAGCGGGGCGTGCCCGTCGCCGCGATCCTGGGCTCCGTCGTGTTCGGCTTCGTCGCCGTCTACTTCAACTACGCCTTCAAGGACACGGTCTTCAACTTCCTGCTGAACTCCTCGGGCGCGGTCGCCCTCTTCGTGTGGCTGGTGATCTGCCTGACGCAGCTGCGGATGCGCAAGATCCTGGTCCGCGAGGCGCCGGAGAAGCTGACCGTCAAGATGTGGCTCTTCCCGTACCTGACCTGGGCCACCGCCGCGATGATCGTCTTCGTCCTGGGCTACATGCTCTACGACGACGCCAACCGCCAGGTCGTCCTGCTGTCGATGCTGGTCGCCGCCGTGGTGCTGGCCATCGGTGTGGCCCGCGACATGCGCCGCAAGGCCGCCGAGCGCGCCTCGGTCTGACCTGAGCGGGCGGGGGGGGGGGGGGGCGGGGGCCGCCCCCCCCCCCCCCCCCCCCCCCACACCCCACCCCCCCCCCCCCCCCCCCGTTCCGCGGGGGGGGGCGCAGCACCGAGTCCGCG
>NZ_JBHXQN010000034.1:0-76087 GCF_042717785.1 Streptomyces sp. NPDC058619
TGCACAACCTCGCCCTCGCCGGATAGGCGAGCGGACCGCCACACGGCCAACCACGCCCGAGGCGACTCGTAGATCATTTACGGGACAAGCCTTAGTTCTGAGGAGCCGAATGACCCTGGGGCCTTCACGTTCCGAGGACGAGCGCATGTCCCGCTCAAACCGTATCAGTCGCACCCGCCGCAGCTCGGTTCAGAGGATGCAAGGCGGGCGACGTCATCCCGCGCGTCGAGGCCCCGGTGGTCGAACTGCGCACGGGCGCGGAGCGGGCGATCGAGCCGCCGGACGTGTGCCCGGGATGCCAGGGGGAGATCGACCGGTTGCAGGAGCGGTGGCGCTGCGTCCAGCCCGCCGACGACTGCGGGCGGATCGCCGCGATCCTGTACGCCGCCAGACGCGACCGGCTCCACATCGACGGCCTGGGCGAGCGGTACGTACGGGCCCTCGTCGAGGCCGGCGACGTACGCGACGTCGCGGACCTGTTCGCCCTGGACCTCGCGCGGCTCGCGCGGGCGGCGGGCAGCGAGAAGCGGGGCGCGAATCTGACCCCGCCGCCCCTTTTCCCCTGACCGCACCGGCCAGGGGCTCCGGAGGAGCGGGCCCGGCCCCCGCCGCGCGGGCTCAGCCCCTGCCGCGCCGGGGACCCGGTGCGGGTGGGGTGACCGCCAGCACCGGAGGGGCCGGCGAGGACCAGCGGTGGCCGCAGGGGTCGAAGACCAACGCCACCGGCCGGCCCGGGCGCTGGCGCCAGGAGATGCGCTCCGGCGCGCTCTCGCACACCGGACAGCGGGGCAACGGTCCCGGCTCCGGCAGGCACTCGGGTGCGGCCGCGAGCGGCGTGGAGTGCGTGTCACGCATGGAGGCTCCCTGGTCGTGCGGTTGGGCTGATCGCACTGTGCCATGGACGGGCCCTTGTCCGCACGGGCGAATCATCCAGTGTTTTCGCTGGTCAGAGGTGTGGTCACCAGGAGTATTCCGGTCGTCTTACGGGCACTTGGTGATCAACTGCTCACGCCTCCGGCCGCCACCAGGCCGGATGCGTACGCCGCGATCACCGCCTGGGAGGCGGACCGCCTCCTGACGCTCGGAGCGGACGCCGCCCGTACGCACGAAAACGCCGGCGGGCGCGGGACCCCGCAGGGTCCCGCGCCCGCCGGCGCTCGTACTGTTCTCGGCTCAGGCGAGCTTGTCGATCTCCGGGTGGTCGGCCAGCCAGGCGCGGACCGCCTCCTGCTCCTTGCCCTTGCCGGTCTCCTGGATCTTCGCCTCCAGGCCCGTGAGCTGCTCCTCGGTGAGCTTGAAGGAGCGCAGCCACTCGGCCACCTCGGGCTCGTCGGCGGCGAAGCCCTTGCGGGCGAGGGTGTGGATGCCGTCGCCCTTGCCCCAGGCGCCCTTCGGGTCCTCGAGCTTGGTCAGCTCGTAGGAGGAGTACGCCCAGTGCGGCGACCAGAGCACGGCCAGGACCGGCTCCTTCTTGTCGTAGGCCCGCTTGAGCTCGGCGAGCATGCCGGGGGTGGAGCCGTCGACGACCTGGTACTCGCCTTCGAGGCCGTACTCCCCCAGGACCTTGTCCTTCAGGATCGACATGGCGCCGGCGCTCGGCTCGATGCCGATGATCCGGCCCTTGAACTGTGCGGACTTGCCCTTGAGGTCGGCGAGCGAGCGCACGTCCTTCATGTACGAGGGCACGGACAGCTCCAGCGAGGTGGGGCCGTACCAGGACCCGAGGTCCTCCAGCTTGTTCCCGTACTTCTCCCAGTACTGGGCGTGCGTGACGGGCAGCCAGGCGTCGGTCTGGAAGTCGAGCTGGCCGCCGGCCAGGCCGGTGTACAGCGCGCCGGCCTCCAGCTGGCGGGCGTCGACCTTGAAGCCGCGGCGCTCCAGGAGCTCCTTCCACAGGAAGGTGGAGGCGATGCCCTCGTCCCAGGGGATGTAGCCGACGGAGACGGTCCGGCCCCTGCCGATGTCCGCGGCGCCGGCCGGGACGGTCTCGTCGTCCGCGGCGAAGGTGTTGAGGCCGCCCGCGACGAGGGCCAGTACGACGGCCCCGGAGACGGCGTAGGCGGGCTGGGGGCGGTGGTTCCAGACCTTGGCGGCGCCGGTCGCGGCGGACCGGGCCTTGGCGAGGGCGCGCCGGCCCAGCGGGGAGACGTGGCGGCCCAGCGCGCCGGTCATCCGGTCCAGGTACATGGCGAGGATGACGATGGAGATGCCCGCCTCGAAGCCGAGGCCGATGTCGACGTTGCCGATGGCGCGGTAGACGGCCCCGCCGAGTCCGCCGCCGCCGACCATGCCGGCGATGACGACCATGGACAGGCCCAGCATGATGACCTGGTTGATGCCCGCCATGATGGTGGGCAGCGCCAGCGGCAGCTGGACGCGGACCAGGGTGTCGCGCGGGGTGGTGCCGAAGGCGTCGGCGGCCTCGACCAGGTCGGAGTCGACCTGGCGGATGCCCAGCTCGGTCATCCGTACGCCCGGCGGCAGCGAGAAGATGATCGTCGCGATGATGCCGGGTACGACGCCCACCCCGAAGAAGATGATGCCGGGGATGAGGTAGACCATGGCCGGCATGGTCTGCATGAAGTCCAGGACGGGCCGCAGGACGGCGCTCACCCGGTCCGAGCGGGAGGCCCAGATGCCGAGCGGGATCGCGATCACCAGCGTGACGAGCGTGGCCACCAGGACCAGCGACAGCGTGGACATGGCGTCGGACCACAGGTCGACGGAATCGATGAGCGCGAGGCCCGTGAACGCGAGGAGGCCCGCGAGGAGCCCGCGCAGCCACCAGGCGGCGACGGCCAGGATGCCCGCGAACAGCAGCGGGTGGGGAGCGGAGAGCACGGCGTCGATGCCGTCGTAGAGGCCGGTGACGAGCGCGCTGACCGCGTCGAAGAGCCAGGTCAGGTGGCGCTGGAGGAAGTCGACACCGCTGTCGACCCAGGCGCCGAGGTGCAGACGGGGCATCAGGCCGCCACCTCCGCGCAGGCCATCGGCGGCCGTTGTTCGTCACCGATGAAGGCGATGAGCCGGTCCTGCGGTACGGAGCCCACGACGGCGCCGTCCCCGCCGGTGACGGCGACCGGGTGCGGGACCCGGGCACTGACGGCGCACAGGTCGGCGAGCGGGGTGTCGGCCGTGACGGTGGGGCAGCCACAGGCGTCGAGGTCGGCGCCGGCGACGTCCATGACGGCGTCGGCCGTCAGCACGCGCGAGCGGTCGACGTCCTGGATGAAGGAGGCGACGTACTCGTCGGCCGGGCGGATGAGGATGTCCTCCGCGGTGCCCTGCTGGACGATGCGCCCGTCGCGCATGACGGCGATGCCGTCGCCCAGGCGCATGGCCTCGTTGAGGTCGTGGGTGATGAAGACGATGGTCTTCTTCAGGCGTCGCTGGAGCTCCAGCAGCTGGTCCTGCATGTCGCGGCGGATCAGCGGGTCCAGGGCACTGAAGGACTCGTCCATCAGCAGCAGATCGGCGTCGGTCGCCAGGGCGCGGGCGAGGCCGACGCGCTGCTGCATGCCGCCGGAGAGCTCGTCGGGCCAGGACTTCTCCCAGCCTTCGAGCCCGCACAGGGCCAGGGCCTCGGCCGCGCGCCGCTCGCGCTCGGCGCGGTCGACTCCCTGTACTTCCAGCCCGTAGGCGGCGTTCTCCAGGACGTTGCGGTGTGGAAAGAGCGCGAAGTGCTGGAAGACCATGGAGATTTTCGTGGAACGCACGCGGCGCAGCTCGCTCGCGCTGAGCTCCGTGAGGTCCTGACCGTCGAAGAGGATGCGCCCCGCGGTGGGCTCGAGCAGTCCGTTCAGCATGCGCAGCAGCGTGGACTTGCCGGACCCCGACAGACCCATGACGACGAAGATCTGGCCGGGCTCGACGCTGAAGGAAGCGTCGATGACCGCGGCCGTCGTGCCGTCGGCGCGGAGCTCGTCGCGGCCGGAGCCGCTTTCGAGCGCGCGTACGGCGTCGGCGGGTCGTCTTCCGAACACCTTGTAGACGTGTTCGGCCTGGAGCGTGGACACATACACCTCACGGGTCGTACGGGGTACGGCGGGCGCCGGGCAGGCCGGCGGGCCGTGGAGCGGGACGGGATCGACCCGCGTGCGCCGCGCGCCCGGCGCGCTGCGCCAAGGACGTGGTTCCGCTCCGGCGGCCACCCTGCCCGGTATTCACACCGGCAAACGGTGAAGTGATTCACCTCACGTACGGGCGGGCGCGCCCCCGAAATCCGGCCACGGCAGGGGTTGGGCGGCGGTCTTCGGGTAAGCGGGGGCCATGAAACCGTTCAGCAAGGCGATGACGAAGCCCAGTTGGGGAAGCCGACTGCGCGCGGGGCGGACCGCCGGAGCGGGGGCCGCCGGGCCCGGGACGCTCGCACCGGATGTGACGCGGCCGACAGGCATGAAGCGGGTGGCGGACCCCTCGCAGGCCGCACCGCGAGAGGCGGCGGAGCCGCGAGTGGCGCGGGGGCCGGATGATCCGCGGGGCCCGGAGGAGTCGCGGGACGCGGAGGAGTCGCGGCGGGCGGTGAAGGAGCGGCTGGCGGGCGCGCGGGAGGCCGGGACCGCATCCGAGTACAAGGCACCGGCCCACCCGGTGGTGCGGGCGGCGGCGATGCTCGCGGCCCTGGCCGGGACGGTGGCCTTCAGCGTGGTCCTGGCGCGGCTGACCCTGGAGCCGTCACCGGCCTCGGTGGCCCTCACGTACAGCAACGTGCACCCGGGCCAGTCGATCCGCGCCTATCTGGACCACGGCACGGCCCGCGAGGCGGCGCGCCAGCTCGGCGGGAACCTGCTGCTGGGAGTGCCGTTCGGGGTGCTGCTGCCGGTACTGGTGCCGCAGGCCCGCGGACTGGCGCGGGTGGCGGTGTGCACGACGGTCGTGATGGTGCTCGTGGAGCTGGTGCAGGGGGCGCTCGTCACGGGGCGGGCCTTCGACATCGACGACGTGATCCTCAACACGGCGGGCGCGCTGCTCGGGTACCTGTTCCTCGGGCGGCGACTGGGCCGGGCCGTGCATCCGCGGCGGCGGCACTGGTGGCACCGCTTCACCCGGCGGTCTCCCGCCGGGTGAAGGGGCCCGCGGGCGCATCAGACCCGGTCGGCGCAGGCCATGCCTGCCGTCGGCCGGGCGTCCGTGTTCCGGTCCTCCAGCATCGAGGTGCGCAGGTGGGCCAGGAGCCGGGTCAGCAGGCGGGAGACCTGCATCTGGGAGATGCCGAGCGCGGCGCCGATCTGCGCCTGGGTCAGCTCCTCGCCGAAGCGCATCTGCAGCATCCGGCGCTCGCGGTCGGTGAGCTGCTCCAGCAGCGGCGCCAGGCTCTGGATGTCCTCGACCAGTTCCATGGCCGGCTCCTCCTCGCCCATCACGTCGGCGAGGGTGTGGCCCTCGGCGGGGCCGTCGCCGTGTTCGGCGTGCGGCGCGTCGAGCGAGCCGCTGGTGTGGCCGTTGGCGGCGACGAGGCCCTCTATGACCTCCTCGTCCGAGAGGCCGAGGTGACCGGCGAGGTCCGCGACCGTGGGCGCGCGGTCGAGCGTGGTCGTCAGCTCTTCCTTGGCCTTGGCTATGTCGATGCGCAGCTCCTGGAGGCGGCGCGGGACGCGCACGGCCCAGGAGGTGTCGCGGAAGTGCCGCTTGATCTCGCCGGTGATGTACGGCATGGCCAGCGTGGAGAACTCGTTCTCCCGGGCCGGGTCGAACCGGTCGATGGCCTTGATCAGACCGATCGTGCCCACCTGGACGATGTCCTCGATGTCCCCGCCGTCGGCGCGGTTGCGGAAGCGGCGCACGGCGTACTGCACGAGTGAGGCGTTCATCTCGATGAGCGTGTTGCGGACGTACTGGTACTCCGGGGTGCCCTCGGTCAGCTCGCGCAGGCGCAGGAAGAAGACCTTCGACAGTTCCCTCGCGTCACCCGGGGCCACTTCTCGGGGCTCCGCGATACGGGGCAGGCCCGCCGAGCGGGCGGCCTCGGCGCTGGGACGGGGGTGCGGAACGGAGGTCGTGGCGGGGGCTGAAGTACGGGCGGACGGGTAAGGGACCGGCATGGAGTTCGCTCCTTGGGCTGGTCGGCTTGCGGCGCGGGACCTTGACTGCCGTAGATGGTGGACCGCATCTGCTCACACGTCAAGAAATACCGGAAATGCATTTCACGTCTTGCGTCACCTGAATCATTTAACGCATCATGAAGGCATGGGGAGCACGTCTCAGCGACAAAATTGGACATTCCTGACGAATCACGCGCGCGTTCTGGTGGCCATCGCCCGGGACCCGGCGGTTCGGCTCAGGGATGTCGCCGCCATGTGCGGGCTGACCGAGCGCACGGTCCAGACGATCGTCACCGACCTGGAGGCGGACGGGTACCTGCGCCGCGTCCGCGACGGCCGGCGCAACCGGTACGAGATCTCCACCGGCGCCGTCTTCCGCCACCCCGCGGAGGCCGGTGTCCAAGTGGCCGGCCTGCTCGCCCTGCTGACCGGCGCGGCCGCCGACCCCGACGCCCCCGCCCTCGTCGCCGGCCTGGACGTCCGGGACGACGCCCCGGACGAGGACGACGGCACCCCGGAGGACAACGGCGCCCCCACGGCCCTCTCGGACCCCGCCCCGGACCGGGTGTCGCCGGTCGCGTGACCCGTGGGCAGGACCTATGGGCGTGATCTGTGGGAAACCTCACCCCTGGCCGAAGGCTCCCTGGCGTGCTGCGATCCGGCCGGTGCGGGCCGGTCGCCGGGGTACGACCCCCGTCGCGGCCCTACTGGCCGAGGCCGCACCCCGTACGGCCGAACCTACTCCCGCGCCCTGCCGGACGCACCCCGGTTCCACAGCCGACGACGCCCGGCAGCCGTTCGGTGCCCGCGCGCGCCCCGACGCCGAGGACATCGACCTCCCCGAACGCCGCCGGGTCCAGCCCCACCCCCTACGTCCGTTACTGCCGGGCAGCTCCTGGGAAGCTCCCTTCTCGTCCTCTTGACGATATGAGCGGGGCTCGTTATCGTCGCATTGACGAAATGAAGGGGGTCCGCCATGGCCGACATCACCCGGCGCTTCGGCTGGCGTCATCTGCGCTCCGCGCCCACCGTCCACATCCGCCACCACAAGCGCGGCCGGCTCGTCCACGACGGGCGGGGCCTCAGCTTCTGGTACCGGTCGCTGTCGGCGGCGCTCTCCGAAGTGCCGGTCGACGACCGGGAGCTGGCCATGGCGTTCCACGCCCGTACGTCCGACTTCCAGGACGTCGCCGTGCAGGCCACCGTCACCTACCGGATCAGCGACCCCGCCGAGGCCGCGGACCGGCTCGACTTCTCCGTCGACCCGGACACCGGGAGCTGGCGCGGCGCGCCCCTGGAGCAGATCGCCACCCTCCTCACCGAGACCGCGCAGCAGCACACGCTGGACGTACTGGCCCGGACCCCGCTGGCCGTCGCCCTGGTGGACGGCGTCGCCTCCGTGCGGGAGCGGGTCGCCGCCGGTCTCGCCGCCGAGCCCCGGCTCCCGGCCACCGGCATCGACGTGGTGGCCGTGCGGGTCGTGGCGATCCGCCCCGAGGCCGATGTGGAGCGCGCCCTGCGCACCCCGGCCCGCGAGCAGATCCAGCAGGAGGCGGACCGGGCCACCTATCAACGACGGGCCGTCGCCGTCGAGCGCGAGCGTGCCATTGCCGAGAACGAGCTGGCCAGTCAGATCGAACTGGCCCGGCGCGAGGAGCAGTTGGTCGAGCAGCGCGGCATCAACGCCCGCCGCGAGGCCGAGGAGAAGGCGACGGCGGACGGTGTGAGGACGGAGGCCGAGGCGGCCCGCAAGGTCCGCCTGGCCCGTGCGGATGCCGAGGCGGCGCGCGAGGCGGGCGCGGCGCGCGCCGAGGTTCAGGCTGCCTGGCTGCGCGTGCACGACGAGGCCGGCCCGGGCACGCTGCACGCCCTGGCGGCGACCCGGCTGGCGGAGAACCTGCCGCGGATCGAGAGCATCACGCTCTCTCCCGACGTCCTCACCGGGCTCCTCAGCAGGCTCGGACGTCCGGAAGGCGGCGCGGGCGCGTGAGCCTGGCCCCGCGGGCGGTGCTCGTGCACCGCAGGACCGAGTACGAGGAGCTGCTCGCCCGGCACGGGACGCACGGGCAGGCCGCGTTCTTCCTTTCCAGCCGGGGCCGGTCGATCGACGAGGTGGTCCGTCGCCACGACCGCACGCGGCAGGCGCTGCGCGAGGTGGCGGCGGCGGTGCCGCTCACCTGGCGCAGCTCCCGGGTGGAGCGGGCGGACCTGGACCGCTTCCTGTTCGCCCCGGAGGACGTGGTGGTCGTGGTCGGCCAGGACGGCCTGGTCGCCAACACCGCGAAGTACCTGCGCGGACAGCCGGTGGTCGGCATCGACAGCGATCCGGGGCGCAACCCGGGGGTCCTGGTCCGTCACCGCTGTGCCGACACGGCCGCGCTGCTGCGCGCGGCGACCGCCGTCGGGGGCCGGGCGGAGGAGCTGACCATGGTCGAGGCCGTCGCCGACGACACCCAGCGCCTGCTCGCGCTGAACGAGATCTATCTGGGCCCGGCCGGTCACCAGACGGCCCGTTACCGCCTGGGCTCCGACGGCGAGCAGGATCCGGGCGAGGCCCAGGCATCCTCCGGGGTGCTGGTGGGCACCGGCACGGGCGCCACCGGCTGGCTGCGTTCCCTGTGGCTGGAGCGCGGCAGCCCGGCGGGGCTGCCCGCACCCTGCGAGCGGCGGCTCCTGTGGTTCGTGCGCGAGGCCTGGCCCTCCCCCACGACCGGTACGACGAAGGTCGCCGGCGAGCTGGGGCGGGGTCAGGAGCTGCAGCTGACCGTGGAGTCGGACCGGATCGTGGTCTTCGGCGACGGGATGGAGGCCGACTCCCTGGAGCTGACCTGGGGCCAGAGCGTACGACTGGGCATCGCGGAGACGTCGCTGCGCCTGGTGACCTGAGCGCGGCGCCCGACCGGCTGTCACCACTGCGGACCCACCGCAGGACGACGCGCTACGGGTGCCCGCGGGAACGGCGCCCGGTCGACGGAAGGGTGCCCGGTGGGTCGCCGCACCTGCCCGTGCAGGATGGTCCGCAGGCATCACCCTACGGGAATCGCCCTAGGTGACCCGGAAGCCGGTGGCCGCGTGGTCGCGGCGGTCCCGGTGGAAGGTCAGGCGGTCCCAGGTCGGGAAGGACAGGTCGGTGACGGCGAGCAGTCGGCCGTCGGTGTCGTGCAGGGTGCGCCGGACGGTCAGGCCGCACACCGGGGACGCGCTCGGCGGGTGGGTGGAGCGGGTCATGGTGATGGTTTCGGCGACCCGTCCCTCCGCCTGGACCCGGTCGAGCCAGCCGTGCAGCGGTTCGAGGTCCTCGTCGCGGGCGTCGGCGACCCGGTCGCGGTAGCGGGCGAGTTCGGGGCTGGCGGCGGTCACCGCCGGGCTCAGGTACGTCGCCGCGTGCCGCAGGGTCTCCCCCGCCGTGCCGTGGTCGCGCTGGTGGTGGACCAGGGTGCGGGCTCCCCCTCCCATGCCGAGGAGTGCCGCGAGCGAGGGCGGCACGGTGACCAGGGTGAGCCAGCTGTGCGTGAAGGCCACGGCCGTCACGGACGCGGCCCCCGGAGCCGGAGGGCGGACGTCCGGCGGTCCGCCGGCTGCCGCTCCCCGTCCCGGCGCGGACGCGGAGTCCGCCGGCGGCTCCGGTTCCGCCGCGGGTCGGGTGCCGCGGCGCCCGGTGACGATGAGCCCGTCCGCGCGCAGCTGCTGGAGGGCTGCCCTGATGGTCTGCCGGTTGACCTGGTAGCGGGCGGCGAGGCTGCGCTCGGAGGGCAGCCTGCCGCCGGGGGTGTGCGCGGCGCGGTCGAGATCGTCGCGCAGGGCTGCGGCGATCCGCTGGTACTTGGGCATGGCGGCCGGGCCGCCGCCCCGCGAAGGGGAGGGCATGACTTCTCCTCTGACGGGTGGTCAAGGACTGCGCGGTCTGCCCGACCAACGTAGCATTGGTCTATACCTCTGGGTGAGAGGGGACCGGGATCGCGGTCCACGTTGGCCGATTCCGTACCCCCCGCCCCGTACGCCCACGCCCCGGGACCCCGCCGACGCGCGTCCGCCCTCCGCCGCCGCGCGTCCATCCTCCGGGGCCGCGCCCTACCCCCGCAGCGGGTTCGGCAGCGGCAGGTAGCTGGCGTCCGCCCCGTCCGCCCGCGTCCAGCGCAGCAGCAGGTTGGTCTTGGCCGGCAGGGAGGGACCGGCCAGCAGCTCCGCGATCTCGGGGAGCCCGCGCGTGGCGTCGTAGCGCAGGAACTCCTCCCGCACCGCGGGCCACACGTGCGGCGCGGTGGCCGGATGGTGCTCGGCCAGCGCCCCTGCGACCTCCATGAGGTGGTTGACCACCAAGCAGTACACCAGCCGCTGCCAGGCGGCCGCCCGCCCGAGGCCGGAGAGGAGCTTGACGCCCTCCGCGTCGCGGAAGAGGGCCTGCACCGGCATGCCCGACGCGTCCACCGCGACCACGGTGTTCTGCAGGTGGGCCTCCAGGACCACCCCGTGCCGGGCGAACAGCTCCAGCACCGGCGGCACCACCTGCCGCAGGTACGCCCGCCACCAGCCCTCCGGGTCCGCCGAGCCGGCGAGCGGGCTCCCGGGCCAGCCCTCCGCGAGCGCGGCCGCCGCCAGCGGGGTGGCCCCGGGCCGTACGTGCGCGTGCAGGCCGTCGCGGACCAGGACGGCGAGCTCCTCGAAGGCGAACCCGGCGGTCCGGTAGCCGCGGTCGGCCAGCCAGGCCGCCGTGGACCCGGTCCGGCGCAGCGCGGCGAAGCCCGCCTCGACCGCCGCGTCGGTTCCGCGCAACTGGAGCAGGTCGTGGCGCCACAGGCGGCGCACGTCGTTGGTGATGCGGACGTCGAGGCTGAACTTCACGAACAGGTCGGCGGCCGGAGCGGGTGCGTACACGGTGCGGATCGAGGCGGTGGGCCAGACCGGCCGCCGGCCCTCCCCCAGGCGCAGCAGCCGCCCGTCGGCGAAGGCCTCGCGCACCCCGGGCCGGGCGCCGACCAGTTCCAGCTGCCACGGGTGGGCCGGCAGCAGCCGGTAGCCGGCGGGCGGGCGCGGGCCGTCGAGCACGTCCGCGAGCGCGTCGATCGCCCCGGCCGCGGCCGGGCCGCCTTCTTCCACCGCCTGGTCATCGCGCACCCCCAGGAAGACCAGCGGGAAGCGGGCGTGGGCCTCCGGCGCGTACGGCAGCCAGCTCGCCACCGGCGCCCCGCCCCGGGACTTGGGGGCCGGATGGTGGGGGTGGCCCATGATCAGGGACTGCTCGGAGCGGACGAACGGGTCCGCGGAGGGCTCCGCCCGCGCCCGGGCCGCCAGCAGCGCGGCGACCGCGGCGCGGCTGTCGGCGATCTCGACCGGGAGTTCGCCGTTCGCGATCCCCGTGTACCGGCCCAGTTCGTCGGCGGTGAGTTTGACGAGGTCGGTGTGGCTGAGCGGACGCCAGCCGTCCGCCGTGCGCAGTTCGGGGCGTTCCGGCCGGCGGCCGCCCCGCACCCGCAGCAGCCGCCCGCTGCCCCGCAGCCGGTGGACGCCCGCCCCCCGGGGTTCGGCGGCCTCCCTGAGCAGGCAGTTCAGGAGCGGGGTGGTGGCGTACGCGTCGGCGGCGGCGTTGAGGTCCACTGGTTCCATTCGGTCCATCCGGTGCGCCGGAGGTTCGCGGGGCGTACCGGCGGCTGTGATCTTCAGTATCCGCGATGATGACTTGATCATCCTGTAGAGCGCCATTCCGACCCCCGGAGCCCCCTCGTGCACGTACCCGCCTCCCCGGCCGAAGAGGCCGTCGCCGTCGGGCTGGACGCCGTCCGCCCGGCGCTCGGCCCCGCGTACGCCGCCGCCCTCGGCGGAGCCCGGGCGGCCGTACTGACCCGGTTGTGGCGCGCGCTGGCCTTCGAGCCGCTGCCGTGGGTGGCGGCCCGGGAGCCGGGGCCGGGCTCGCTGACCGTCCTGCTCGCCGGGGGCTCCCGGCTGGAGGGACCGGCGCCGGACGCGTACGCGACCGGGTCGTACGTGGAGGAGCTGCTGCTCGACGGGAGGCCCTACCGGCAGGCCGCCCGGCTCGTCGGCGCCCTGGAGGTGCCGCACGGGGAGGGGTTCGCCGCCGAGCTGGACGGCAGTACGGCCTCCCTCGCGCTCTCCCGTGCCGGACAGCCGCCCGCCGGCTCCGACACGGCCGCGCCGACCACCCGGGAGTGGGAGCAGCGGGTGGTCGACGGGCACCCGTACCACCCGAACTGCCGCTCCCGGCCCGGGTTCTCGGTGGCCGAGGAGCTGGCGTACGCGCCGGAGCACCGGCCGGTGGTGGACCTCGGGCTGGTCGCCGTACGGGCCGAGGAGTGCCTGGTGACCGGGGACTGGCCGGACCGGCTGCGGGACGCGGGACGGATCCTGGTCCCGGTGCACCCGTGGCAGGCCGCGCACGTCCTGGGCAAGGAGCGGGTGGGGGCCGGGTTCGCGGCGCACCCTCTGATGGCCCTGCGCACCCTGGCGCCCGAGGCGGGCGGCCCGCACGTCAAGACGGCGCTGAGCACCCGGCTGACCTCCTCGGTGCGCGACATCTCCGGCTACTCCATCGAGACCGCCGCGGCCGTCTCCGCCTTCGCGCAGACCCTGTCCGAACGCCTCGACGGGCGGCTGCACATCACCCGCACCCTGGGCGCGGCGACCGCGCACAGCCCGGACCTGGCGGCCGTGCTCCGCGAGCCCCCGGAGGCGTACGCGGACGCCGCCGCCGGTGAACGGGTGCTTCCGGTCGCGGCCCTGGCGGCGTTCCCACCGGCGCGGTCGGCGGCCTGGCGGGCGGAGTTCGCCCGGCTCGCGCTGTCGGTGTGCCTGCGCGTCCTGGACCTCGGGGTGGCCCTGGAGGCCCACGGGCAGAACCTCCTCGTCGTCCTCTCCCCCACCGGCACCCCGGTGAGGCTGGTCTACCGGGACCTCGCCGACATCCGGATCAGCCCGGCCCGGCTGCGGCGGCACGGCCTTCCGGTGCCGCCGCTGTCCGGGCGGCTGGTCACCGACGACGTCGCCGTACTGCGGCGCAAACTCTTCGGCTCGCTGCTGACGGGGGCGCTCGGCGCCACGGCCGGCTCGGCCGGGGCCTTCGCCGAGGCCTTCGCGGAGGCGGCCGGCCTGCCCGCCACCGCCGACACCGGCGCCCTGCTGACCGGTCCGCTGCCCACCAAGGCGCTCACCTTGATGCGGCTGAGCCCGGGCGTGCCCGGCGACCAGTGGGCGCAGCTGCCCAATCCGCTGGCGGCCCGTCCGGCCGCACCGCGCTGAACGGCGCGGATCGCCCCGACCGGCCCGTCCTGTTCCGGCCCGTTCCGGTGCGCGGGCCCGGCACGATCCGTACGGGACGGGATAGTCTCCAGGGGCATGACAGCGACCTCGTACCTGAACACCGTCCGGGCGTCGTACGACGCCGTCGCCGTGGACTACGCGCGCCTGGTCGGCGCCGATCTCGCCCGTAGGCCGCTGGACCGGGCCGTGCTGGCCGCGTTCGCCGAGTCCGTGCGGGGAGACGGCGGCCGTGCGGTCGCCGATCTGGGGTGCGGTCCCGGCCGGATGACGGCGCATCTGGACGGGCTCGGGATACGGGCCTTCGGCGTCGACCTCTCCCCCGCGATGGTGGCGGTGGCGCGCCGGAGCTATCCGGGGCTGCGCTTCGAGGTGGGCTCGATGGCCGCCCTCGACGTGGCGGACGGCGTCCTCGGCGGGGTACTGGCCTGGTACTCGACGGTGCACACACCACCCTCGGAACTACCGCTGCTCTTCGCGGAGTTCGCCCGCGTGTTGGCTCCGGGCGGCCATGTGCTGGCCGCGTTCCAGGTGGGCGACCAGCGGGTCCGGCTGGACCACGCGTACGGCCATCCGGTCGAGCTCGACGTGTACCGGACCCCGCCGGACCTGATCGCCTCCCTGCTGGCCGGCGCGGGCCTGGCCGAGACCGCCCGCCTGATCCGGGAGCCCGTCGACGGCGAACCGTCACCGCAGGGCTTCCTGCTCGCCCGCAGGGCGGAGGGCGACGCTCCGCCGGAGTAGGCACGCGGGGAGGAGCGGCCGGCGCCCGGAGGAGCAGGCCCCGGTGCGGGTGCGGTGCCGGAGCCGGCGCGGGTGCGGGTGCCGGCGCCGCCGGGGACTCCGGCTCCGCTCCGGATATATGACGAGCCGAATCGTTTCGACTGTGCGCCGTTCGGGGGGCAGCCGGGGCGGCGTGGGCCCGCCTTCGCGCCGATCGGTCCGCGCGGTGGCAGGAAGGGGGCATGAGCCTCCATCGCCGCCGGGTCCTGGGAAGCGCCGCCGCGGCCGTCCTCGCGTCCGTCGGGGCGGCGGCCCGGGGGCCGGACTACGGCGCGCTGGCCCGCGGGCTCGACGGGCGGGTGGTGGTGCCGGGCGACCGGGACTACCCCGAGGCACGCCAGCTCTTCCAGCCCCGCTACGACGTCGTCGCACCCGCCGCGGTCGCGTACCCGGCGCACGCCGGCGACGTGGCCGTCTGCCTGGACTTCGCCCGCCGCTCCGCCGTGCCCGTGGTCCCGCGCGGCGGCGGCCACAGCTACGCCGGCTGGTCCACCCGCGCCGCGGGGCTGGTCGTCGACACCGGGGCCATGGCCGCGGTCTCCGTCGAGGGGAGCGGCGTACGCGTCGGCGCGGGCGCCCGGCTCGGGGACGTGAACGCCGTCCTCTCCGCGCGGGGGCTCGGCATCCCCACCGGGCTGTGCCCCTCGGTCGGCATCGCCGGGCTGACGCTCGGCGGCGGCCTGGGCCTGGCCTCCCGGACCCACGGCACCACGTCCGACCGGCTGACCGGAGCCCGGGTGGTCACCCCCGACGGCACCGTGCGCGAGGTCGGCCCCGGCCGGGACGACGGGCTGTACTGGGCCCTGCGGGGCGGCGGGGGCGGCAACTTCGGGGTGGTCACCGAGTTCCGCTTCGCCGCGCACCCGGTCGGCGACTGCGCCTTCGCCGAACTCCACTGGCCCGACGCGGACTCGGCCGCGCTCCTGCGCGGCTGGCAGCGCTGGCTCGGCGGGCTGCCGGACCCGTTCTGGAGCCAGGTGGAGTTCACGGTCGGCCCGGGGTCCGCGACTCCCCCGGCCGTACGGGTGGTGTGCCTCGACGGGCGCGGGGAGCTGGAGCGGCAGCTGACCCGGCTGTCCGACCTGGTCGGCCGCCCGGCGCGGGACAGCTGGGTCGTCGTCCGCGGCTACGGCGACACCGTACGGGCCATGTCGGGCTGCCTGGACCGGACTCCCGCGCAGTGCCGCCTCCCGGGCACGCTGCCCGGGAGGGACCCGCGGGGGCGGCTCGGCCGGGACTCGTACGCGGCCCGCTCCGACTTCTGGGCGGGCGCCGGGCTGACGGACGCGGCCGTCGCCACGGTCCTCGACGCCGTCCGGCGCCATCCCTCCGAGGTCCCCCCGGGCGGCACGGGGGTCGTGCAGTTCGACGGGGTGTGCGGGGGCGCCGTGAACCGGGTCGGACCCGCCGACACCGCCTTCGTGCACCGCGGGGCCGCCTTCCTCGCCCAGTACCTCGTCTACTGGCCGGACTCCGCCCCGGCCGCCGAGGCCGCCCGCCACCAGGCCTGGCTGGACGGGCTCTGGGAGGGGCTGCGCCCCTGGGCGAGCGGCCGCGCGTACCAGAACTACGCCGATCCGAAGCTCCCCGGCTGGCGCGAGGCCTACTACGGGCCGAACCTCCCCCGCCTGGAAGCCGTTCGCCGCGCCTACGACCCCGAGCGCCTCTTCCGCTTCCCCCAGGCCGTCTAGACGTGCCGTCCCGCCGCCCGGCACCGGGGCGCCCGGCGCGCCGCGCCCGCCCGGCCGCCGGGGACGCCCGAGCGGGTCCGGTGCCCGGTCGGCCCGCCGCCCCCCGGGGGAGCCGGGCCGATCGGGCACCGCGGGGCGTCCCCGGCCGCCGGGGCGGCGGAACGACCTCGACGACGCGGCCCGGCGGCCACCCGCCCGCTCCCTCCGTGCCCCTCCGTGCCCCTCCGTGCCCCTCCGCCTCCCTCCGTCCCGCCGGCGGCCCGGCCGGTGCCCGCCCTCATCGTCCGAGATCCCCTTCCCCCTGGAGCTGCGCATGCGACGTACGTTGATCCTGGCCGCCGCGGCCGCCGCGCTGTTGGTCTCCGCCGGGCCGCTGCCCGCCGCCGAGGCAGGGAGCCCCGGTACGGCGGCCGCCGGGCACTGGTCCGCCCGCGAGGCGTCGGCCTTCTGGACCGCCGAGCGGATGGCCTCGGCGGTGCCGCTGCCGGACCCGGCCCCCGGCACCGGCGCCCCGGTCAGGGAACCCGCCGCCGCGGAGCCGCCCGCGAGCCCGGCGCCGCGCCCGGAACCAGCTGCTCCGCCCGCCGTGGACGGGGACGGCCCGCCGGTCGCCGCCGAGCCATCGGTACCCGGCGCGCCGGCCCCGGCTCCGGTGGCGCCCCCCGCTGAGTCCGGGACCCCGCCGTCGCCCGCCCCGGTACCGGGGACGGCGCCCTCGTCCGCCCCGTCCGAACCGTCCGCCCCCTCCGAACCGCCGCCGCCCGTGGTGCCGAAGTCGCCCCTGAGCCCGGCCGTTCCGGAGCTGCCCGCCGCGGCCGGGCCGGGGGTCGGGCAGAACTTCGGCGGGCTCCCCGTCGTCGGCCGGATGTTCGTCATGAAGGCGGGTGGGGCGTACTTCTGCACCGCCAGCGTCGTCGCCTCCCCCGGCCGCAACCTGGTGCTCAGCGCCGCCCACTGCCTGCTCGGACCGGACTCCCGGCAGGTGGCCTTCGTACCCCGGTACACACGCGCCAAGCCCCGGCCGTACGGCCTGTTCCCCGTCCTGCGGGACGCGGGCAGGCGTCCCAAAATCTGGATCGACCCGCGCTACCGCTCCCAGGGGCCGAACCGCGCCGCCGCCCTCGACGTGGCCTTCGCCCAGGTGGGGCCGGACTCCCGCGGCCGCCGGGTACAGGACGTGGTCGGTGGCAACCGCCTCGTCACCGGCGGCGCCTACGCCCAGAGCCGGGTGTCGCTGATCGGGTACCCGGCCTCCGCCGCCCGACCGCGCCTGTGCGTCAACCGGACGACGAAGTTCACCAGCTCCGACCCGCGGATCCCCGGATCGTTCCTGCGCATCCACTGCACCGGCTACCCCGGCGGGACCAGCGGCGGACCGTTCCTGCTCCGCCTGGACGCCAAGCGCGGGACCGGTGACGTGATCGGGGTGATCGGCGGCTGGAAGACCGGCGGCGACACGGCCGACACGTCCTACAGCTCCTACTTCGGCGCGGACGTCAGGAGGTTGTACGCGAAGGCGGTTGCCGGGGCGAAGGCGGGGTGAGGCCCCGGACCCGGCGGGTCCGCCGCGGGTTGCCGACGGTCCTGGGGGCCACCGGGAGCCCGTCGGCGCTCAGCACGTCGGCCGGTGGCAGCCCGAGCCGGCGCCGCAGGTCGGCGAGGGCCGCGTGGACCGGCGCGAGCACGACCTCGGCGCCCGGACCGATGTGCGCGAGGGCGTGCGCGGTGGTCTCGATCGCCTCGGCGGCGTCCTCGGCGGCGGTCCGGCTCCAGCCCCCGGGCCCGTCGGCGCCCCGGGGTGCGACCGTGTCGTAGAGGTGGCAGGCGGCGTCGGCCGCGGCGTCGGCGCGTTCGCCGACGCCCGGCGCCGCGATGGTCGGCAGTTCCATGCCGGGTCAACGAGCGGGGCCCGCCGGGGGAACGAGCCCGGGCGCCGGGGCCCGCGACGGCCCGCTCCGGTCCCCCGGAAGCCGGCCGTCACGTGACGACGTGCAGCCACAGCGGCAGGAGCAGGAGCGAGGCCAGCGAGGTCTTGATGACGAGGGAGGCGCAGAGGTCGACGCCCACGTGGTAGCGCTGGGCGAAGATGAACAGGTTCTGCGGCGTGGGCATCGCGGCGATCAGGACCAGGTACGCGAGCCACGGCCCCCCGACCCCGAGCAGCGGCCCGCACACGGCCCAGGCCAGCAGGGGGAAGGCCAGACACTTGAAGCCGATGAGGGCCAGCTCCTCGCGCGTGGTGCCCCGCACGTCGAGGCCGAGGCCCCCGAGGTGGAGGCCGAGGGCGAACAGCGCCACCGGGGAGGCACTGTCCCCGACGAAGCCGGCCGCGTCCAAGGCCACCCCGGGCACCTGCACGGAGAGCAGGTTGAGCAGGATCCCCGCGTTGCAGGCCAGGACCAGCGGGGTCGCGAGCGAGGCGCCGACGGCGCGCACGAGGCGGCGTCCGGGGCCGCCGGCGGCGGGGCCGGGGCGGCCCAGTTCCATGAGGGAGATGACCACCAGGGACAGGACGCAGACCTGGAAGAGCAGGACGGGGAAGAGGGGGGCGGCCGTGCCGAACACGGTGATGAAGACGGGGACGGCGAAGTAGGCGGTGTTCACCTGCACCCCGGCCATGACGCGCAGCGCGACGGCGCGGGGCTCCCGTGTGCCGTGGGCGACCGCCGCCAGCGCGACGGCGGTCACCGCGAGCGCGGCCGCGGCCGCGTAGCCGCCGAGCGCCCGCCAGTCGAACAGGGCGGCCAGGTCGCTGCGGTAGATGTTGCCGAAGAGGTAGCAGGGGACGGCGAGGAGGAAGGCGTAGTCGGAGAAGGCCTTCGAGGCCTCGGCGGGCACGGCCTTGCGGCGGGCGAGCAGCACTCCGGCGCCGAAGGCCGCCATCACCGGCACCAGTTTCTCCAGTGCGGCTGCCCCGCCCATGCGTACCGGCTCCCCTTGATCGACCGTCGGCAGCCTACCCGCGCCGCCCGGGGCGCATAGGCTGGGCCGATCATGAGTGACGGAGCCCGCACCCGGCCGCGCGGCCGGCCCGGTGGAAGCACCCCCGCCCCGGTCGCCGACGCCCGTGTGCCCGGCGCACTGGCGCAGCTCGCCGTGGTCCTGCGCACGCCCGCGCGGGCGGCGGAGCCCCTGCTCGCGCGGGCGCCCAGGGCGTGGCAGCGGATGCTGCCCTTCGTCGTCGTCGGCCTGTTCACGCTCACGCTGCTGCCGGTGACGATCGCGGTGCTGACCAACGTGTACAAGGCGGGCGGCGGCTGGTCGGGCGCGCTCGGCGTGGCCCAGACCGTACCGCTGCTCCTCGCCGTGAACCGGCCGGTGCACGCGTGGGCGATGGTGCTGCTCGCGGACGTCTTCGGCGCGGTGCTGCTGATCCAGGCCGACGACCTGGCCGGGCGTGCCTGGCCCTGGACCCCGATGGTGATCGTCGGCTATCTGGCGCTGATGGCCTGCCTGGGGCTGCGCGAGTCCGTCCGGACCCTGGTCGGGGTGTGGCTGGCGACCGGGGCGATGGGCGCGCTGCTCGGCTTCTTCCGGCAGTCGGGGACCATGGACACGGCCGCGCTCCTCTTCGTGCTGAGCGGGGTGGTGCTGGCGCTGACGGGGGCGCTGCGCGGACTCGGGGACGCCCAGCAGCGGATCGCGGAGCAGGAGAGCATCAGCGAGGCGGAGCGGTCCCGGCGGACGCTGCTGGAGGAACGGGCGCGGATCGCCCGGGAGTTGCACGACGTGGTGGCGCACCACATGTCGGTGATCACGGTTCAGGCCGATTCCGCGCCCTACCGGGTGCCGGGCATGCCGGATCCGGTGCGGGAGGAGTTCGCCGCGATCGCGGCGAGCGCCCGCGAGTCACTGGGCGAGATGCGGCGGCTGCTGACGGTGCTGCGCGGGGACGGCGCCGGCGGCGCGGACGGGGAACGGGCCCCGCAGCCGGGCATCGACCGGCTCCAGCAGCTGGTGGAGGCGACCGTACGGGCGGGCCAGCCGGTGGAGTTGTCGCTCGCGGCGGGAGCCGCGGGGGCGGCGCCACCGGCCGTCGACCTCTCGGCGTACCGGATCGTGCAGGAGGCGCTCGCGAACGTGGTGCGGCACGCTCCGGGCGCGCCGACCACCGTGTCGGTGACCGTGGACGCGCAGGAGGTCCTCGTGCTCGTGGTGAACGGCCCGTCCCGCGACGCCGTGGTGGCGCTGGAGGGTTCGGGCACGGGCCACGGTCTGGTCGGGATGCGGGAACGCGTACGGTTGACGGGCGGGACGCTGGACACGGGTCCGCTGCCCGACGGCGGCTTCCGGGTCGCCGCCCGACTGCCGTTGGACCACCCGACCGAGGACACCAGTTGACCATCCGCGTGATCATCGTCGACGACCAGGCCATGGTGCGGGCGGGGTTCGCCGCGCTGCTGTCGGCTCAGGCCGACATCGACGTGGTGGGCGAGGCCCCCGACGGGCGGGAGGGGGTGCGGGTCTCCCGCTCCACCCATCCGGACGTGGTGCTGATGGACGTGCGGATGCCGGAGATGGACGGGCTGACGGCGGCCCGGGAGCTCCTGGATCCGCCGCGCGGCGTGGTGCACCGGCCGAAGGTGCTGATGCTGACCACCTTCGACATCGACGACTACGTGTACGAGGCGCTGCGCGCCGGCGCCTCCGGGTTCCTGTTGAAGGACGCCCCGCCGGCGGACCTGATCGCGGCGGTCCGGGTGGTGGCCTCGGGCGAGGCCCTGCTGGCGCCGTCGGTGACCCGGCGGCTGATCGCCGACTTCGTCCAGCAGCGGCCGGCTCCGCGGAAGGATCCGGCGCTGCGGCTGAACGGCCTGACTCCGCGTGAGACCGAGGTACTGGAACTCATCGCGCGCGGGCTCTCGAACCAGGAGATCGCCGGCCATCTGGTCCTCGCGGAGCAAACGGTCAAGACGCACATCGGCCGGGTGCTGGCCAAACTGGACCTGCGCGACCGGGCCCAGGCGGTGATCTTCGCGTACGAGGCGGGGCTGGTGCGGCCCGGCGACGCCGGCTGACCGACCTCCTTCGCACGCCCTAGCCCCAGTTCGTCCCCCGCCGCTGCCGCGGCCCGGCCGAGCGGGCCTGCCGCGACCGTCCGGGACGGCCGGTTCCGGCGGTCGTCTCCTCCACCCCCTACCGGGGTATGACACGCGGCTTGGCTCCACGGTCCGATGTGCCGCCGGGTACCTCCTTCCTACCTTCCTCCTCGTCACGAGGAGAGGAGAAGGGGCATGCGCCGCTTCGGAAGGACAGTGGTCACGGCCGCGCTGGCGGTGGTCGTTGTCGCGGGGACCGCCGGCTGGGCCTCCGGGGACAGCCAGCGGGCGGTCACGGGGCCGCCGCCCGGCACCGCGGCCTGGCGGGCCGACACGGTCGCCGGCCGTACGCCGCCCGATCCGGCGAGCGCGCCGCCGGCCGAGGTGGCCCGGTTCTTCGCCGGGCTGGACACCGCCGCGCTGCGCTACCTCGTACGAGCCCACCCGCTGGTGGCGGGCAACCTGGAGGGGGCGCCGCTCCCCCTGCGGTACGAGGCCAACCGGATCGCCGTCTCCGCCACGGGTGACGCGCGGTACGCCTCCCTGGCCGCGCCGGACCGGCAGGTCCTGGCCTTCGATCCGCGCGGGCGGGGCCAGGTCGCCGAGGTCTTCGGCGACCTGGAACACGCGGCGCACGTCTCGGTGGTCGTGCCCGGCGCGGACAACGGCGCCTCCACCCACGACGCCCGGCGCGCGCCCCACACCGGACCGGCCGGGATGGCCCGCACCCTGCGCGCGGCGGCCGGCGAGGGCACCGCGGTGATCGCCTGGACCGGGTACACCACGCCGGTCGGAGTGGGCCTGGACACGGCCGTGGGACGGCTGGCGGAGGCCGGGGCGGAGCGCCTGGCGCGGTTCACGGCGGGCCTCGACGCGGTCGGCGCGCCCGATCCGGTGCTGTTCTGCCACAGCTACGGCTCGGTCGTCTGCGGGCTGGCGGCCCGGCACACGGACGCCGCCGACGTCGTGGCCCTCGGGTCCCCCGGCATGCGCGCCGACACCTCGGCCGCGCTGCGCACCGGGGCCCGCGTCTGGGCGGCCCGGAGCCCCTCCGACTGGATCGCCGACATCCCGAACGTCGAGTTCGCCGGTCTCGGCCACGGCGCCGACCCGACGTCCGCGGCCTTCGGCGCCCGCCGCGTACCCGCCGCCGACGTGCGGGGCCACACCGGCTACTTCGCCCCCGGCACCCAGTCCCTGGCGGCGTTCGCCGCGATCGCGAACGGAGAGGTCCGATGAGTACGAGCACGCTCACGACGCTGCGGAAGGCCGCCGTCCGGATCGACGCGCGGACTCCCGCCCACCGCGACCGGGCGGTGGACGGGCTGCGCGCCCTGGCCCTGCTCGCCGTGCCGACCGGGCACTGGCTGCTCGGCGGGTTCACGCTCGACGCGGACGGCGGGCTGCACAACGCCAGCCCGCTCACCGCCTTCGGGGGCCTCGCCCCGGCGAGCTGGGTGCTCCAGATGCTCGGCATCTTCTTCCTCGTCGGGGGCTACGCCTCGGCCCTGTCGTACGGGCGCCGCCGGGGCTCGACCGGGGCATGGCTCAAGGGCCGGATGGTACGTCTGGGGCGGCCGGTGCTCGGGGTCACGGCGGTGTGGGCGCTGGCGGCGCCCGTGCTGTACGCGGCGGGGGTGCCGGAGGAGACCCTGCGGACCGGGGCCACGCTGGTGGTCCAGCCGCTGTGGTTCGTCGGCGTGTACGCGGTGGTCACCGCGCTGACCCCGTACTGCGTGCGGGCCGCGCGCCGGCTCGGCGGGTGGGCGGCGGCGCCGCTGCTCGCCTCGGTCGCGGTGGTGGACTTCCTGCGGTACGGGCCGCTCGCCGACGCGGTGCCGTCCTGGCTGGCGCTGGTGAACATCCTCCCGGGCTGGCTGTTCGCGTACCAGCTGGGCGTCTCCTGGGGCGAGGGGCGGATCGGGCGGCGCGGCGGCCGGCTGCTCCTGGCGGGCGGGGCACTGCTGTTCGCGGCGCTGCTGGTGGTCTTCCACTACCCGGCGTCCATGGTCGGCGTGCCGGGCGCGGCACGGACCAACTCACACCCGCCGTCGCTGCTGGTGCTCGCGCTGGCGGCGGCCCAGTCGGGGGCCGCGGTCCTGCTGCGCGACCGGATCGCGAAGCTGCTGGCGCGGCCGGCGCTGTGGGCTCCGGTGGTCGTGGTCAACCTGTGCGCGATGACCGTCCTGTGCTGGCACCAGACGGCGATGCTGGCCGCGGCCGTTCCCGGTTCGTTCGCGGGCGCGGTGGCGGGGCTGACCACGGCGCCGGACAGCCTGGGGTGGATCGCGGCACGGGTGGCGTGGATGCCGGTGTTCGCGGTGCTGCTGGTCGTCATCGCCCGGTACGCGCGCCGGTTCGAGGGTCCGCCGCGGGAGGGGCGCGGGGCGACCGTGCTGCGCCGGGCGGTGGCGGGGGTCCTGGCAGCGGGGTTCGCGGTGTTCGCCCTGGGCCTGGCGTAACGGCGCCGCAGGGCCCCCGGATACGGCGAGAGCGCCGCTCCCCTGAAGGAGCGGCGCTCTCGTCGTGTACGGGTGATCCGCCGTCAGGCGATCGAGGCCGCGACGATGGCGGCGACGGCGAGGTTGCAGCAGGCGGTGACCCAGACCGCCGGGTGGGGCTCGGGGTCGACGACGATGGCGCCGAGCTTGCCCGGGGTCACCAGGTCCAGCACCAGGAAGGCCACCGCCATCAGGACCAGGCCGAGGAGGCCGAAGGCCGCGGTCGACAGCAGGCCCTTGCCGAAGTCCTCGTACGTGGTCCAGATCGAGGTGAAGACGATGCCGCCGATGCCCAGGAGAGCGGAGCTGAGCAGGAGCGCCGCGTTGCGGTTGCGCTCCTCCCAGATCTGCTTCGGGAGCTTCCCGGGCGTCAGCACGTCGACGAGGACGATGCCGAGGATCAGCAGCACCAGGCCGAGGGCGCCGAAGGCGCTGGTGCGGCCTAGTCCGTTGATGATGTCGCTCATGGGGAAGCCTGTCTCCGCGTGGTTGGGAAGGATGTGCCGTGGGGAGGCTGGCCGAATCTATCGCACAGCCTTGCCCCGGACCATGGGGAGGTCGCCAGGTGGTACAGCTCAGGGCCGCGCGCCCGGCACCCGGCGGGCGGCGGTACGGCTGCCGGCGGGCCGGCCGGCCGCCGGCGAGAGCAGCGTTCTGAAATCGGAGCACGGGGTCGGCGGTTCGGGCACGACGGTGGTCACCCCCGCCCGGGTGCGAGCGGCGGGCGGCTGCCGCGCGTGCGCGGGACCGCGACGTCGACGACCGCGGGCCGCGAACACCCGTCACGGAAGCGGGAGTTGCCGATACGAAAGAACGTGCGGGCGCGGAATCCTTGACCTCGACTTTGGTTGAGGTTTTACGGTTCGACCCATGGACATGGAAGTCACCGCCTGGACCTCGCTCCACAGCGCGATCAACGCCGAGCAGGACCGCCGCCCGTTCTCCCGGGCGACCCTGCGCCGCATCGCCGCCTTCGCCCGCCCGCACCGCCGGGGCCTCCTCTTCTTCCTGCTGCTCAGCGTGGTCGGCGCGCTGCTGGCGGTGGCCACCCCGGTGCTCGCCAGCCAGGTCGTCGACAGCATCGTGGACGGCCGGGAGAACGGCACGGTCACCCGGCTCGCCCTCCTCATCGCGCTGATCGCGGTGGCCGAGGCGGGTCTGGGCCTGCTGACCCGCAGGCTCTCCGCCACCCTCGGCGAAAGCCTGATCCTGGACCTGCGGACCGCGGTCTTCGACCACGTGCAGCGGATGCCGGTCGCCTTCTTCACCCGGACCAGGACCGGCGCCCTGGTCAGCCGGCTCAACAACGACGTGATCGGCGCCCAGAGGGCGTTCAGCAACACCCTGTCGGGGGTGGTCGCCAACACGGTGACCCTGCTGCTGACGCTCGTCGTGATGCTGGGCATCTCGTGGCAGATCACCCTGCTGGCGCTGGTGCTGCTGCCGGTGTTCGTGCTGCCCGCCCGCCGGATGGGGGCGCGGATGGCCGCGATGCAGCGCGAGGCGTCGACGCTGAACGCCGCGATGGGCACCCAGATGACCGAGCGGTTCTCCGCCCCCGGCGCGACGCTGGTCAAGCTGTTCGGACGGCCCGCCGACGAGTCCGCCGAGTTCGCGGTTCGGGCGCGCAAGGTCCGGGACATCGGCGTCCGTACGGCGATGGCCCAGTCGGCGTTCATCACGGCCCTGACCCTCGTGTCCGCCCTGGCCCTCGCGCTCGTCTACGGGCTCGGCGGGTACTACGCCCTGCGCGGGAGCCTGGACGCGGGCGCGGTCGTCGCCCTCGCCCTGCTCCTGACCCGGCTGTACGCCCCGCTGACCTCGCTGGCCGGGGCCCGCGTCGAGGTGATGAGCGCGATGGTGAGCTTCGAGCGGGTCTTCGAGATCCTCGACCTGAAGCCGCTGATCGCCCAGAAGCCGGACGCCCGCCGGGTCCCGGAAGGTCCGGTGGCCGTCGAGTTCGACCGGGTCACCTTCGGCTACCCCGCCGCGGACAAGGTCTCCCTCGCCTCCCTGGAGGAGGTCGCCGCCCTCGACGCCCGCGGCGGCACCGAGGTGCTGCACGAGGTGTCCTTCCGCGCCGAGCCGGGCCAGATGATCGCCCTGGTCGGCTCGTCCGGCGCCGGCAAGTCGACCATCGCGCAGCTGCTGCCGCGGCTGTACGACGCCGACGCGGGAGCGGTCCGCCTGGGCGGGGTGGACGTACGGGACCTGACGGCCGACTCCATCCGCGAGACGCTCGGCATGGTCACGCAGGACGGGCACCTCTTCCACGAGTCTGTACGGGCGAACCTGCTGCTGGCCCGGCCGGAGGCGACGGAGGCCGAGGTGTGGGAGGCCCTGCGCCGCTCCCGGCTGGACGGGCTGGTCGCCTCGCTGCCGGACGGGCTGGACACCGTCGTCGGGGAGCGCGGGTACCGGCTGTCCGGCGGGGAGCGGCAGCGGCTGACCATCGCGCGGCTGCTGCTGGCCCGGCAGCGGGTGGTGATCCTCGACGAGGCCACGGCCCACCTGGACTCCACTTCGGAGGCCGCGGTGCAGGAGGCGCTGGGCGAGGCCCTGTCGGGGCGGACCGCGGTGGTGATCGCGCACCGGCTGTCGACCGTACAGGCGGCGGATCTGATCCTGGTCGTCGAGGACGGCCGGATCGTGGAACGCGGCACGCACGGCGAGCTGCTGGCCGCGGGCGGCCGGTACGAGGAGCTGTACCGCACCCAGTTCGCGGCGGCGCCCGCCGGTTCCGGCGGGGTGCCGGCGGCTCCGGGAGCATGAGGCCCCGCCGTCCCGGCCGGGGCGGGGGTGGAGGGTGCGGGGCGGCGGGGGGCGCGGGGCGGGGCAGGGGCCCGGCCGGGTGGCGGGCGGCGCCGATGCGGCGAACCGGCCGGTGCCCGCGTACGGTCGGCGTCATGCGCATTGTCATCGCAGGTGGACACGGACGGATCGCACTGAGGCTGGAACGCCTCCTCGCCGCGCGGGGGGACGAGGTCACGGGCATCATCCGGTCGGAGGAACAAGCGGACGACCTACGGGCGGCCGGCGCCGAACCCGTCGTACTGGACCTGGAGTCGGCCCCGGTCCGGTCGGTGGCCGCGGTCCTGCGGGGCGCCGACGCCGTGGTCTTCGCCGCGGGCGCCGGCCCCGGCAGCGGCCACGCGCGCAAGGACACCGTGGACCGCGGCGCCGCGGTCCTCTTCGCGAACGCGGCCGAGCGGGCCGGCGTACGCCGCTACCTCACCGTTTCCGCCATGGGCGCGGACGTGGAGCACGGGGGCGACGAGGTCTTCGACGCGTACCTGCGGGCCAAGGGCGCGGCCGACGACGACCTGCGGTTCCGCTCCGGCCTCGACTGGACGATCCTGCGCCCCGGCGCCCTCACCGACGCGGCGGGAACCGGACTGGTCCGCCTGGAGGCGAGCACCGGCCGCGGCGAAATCCCCCGCGACGACGTGGCGGCGGTCCTCGTCCGCCTGATCGACACGCCGGCGACGGCGGGCCTGGTCCTGGAGCTGACCAGCGGCACGACGCAGCTGCCCGCCGCGGTGGACGCCCTCGCGAGCCGTTCCCTGTAGAGCCCTTCTCCCGGGCGGGGGCCTGACCTGTGCCCCGGCCGGCGCCTTCCGGCCCTGCCGCGTCGCGTGCGGATCGGGTACGGCCTCGGCTCCCTGTCCACCGGCACGTTCGCCACCGTGCCGGGGCTCATCCTGCTCTGCAACCTGACCGACATCCTCGCGGTCCCGGCGGCCGTCGCCGGGGCGGCGGTCTTCCTGCCCAAGGCCTGGGACGTCCTGATCAACCGCCGCTCCGGCCGCGGCGGGTCCGACCACGCCTTCGGCGACACCCCTTCGGCGACACCTCCTACAGGGAGCGGGCCGCGCCGCCGTCGATGCGGATGGACTCGCCGTTGATGTAGGCGGCGTCCTGCGAGACGAGGAAGCGGGTGAGGTTGCCGATCTCCCGGACCGTGGCGTAGCGCCCGGCCGGGATCTTCGCGAGGAAGGCGGGGTCTTCGGGCCAGCTGTCGACGAAGCCGGGCATCACGCTGTTCATGCGGATGCCGCGGGCCGCGTACCGGTCGGCGTACAGCTTGGTGAACGAGGTCAGGGCGGCGCGGAGGCTGGAGTTGACGGGGATCGGGCCCATCGGCTCGAAGGCCGTGTAGGAGGAGAGGTTGACGAAGGCCCCGCCGCCGGCCGCCTCCATGTGCGGGGTCACGAGCCGCGCCATACGGACCACGCTGAGCAGCAGCATGTCCAGGCCGTCGTGCCAGTCCTCGTCGGTGACCTCGAGGAGTTCGTCGTTGCGGGCGTGTCCGGCGCCGTTGACCACGGCGTCGATGCGTCCGTGGCGGGCCAGGGTGGCCTCGACGAGACGGGCCAGGTCGGCGGGCTCGGTGAGGGAGCCGACGGTGGCCGTGCCGCCGAGCTCCGCGGCGAGGTCCTCGATGCCGGGGTCGATGTCGAGCAGCGAGACGCGATGTCCGGCGGCGGCCAGTTCGGTGGCGATGCCCCGGCCGATGCCGGAGCCGGCGGCGGTGACGATCGCGACGGGACCTTCGTCGGCGGGGGGAGTGGGGGTGGCGGTGGGGGTGCTCACGGCGGTGCCTGCTGCTTCCGTTCGGGATGCTGTACGAGATTCACCGTACAATCGTACGGAAGCTCGGGCAAACCGGGTGACCGGGGCCGGCGGGCACCGCGTGCGACGTACCATCGGACCCATGGCCACGTACCACCCCGTCCCCGAACAGCTCCTCGTCGAGGACGTGCTCGCCGCCCTCGGCAACCCCGTACGCCTCGGCATCGTCCGCGAGCTCGCCTCCTCCCCCGACGGGCGGACCTGCGGCAGCCTCCCCCTGGAGGTCACCAAGGCCACGGCCACCCACCACTGGCGGGTGCTGCGCGAGTCCGGGGTCACCCAGGAGCACAAGGTCGGCCGCTACAAGGCGGTGTCGCTGCGCCGCGAGGACCTCCAGCGCCGGTTCCCGGGCCTGCTGGACGCCGTCCTCGCCGCCACCCCGCCGACCGCGGGCTGAGGAGGAGCGATGCCAGGCCCGACCCGGATCGCCTCCCCGGGTTGACCTTCAAGCGGGATGAAAGTCGACACTCAGCGGCATGAACGACGCCTCACCCGACCTGATGAGCATCAGCGCGTTCGCCCGGCGGGTCGGACTCGCGCCGAGCGCCCTGCGCTTCTACGACGACTGCCGCGTGCTGCTCCCCGCCCACGTGGACGGCGCCACCGGCTACCGCTTCTACTCCCCCGCCCAGGAGGCCCGCGCCCGGCTGCTGCGCGGGCTCCGCGCGACCGGGCTGGCGCTGGCGGACGTGACCGCCGTACTGGACGGGCCCCCGGGCCGGGCCCGGGTGGTTCTCGAACGGCACCGGGCGGCGGCCCGGGAGCGCGGGCGCGCCGCCGACGCGGCCATCGCGGCGGTGCTCGACGGCCTTCCAGGGGGTCCGCGGAGCACCGAGTTCATCCTGGGCGGGGCCGAGCTGGCCAGTGCGGCCCGGCAGGTCACCCCGGCCGCCGGGCGTGATCCCGCGCACCCGGAACTGGGCGGTGTGCTGGTGGAGTTCGAGGAGGACGAGGTCCGCTTCGTGGCCACCGACCGGTACCGGCTCGCGCTGCGCACCCTCCGGCCGGCCGCGCTGACCGGACCCGCCGGCCGGGTGCTCGTGGACGCCGACGCCCTCCTCGGGCTCGGGGCGTGGGCCGCCCGGACGGCCGAGGTGACCCTGGTCGCCGGACCGGCCGGGGCCTCGCTGGCCGTGCGCCACCCCGGCGGCTCGCGCGAGGCGGCGGGCACGGCCGGGGAGTACCCCGCCTACCGGGACATGCTCGCCGCGCTACCCGCGGCCCGGCACCGCGTGATCGTGGACCGGGCCGCGCTCCTCGCCGCCCTGGAGGACTGCGGCGACTCCCCCGCCGTCGCCCTCGAACTGGGACGGGACCGGCTGCTGGTGGCGTGCCGCGCCCTGCCCGCCCTGCGCGCGGAGGCCGAACCCGTACGCCTCGGCTTCGACCCCGCGGTACTCGCGCCCGTCCTGGAGGCGAGCGTCGGCCCGGACGTGCTGCTGGAGGTCTCGGAGCCGACCCTGTCCGTTCTGGTGCGCTCCGCCGACCAGGGCAGCTTCACCGCGCTCGTGATGCCCGTCGCCGTACCCGACCGCCGAGCGTGAGGAAGACCACCCCGTGAACCCGGATCAGCAGACCGTCAGGCTGTGCGCCGAGGGCATGGCCGCCGAGGCCGAGGGGCGCGACGACGACGCCCGGGACCTCTTCCGGGAGGCCTGGGACCGCGCGGGCGACGACTACGAGGCCTGCGTCGCCGCGCACTATCTCGCCCGGCAGCAGCCCACGCCCGAAGCCGCGCTCCACTGGAACCTGACCTGCCTGGAACGGGCCGACCGGGTGGGCGACGCGCGCGTCGCGCGGGCTCCGGACGGGCTCCGGTACCGCGTAGGCGTCAGCCCTGCGCGGCAGCGGGGGCGGGTGCCTCGCCGAGCTCCCAGGCGTGGCGCTTGAACTCCCGCCGGAAGTCGCCGTGGTCCTCCCACTGACGGGCGATCCCGCGCAGCACGTCCCAGTGGAGCTCCACGGTCTGGTCGATGACGCGGCGCACGGCCGGCTCGGCCGTCGCGCGCGTCTCGATGAGGCCCTTCGTCACCGAGGCCTCCAGTACGGCGTTGCGCAGGGCGCGCAGCGCGCGGGAGGTGTCGTCCATGCCGAAGCCGTTCTCGCTGCCCGTCTCCGCTGCGAACAGCGGGGTGAGCCGCGCTTCGATGAACGCGGTGATCCGCTCGAAGTGCTGCACGTCCATCAGGGGGCTCCGCTCCTGCCGGTCCGCCACGGGCCCCGGCATCTTGATCGTCAGGTGTACGGCGTCATTATCCGGCAGCGGACGATGATCTCTTCGACGAGTCCCCGGGGGAAGGACCCTGCGCGATGAACGACAGCACGTTGCCCGCCGAACGGTTCGAGGAGCACCGCTCCCATCTCCGGGCGGTGGCCTACCGGATGCTCGGCTCGCTCGCCGAGGCCGAGGACGCCGTACAGGAGGCGTGGCTGCGGTTCGACCGCTCGGACACCGATGACGTCGAGAACCTCGGCGGATGGCTGACCACCGTCGTGGCGCGCGTGTGCCTGAACGTGCTCCGCGCCCGGTCCTCGCGCCGCGAGGACCCCCTCGACGCGTTCACGACGGAGTCGGCCGCCGGCCCGGAGGCACGGGTCGATCCGGAGCACGAGGCGCTGCTCGCCGATGCGGTGGGGCTGGCCCTGCTGGTGGTGCTCGACACCCTGACGCCGTCCGAGCGCGTCGCGTTCGTCCTGCACGACCTGTTCGCCGTGCCCTTCGACGACATCGCTCCGATGATCGAGAAGACCCCGGCGGCGACGCGGCAGCTGGCCGGCCGGGCGCGCCGCCGGGTGCGGGGGCGGACTCGGGACGCCGACGGCGACGGCGGCGGCGACCGGGCCCGGCAGCGGCTCGTGGTGGACGCGTTCCTGGCCGCCACGCGCGGCGGGGACTTCGACGCGCTGCTCTCCCTGCTCCACCCCGGTGTGGTGCTGCGGGCGGACCGGGCGGTCGGGCCGACGCCCGAACCGCTGCTGGTCACGGGCGCCGAGACCGTCGCCCGGGGCGCGATGGCCGCCATGCGGCGGGCCCGGACCACGGGGCCGGCGCTCGTCGACGGCTCGGCCGGCCTGGTGATGGCGCCGCTCGGCAAGCTGTTCCTTGTCCTGCGCTTCGCCCTCGCGGACGGTCGGATCACGGAGATCGACCTGGTCGCGGAGCCGGACCGGCTGAGCGCGCTGGAGATCGCCGTCCTCACCGACTGACCTCGCCGACAGGCGCCGGGCAGGGGACCCGGCGCCCGTGGCGCGCAGGCGCCGGCTGCATGCGGTGACGGTCCCGGTCCCGGCGGACCGGGAGTTACTCTGCACCGCATGGACGAGCTCGACGGTGTGGAGATCATCGCCTCCGCGGACGCCGCGGCGTTCGACGCGTGGCTGGCCGGTCACCACACCCGCGGGGCGGGGGTGTGGGTCAAGGTGGCCAAGAAGGGGTCCGGCATCGCGTCGGTGACCTCCGACGAGCTGGTCGACGTCGGCCTCTGCCACGGCTGGATCTCCGGCCAGCGGCGCACCCTCGACGACCGGCACTACCTGCAGAAGTACGTGCCGCGCCGGCCCAGGAGCCTGTGGTCGCAGGTGAACGTCGACAGGGTCGCCGCGCTCACGGCCGATGGGCGGATGCGCGAACCGGGGCTGGCCGAGGTCCGACGGGCCCAGGCGGACGGCCGCTGGGCGGCGGCCTACGCGTCACAGCAGACGGCGACGGTACCGCCCGACCTCGCGGCGGCGCTCGACGCCAGCCCGGAGGCCAGGAAGGCGTTCGACGCCCTCGACCGGACCGGGCAGTACCGGCTGATCCTTCCGCTGCTCCAGGCCCTCACGCCCGCCGCCCGGCAGGCCCGCCTCGACAAGGCGGTGGCCTCACTGACACGCGGCTGAGTCCGGCACGAGAACTCGCACTCCAACACCGTTTTCCACAGCGACGGTTCGGCCCCCCGGGTCTCTATGACGCCCGGGATCACGCTCGCACACTGGCGCCGTGACCGACCGCGTCAAGCACCTGCCGCCGGCGGCGATCCCCGCGCCCGGCCCCGCAACCTGGAACGTCCCCGACACCGAGCGCTGGCACCCGGCCCGCGTCCCGGCGGTCCTCGCGCCCGTACCCGGCAGCCGGGGCCTGGCCGTCCTGGCCCTCGCCTCGCTCCTGCCGCGCGCCTGGAGAACCCCGGAGCCCGCCGCCCTCGGTTCGGCCTGGTGGGCCTGCACGGAAGTCGCCCTGCTCATCGCGCTTCCGCTGCAATGCCGCTTCCTCCCCGTCCTCGCCCTGCTGTCGGCCCCCGTGATCGCGGTGCTCTCGTACGCGTCTCTCTCCTCGTCCCCCGCACCCGACGCGGGAGCCGCTTCGCGTACGGGCTGACGGTCGCCCTCTGCGTGTGCGCCGCGGCCGGAGTCGCCGGACGCCTGCTCTCCCGGCGCCTCCAGCGCGCGGCCGTGCTCCGCGCCGCCGACCCGGTCCGCCACGCCGTGCCGAGTCCGCTGCCCCTCATGCACGACGACGCGCCCACCGGCAGCTGACCGGTGATCACCCGCTGTCGTACGGATGGTCGCGGGTCCGTTGGGCGCGGTGCGCACCACTCGTGGCTCCACCCGATCGCGGTCCGCAGGGCCCGGTGCCGGAGCGGCCGGACGGGACGGGCTGACGGCTGGTCAGGAGCGGGGTGAGGTGCCGTGCGGCGTCGAGCGGGGCCCGTACGAGGGCCCGTACGGCGGGCACCAGGTGCTCGCAGCAGTCCAGTACGAGGAGCATCCGGCGGTCGCCGATCCACTCGCGGACGGCTTCGGCGAGGGTGCGGGGGGTGTGGTCGGCGAGGTCGAGCGCGTCGGCGACGGTGTCGAGGAGCAGCCGGTCGTCGGGCAGCGGCGAGAGGTCGGCCCAGTGGACCCCGTCGGGGAACGGCCCGTCGGGGCCGGCGAGTCCGCGCGCGCCGTCCAGCACCTCCCGCACAGGCGGGTCTTGCCGACACCGCCCGGTCCGGTCAGGGTGGTCAGCCGGCCTTCGGTCAAGGCCGCTTGCAGTGCGACCAGTTCACCGCCCCGCCCCACGAAGGTGGCGCCTGCGCCGTCATTCGCCCCGCCAAGTCCCAGCACGTGTCCAGTGTGGCCTACGGGGCGGGTGCGCGTCCTACGGAGCGAGGACGTCCAGTTCCTCCAGGGCGCCCACCGCGATCTGCCGGGTCAGTGCCTCGGCTCGTGCCGCGTCGCCCTCCCGGACGGCTTCCGCGACTTGGACGTGCAGGGTGACGGCGGCCGGGTCGGGGTCGTGGAACATCACCTCGTGCCGGGTGCGGCCGGTCAGCACCGCCGCGACGACGTCGCCGAGCCGGGCGAACATCTCGTTCCCGGAGGCGTTCAGGACGACGCGGTGGAAGGCGATGTCGTGGCGGAGATAGCCGTCGAGCTGGTGCCCGCGCGAGGTACGCACCATGCCGAGGGCCGCTTCGGTGAGTTCGGCGCACTGCTCCGGGGTGGCCAGGGTCGCCGCGAGCCCGGCGGCGACCGGCTCGACCGCGGAGCGCAGCACGGTGAGGGAGCGCAGCTGGCGGGGGCGGTCGGTGCCGGCCAGCCGCCAGACGATGACGCGGGGGTCGTACACGTTCCACTCGTCCGTGGGACGCACCGTGACGCCGACCCGGCGGCGGGACTCGACCAGCCGCATCGATTCCAGGACCCGGACGACCTCCCGCACGACGGTGCGGGAGGCGTCGAACCGCTCGGCGATCTCGTCGGTCCGCAGGACGCTGCCCGGCCGGTACTCCCCCGCCGTGATGGCGAGGCCGAGGGTGTCCAGCACACGGGAGTGGAGCCCCTGCCCGGGGCCGCCGTCGGTCGTCATGGGCGTAAGCGTAGGTGACGGCACGGAGCACGCCGATGAACGTCGGCGAACAAAAGATGCGACGTTTTCTACCTACTACTTGAATACGTACTACTTAATAGGCTTCAGTGGTGCCACACGAACCGATGTCGACGAGGACAGCGAGGTACGGCGTGAGCTCCCAGCGCGTCTTTGTGGTGATGGGCGTGGCCGGCACGGGCAAGACGACCGTGGGCCGGCTGCTCGCCGAGGCGCTCGCCCTCCCGTATGCGGAGGGCGACGCGTTCCACCCGGCGGCCAACGTCGCCAAGATGTCCGACGGCATCCCCTTGGAGGACGCGGACCGGTGGCCGTGGCTGGACGCCATCGGCGACTGGATCCGCACCCGGGACGGACGTGGCGGCGGGGTGGTCGCCGCCTCCTCGCTCAAACGCGCCTACCGCGACCGGCTGCGCGAGTCGGGCCCGCGGACGGTCTTCGTCCACCTCACCGGGGACCGGCCGCTGATCGAGGAGCGGATGGCGGCCCGCAAGGGCCACTTCATGCCGCCCGCCCTGCTGGACTCGCAGTTCGCCACCCTGGAACCCCTCCAGCCGGACGAGGCGGGCGTCGTCATCGACGTGTCCGGTTCGCCCGAGGACATCACCGCGCGGGCGCTGGCCGCCCTGCGCCGGCTCGGCCCGCCCGAGAACCCCAGCACACCCCAGAACTAAGGAATCGTCACCGTGACCGGTCTCAGCGTCGAGACACTGGCAGCGGCGGGCGGCGAACCGATCACCTCGGCCGGGAACACCCAGCTCGGGATCGCCGTACTCGCGGGCATCGCCGTCATCGTCCTGCTCATCACCCGCCTCAAGATGCACGCCTTTCTGGCCCTGACCCTGGGCTCACTGGCCCTCGGGGTCTTCGCGGGCGCCCCCCTGTCCAAGACCATCGCGAGCTTCACCGCCGGGCTGGGCGCCACGGTCGCCGGAGTCGGCGTACTGATCGCGCTCGGTGCGATCCTCGGCAAACTGCTGGCGGACTCCGGCGGCGCCGACGAGATCGTGGACACGATCCTCGCCCGGGCCAAGGGCCGGGCCATGCCGTGGGCGATGGTGCTGATCGCCTCGGTCATCGGGCTGCCGCTCTTCTTCGAGGTCGGCATCGTGCTGCTGATCCCGGTGGTCCTGCTCGTGGCCAAGCACGGCAACTACTCCCTCATGCGGATCGGCATCCCCGCGCTGGCGGGCCTGTCCGTGATGCACGGACTCATACCGCCCCACCCCGGGCCGCTGGTCGCCATCGACGCGCTCGACGCGAACCTGGGCGTCACCCTCGCGCTGGGTGTGGTCGTGGCGATCCCCACCGTGATCATCGCCGGGCCGCTGTTCTCCCGCTACGCGGCCCGGTGGGTCGACATCCCGGCGCCGGAGCACATGATCCCGCAGCGTCCCTCGGAGGAGCTGGAGCACCGGCCCCGGTTCGGCGCCACCGTCTTCACGGTGCTGCTGCCGGTGGCCCTGATGCTGGTCAAAGCGCTGGTCGACATCGTCGTGGACGACCCCGCCGACCCGGTCCAGCGGGTCACCGACGTCGCGGGTTCCCCGCTGATCGCCCTCCTCGCAGCGGTGCTGGTGGGCATGTCCACCCTGGGCCGCGCGGCCGGCTTCACCCGGGCGAGGCTCTCGACGACGGTGGAGAAGTCCCTGGCCCCGATCGCGGGCGTCCTGCTGATCGTGGGGGCGGGCGGCGGCTTCAAGCAGACCCTGATCGACGCCGGCGTCGGGCAGATGATCCTCGACCTGTCGAAGAGCTGGGCGATCCCCGCCCTGCTGCTGGCCTGGCTGATCGCGGTGGTTATCCGCCTCGCGACCGGGTCGGCGACGGTGGCCACCATTTCGGCGGCCGGCCTGGTCGCCCCGCTCGCCGCGGGGATGTCGACCACCGAGACCGCGCTCCTGGTCCTCGCGATCGGCTCGGGTTCGCTGTTCTTCAGCCACGTCAACGACGCGGGCTTCTGGCTGGTCAAGGAGTACTTCGGGATGACGGTCGGACAGACCCTGAAGACCTGGTCGGTGATGGAGACCCTCATCTCCGTGGTCGGGCTGGGCTTCGTCATGCTCCTGTCGCTCGTGCTGTGAGCCCTGCGCGTGACCGGGTCGTCGAACTCGCCCGGCGCGCCGGCGCGTCAGCGCGGCGCGCGGTCGGCGTCGAGCTGAGCGGCGGCGAGGGCCAGGCCGTTGGCCGCGGTGGCACAGCGATCGGCGAAGATGTTCACCTCGGCGCGCAGGGCCTCGGAGCGCAGACCCGGCCAGACCGCGACGGCCGGGGTGACGGTCGTGTGCAGCCGCCCGGCGTGCGCCCGCAGCGCGTCCGCGTGGGCCCTCAGGCCGGCGGCGGGGCCGGGCAGGTGCGGGGCCGCCGCCAGCGGCGGGCGCGCGGCGGGGCGCTGCGGCTCCCCCGCGTCCGGGCTGCGCGGCGGGGCGGGCCGGGCGGCGGGGCGGCCGGCGTACCGGTCGGGCCCGCCGCGGCCGTCGTCGTCCGCACGGTCGCGGCCCCGGTCGCACAGGGCCAGGAAGGCGGCGCCGAGTCCGAGGAGCGGGTCGGCGGTCACGGCCCGGCCGGTGGCCACCTGCCAGCCCGCGTGGTCGTTGAAGGGGTTCGCGTCGGTCAGCGCGTTCCAGGCGAGGACGTCGGCGAACGCCGGGGCCAGCAGCGCGTAGGCGGGCCCCGCTCCCCGGTCGCGCACGATCGCCCGGAAGAGGCGGACTGCCTCGCCCTGCCGGCCCGCGCCGGCCGCGGCGAGGACGCCCGCGGCCGCCGGGTCGCGGCGCAGTTCGGGACGGCCCGCGCTCGCGGCGCCGATGCGGATCCGCAGACCGCAGACGGCGACGCTCACCGCGAGGCTCTCCCGGCGCGCCAGCAGCCCTGCGTACCGGCCTGCTCCGGCGACGCCCCGGCCCCGGGGTGCCCAGCCGAGGCCCGCCGGATCGGTGAGGGTGCGCAGCAGGGTGCGCCAGGCCAGCCGGCGGCGGCCGCCCCGGGCGAGTGCGGTCGCGGGCAGCCGGGCGCCGAGGGCCAGCCCGGAGGCGTAGCGGGCGGCCTCGCCCACCGTGTCGGCGGTTTCGGCGAGTTCGCGGCACAGCCTGTCGAGCAGGACGACGTCCGGGGCGGTGGACGCGGAGGTCGCGGCGTCGGGCATGGGGTCCTCTGGGGTTCGGCAAGGGGTACGGGAGGGCGGGGCCTGGCCGGTGGTACGGCGTCAGCGGCGGGCCAGGGTGAGCCGGATCCCGTGCGGATCGAGCGTCTCGGGCAGCGGTCCGACGGGGTCCAGGACCGGTCTGGTGGCCTCGATCCGGTGGCTCCGCAGCAGTTCGGCGCAGAGCGCGGCGGTCACCATCAGGCCGAGCTGATCGCCGGGGCAGCGTCCGCCGCCGTGGCCGAACGGCGCCATCCGGATGTCCTGGTCGGCGCCCTGGTCCTTCCAGCGGCCCGGTACGAAGGCGTGCGCGGCCGGTACGTGTTCCGGGTCGCGCTGGTGAAAGGCGGCGGGCAGCAGCACGGCGGTGCCCGCGGGGTGGCGCACGCCGTGCCAGACGGTCTCGGTGCGGGTGACGCGGATCAGGTCGGGGACCACCGGGTACAGCCGCAGGGATTCCCGGACGCAGGCCCGCAACCACGGCAGTTCCCCCGGAGCCGCGGCGGCGGCGGCTTCCGTGGCGGCCCGGCGCTGCTCCGCGGGGTGCGCGCCGAGCAGCAGGAGGGTGCGCAGCAGCGTTTCCGGAAGGGCGTCCAGCGCGGCGAGCCACTGGTGTGCGCGGCCGAGGGCGCCGGGGTGGAGGGCGGCCCGGCCGATGAGGGTGTCGCGGTCGGCGAGGCGGGCGTACTCCCGGATGCGGTCGTCGGCCTTCGCCCGCAGCGAGCGGGCGGCGCCGCGGGTCCTGCCGGTACGGGGGCCCGGCCCCGCACCGGGTGCGGGACGGCCGCCTCCGGCGCGCAGCTGCCTGAGCCAGCCGGTGAGCTGTTCGTCCCCGGCGGCCGCGTGGCCCAGCACGATCCGGCGCGCGACCCGGTCCACGGTGTGCCGGGCGCGGGCGAGTTCGAGGGTCCCGGCGGCGGTCAGCTGCCGGGCCTCTTCGGCGAGGAGGGTGAGGAGCGCCTCGTACGAGGGGTGTACGGGGAATCCCGGGACCAGTGCCTCCGCGTCGATCCGGCGCCGCTCCGGGCGCAGTTCCCCGTGCCCGCAGTCGGCGCCGGCGGAGTCGGCGGCGTACGGGCCCCGGCACTTCTCGGGCGGCTCGGCCGCGAGGACGCTCGGGGGCTCGGCGTAGAAGCGGCCCAGGTCCCGCGGGTCGAGGAGGACGAGGACCGTCCGGCCGGCCCGGGTCCGCAGCAGCAGCGGCGCGTACCCGTGGCGCGTGCGCAGGGCGTGGAGGGTGCCGGCCGAGGCGCGGACCGTGTCGGCGCGGCGCGGCCGGGTGCCGACGAGGCCGCGGACGAGGGCGCCGAGGCCGTCGAGGGCGGCCTCTTGGACCGTGCGCATGCGTGTACCTCCGCGGCCGGAAGGGGACGGTCGGTGACGTCGGGATCACCGTACGTCGCCCACGCACGCACCGCGCCCCGAGCGAGGCGGCGGTGACGGCGCCCGGGCGTGCCCCCGTGACCGGCGCGAGCACGCCGCGCAGGACCCGCCCCCGTTCCTCAGCCGGTCGGTGGTGGGGTGAAGGCGGCTTCGCGGAAGGCGGTGCGGAAGGGGGTGGGGGCGGCCGGAAGGAGGAGTGCCCAGCGGCGGAGTCGGGGGGCGACCCACAGGGCGGGGGCGTCGGCCGCCGGAGCGTGGTGGGCCCAGACCCCCTGGGGCGCCGGGTGCCAGAGGAGGCCGCGGGCGGGGGTGAGTTCGCCGGTGCGGATGCGCAGGGACTCGGCGGTCCAGGCGGGGGCGATGCCCGGCCCGTCCGGGGCCAGGAGGTGGCACGGGAAGCGGACGAGGTCGGCGAGCGGGGCCCGGAGGCTGCCGTCGGCGAAGCGGGTGCGGGTCATGCCGAGGGGCTGCCAGACGCGGGTCGCGGCGAGCTCGGCGAGGGAGGTGCCCGCGAGGGTCTCGGCGAGCCGGGTGAGGGCGGCGGTCCCCTCGGGGTGGGTCAGCAGGTGGTGTGCGGTGGTGCCGGGGGCGGACGTCGTGTCCCCGTACGCGGTCAGGGGGGTGTGCAGGTGGAGCGAGCCGTCGGCGACCAGGCTGCCGAGGGCCGGCCACAGGGCCAGGACGGTGGCGAGCCCGTCGACGTCGAGGTCCCCCGGCTCCGCCCCGGCGCCGCCGCCGCCCGCCGTGCGCGCGGCGCCCGTGATGTCCTCGCCGCCCCGGCCGTCCGGGGGGACGGCGGTGTCCGCGCCGGGTCCGCCGGCCGGGCCGGTGGACGCCGCGTGGACGCCCTCGGGTCCGCCGACGGCCCATACCGCGCCGGGGTCGGCGGACTCCACGAGCGCGCGGATGTCCTCGGCCTGGTCGCTCAGGAGCGTCATGGTCGGTCACGCTAGCGAACGGGTCCCGGCCCGGTGTCGCGTCACGCCGGAGCCCTGGCCCCGCCACCCGAATGCCGGGCCGCGGGTGCGGGCGCGTACGGACGGGGGCGTACGGACGGGGGCGTACGGACGGGGGCGTACGGACGGGGGCGGGGTGCCGGTCGGCACCCCGCCCCCGTCCGACCCGTGCGGCTAGCTCTTGTCGGGGCGGTCCGTCACCCGGAGGGTGTTCAGCAGGGGCTTGCCGAACCCGCCGTGCGTGACGAAGCGGATGTTGAGGACCCCGTCGGTGACCGTGACCGTGTAGGTGCGGGTCAGGGCCGTGTAGGTGCCCGCCTCCAGCGAGATGTCGAGGGAGGGCAGGACCTGCGCGCCCTCGGCCAGAACGTCGAAGACGCGCTTGTTCGGCTTGGTGGAGGAGAGCTCGGCGAAGCCCAGCTCGACCGTGTAGGTCCCGTTCGGGACGTTGTCGAAGCGGTACTCGTACATGCCCTCACGGGCGTTGCGGTACAGCTTCTGGTCGGCCGTTCCGGCGATGGTGCGGCCGGTGGTCTGGACGGAGGCGTTGCCCTGGTAGCCGTAGGAGCCGGCGGTGTACTTGCGGTCCGGGGACCAGGGGTCGCCCAGGGCGTCCGTGCCCGCGTAGTCGGAGCCCGCGTCCAGGGCGACCTGGTAGCGCGGGACGATGACCTTGACCGGGACGGTGAGGACCGGGCTGCGGCCGCTCACCGAGGTGATCCGCAGGTCGGCGGTCAGGACCGTGCCCGGGGCCAGCCCGGCGGTGTCGACGGCGAGCGTGACCGGCGCCTTGCCGCCGGTCGGGAGGTTCCCGGTGGCGGGGGTCGCCGTCAGCCAGGCCGCGTCCTCGGCCACGCTGAACGCCGTGCCGAGGCCGGGGTTCGTCAGGTCGAGGGTCCGGGTGCGCTTCCGGTCGGTCGGCAGGACGACCTCCACGGCCGACTGGGACGCGGTCACGCGGCCCGTGCGCAGGGACTGCGTCACTGCTGTGACGTCGGCGGCCGTGACGTCCACCGCCGCGGTGACGGCCTCGTACTGGGGTGCGGTGACGGAGACGGAGGTCCGGCCCGACGGGCTCTGGACGACGTACCCGCCGTCCGCCGCCGTGGTCGCCGAGACCGCCGAGTCGCCCGCGGCGACGCTCACCGTGGCGCCCGCGATCCCGTTGCCGTCATTGGCGTCGAGCACCCGGCCCGCCACCACACCGCTCTTGGTGGTGCGGAAGGCGATGGAGAGGCCGTCCGTGATGACGGGGGTGTTGAAGGAGTACTTGAACGCGTCGGTTCCGGTCGCGTTCTCCACGCCGACGGTGGCCGTGGAGCCGCCCTTGATGCCGGTGCCGCCGGTGCCCTTGTAGGCGTAGGTGACGGTGCCGTCCTCGCCGATCGCCGCCGAGAAGGAGAACTTGTCGGCCTGCGCCGACCAGTGGGACACCTCGCGCCACTCGATCACGTAGCTCCGGTGCGGGGCGGTGCCGGTGACCGCGGTGAAGACGCCGGAGCCGCTGCCCGCCGCGCCGACGACCAGGTCGTCCCAGAACGGGTAGAGGGCCGCGTTGGGCGTGGCCGTGCTCGGGAGGTCCCCGTTGATGTCACCGGTGTTGTTGCCGCCGAAGCTGACGGTGCCGTTGGTGCCGATCCAGGCCTGCCCGTACGTCTTTCCGTACAGCGGCAGCGGGAACGGCAGGTCGACGCGCTCGGTGGTGTTGTCGCCGGTCAGGGCGAGCTGGCGGCTGCCGGGGGTGTACGGGCGCTCGCCGGCGGCGGCGCAGGCGTAGCCGTAGCCGTCGGTGCGTTCGGGCAGGCTGACGGCGACGGTCGTGTCGCCCGCGACGGTCACCTGCGCGGAGCCGCCGGTCACGCACCGCGAGGTGTGGGTGGCGTTCACGGTGTACGTGCCGTGCGGGAGGGTGACCTCGAAGCGGCCCTGCGCGTCGGTCGTCGCCGTCACCGGGGTGTCGGCGAGGGTGACGGTGGCGCCCGCGGCGGGGCCGGCGGCGGAGGAGACCGTGCCTGTGAGCTTGCCGGAGGCAGCCTGGATGAGGGTGAAGTCGCCGGTGGCGGTGGCGTTCTCGGTCACCGTCGCGGTGGCGCTCTGCTGTCCGTAGCCGAACTTGGAGGCCGTCAGGGCGTACTCGCCGACCGAGAGGGAGGCGAAGGCGTAGCTGCCGTCGGCGCCGGTGGTCGTCGTACGGTCGATCGGGCCGTCGGCGGTGACCTTCACGCCCGCGACGGGCTCGCCGCCGGAGCGGACGGTGCCGCCGAGCGCGCCGATCGCGCCGCGCGGGGCGGCGTTCACGGCGGCGAGGGCGTCGAGCTTGCCCTCGCCGAAGACGTTGTTGTCGGCGGCCGTGCCGGCGCACTGGCCGTTGTCGGTGTCCTGGGCGGTGCCGTCGAGGAGGGACTCGGTCTGCGCGATGTCCCCTTCGAGGGCGGGCGCGGCGGACCAGAGCAGGGCCACGGTGGCCGCGGTGTGCGGGGAGGCCATGGAGGTGCCGGAGAAGGCCTCGTAGCCGCCGCCGGGGACGGAGGAGCGGACGTTCACGCCGGGGGCGGCGATGTTCGGCTTGATGATGCCGCCGGGGCCCGCGCCGCGCGAGGAGAACGAGGCGATGGCGTTGTTGATGTCGAAGGCGCCGGAGCTGTAGGAGCTCGCGTAGTCACCGGGTGAGCCGCTGGTGGAGCAGCCGGGGCCGGCGTTGCCGTTGCTGAAGGCCGGGAAGATGCCGGCGGCGCGCCAGGTGTCGACGATCTGCTGGTACCAGTCGTCGTGCGCCGAACTGCCCCACGAGTTGTTCACGATGTGCGGGGCCAGGTCGGGCCGCGGGTTCTGGCCGTTGAGGTCGGTCGGGGCGACGATCCACTGGCCGGAGGCCAGCAGGGAGGCCTCGGAGCAGGAGTTCGTCTCGCAGCCCTTGGCGGCGATCCACTTGGCTCCCGGTGCCACGCCGATCTTGTTGGCGCCGCCGTCGTCGCCGACCATGGTGCCCATGGTGTGCGTGCCGTGGTCGTTGTTGTCGCAGGGGGCGGCGGTGGAGCAGACGCCGGCCGGGTCGAACCAGTTGTAGTTGTGGTCGTAGGTCCCGTCCGCGCTCTTGCCGCGGTACTGGTTGTTGACCGCCGGGTGGGTGTGGTCCACACCGCTGTCGATGTTGGCGACGACGATGCCCTCGCCGCGCACGCCGGCCTGGTCCCACACCTGGGGGGCCTTGATCCGGTCGATGTTCCACTCGACGGCGTCGGCCGCCGACTTCTCCCGCTCGCCGTCGGCGGGCTTGGGGAGGGCGACCTTGTCGTCGGCGTCGATCCGGGCGACCTCGGGACGCTGGGCGAGCGTTCCGGCGAGCTTCTCGCTGCCGACGACCCGGACGGCGTTGACGATCCAGTACGAGGTGTACTCGGCCTTGGCGCCGTCCAGGGCCTTGAGGACGTCGGCCTGGCTGCGGGCCGCGTGCGCCTTCTTGGTCCGCAGCACGGTCTCGGCCTTGGCGGCGCGGGTCTGCTGTTTACCCGCGGCGGTCAGGTCGGCGGCGCTGTCCAGGTAGACCCAGAACACGGCCTTGGCGGACTCGTCGAGCTGGGCGCGAAGCTTCGGCTCGATCTTGCGTTCGGCCGCGCTCGGGGTGGGTCCGGGTTCCGGCGCGGCCGCGGCGACGCCCGCGCCGACGGGTAAGAGCAGGACCGCGGTGAGAGCGGCGAGCGCCGCGCGCAAAGGCCGTCTGGCGAGTTGTGCCACGTGTTGTCTCCTCGTACGCCATGTGCGGGATGTGCGGGAAAGATGTGTGTGACGTGCGCGGATCATGGTGATCGAGGTGCCATGCTCATTACAAGAGGGCCTAATGAGCCGTCGTGGCCGCCGGTGCGCGCCGGGTGGCCCTTCCCTCCCGCGCGGGCCAGCCTGAAGGCATGACAGCGCCCGCCGACCCGCCCGTGGAACCGCCCGTCGGCCCGACGGCGGACCACCCCGCCGATCCGCCGGCCGAACCCCCCGGCGGCTCCCCCGCCGGACGGGCCGCCGGACCCTCCGAGCAGGTCCCCGGCGTCCGGCTGGCCTCCGCGCGCGGCCGGTGGATCCTGCTGACCACCGTGCTCGGTTCCGCCATGGCCCTGCTGGACTCCACGGTGGTGAACGTGGCGCTCCCCGCCATCGGCGAGGACCTCGGCGCCGACCTGGCCGTGCTGCAGTGGACGGTCAACGCCTACCTGCTGACCCTGGCGGGCCTGATCCTGGTCGGCGGGGCGCTCGGCGACCGCTTCGGGCGCAGGCGCGTCTTCGTGGTGGGCGTGGTGTGGTTCGCGGCGGCCTCCCTGCTCTGCGGGATCGCGCCGAACGCCGGGGTGCTGATCGCCGCCCGGGCGCTGCAGGGGATCGGCGGGGCCCTGCTCACCCCGGGCTCCCTCGCCCTGATCCAGGCCTCGATCCGGGCCGGCGACCGGGGCCGCGCGGTGGGCCTGTGGTCGGGACTCGGCGGGGTGGGCGCGGCAGTCGGGCCCTTCCTCGGCGGCTGGCTGGTGGACGGGCCCGGCTGGCGCTGGGTGTTCCTGCTGAACGTGCCGGTGGCCGCGCTGTGCGTCCCGGTGGCACTGCGGCACGTACCGGAGTCCCGGGACCCGCGGGCGCACGGGCGGTTCGACGTGGCGGGCGCGGTGCTGGCCGCGGCGGCGCTCGCGCTGCTGACCTACGCGCTGATCGAGGCGCGGTCCGGCAGCCCTCTGGTGCCGGTCGCCGCGGTCGGCGGGGTCCTGCTGGCCTGCGCGTTCGTCTACGTGGAACGCAAACGGGCGCACCCGATGGTGCCGCCGGAGATCTTCGCCTCCCGGCAGTTCACGGCCGTCAACCTGGTCACCCTGTGCGTGTACGCCGCCTTCGGCGGCTTCTTCTTCCTCGTCGTGCTCCAGCTCCAGGTCGTGGCGGGCTATTCGGCCCTGGCGTCCGGGGCCGCGCTGCTGCCCACCACCGTGCTGATGCTGCTGCTCTCCGCCCGGTCGGGGGAGCTCGGGGAGCGGATCGGGCCGCGGATCCCGCTCACGGTGGGGCCGCTGCTGTGCGCGGCCGGAATGCTGCTGATGCTGCGGGTGGGGCCGGACGCCTCGTACGTACGGGACGTGCTGCCCGCTCTGCTGGTGATGGGCACGGGCATGGTGACCCTGGTGGCTCCGCTGACGTCGACCGTGCTGGCCTCGGTGGACCCGGGGCGGGCCGGGCTGGCCAGCGGCATCAACAACGCCGCGGCCCGGGCGGCCGGGCTGCTCGCGGTCGCGGCGCTGCCGCTGCTGGCCGGGATGGGGCCCGAGGCGTACCGCTCGGCGGAACAGTTCGACGCCGCGTTCGACCGGGCGATGCCCTGGTGCGCGGGCATCCTGGTGGCCGGTTCCGTGCTGGCCTGGGCGACCGTACGGACACCCGCGCCCGGGACGCCGTACCCGCGGCCGCAGTGCCGTACGCAGTGCGCGGTCACCGCTCCGCCGCTCGAACCCCCGGGCGCGGCGGAGCGGTGAGCCCTACCAGCGGGAGGGCGGCGGCGGGGGCACGACCGGCGGGCGGTCGTCGCAGGTGAGCGTGTTCGGCAGCTCCCAGGCGGCGAGCCAGGGGCCGATGGTGCCGCCGCCGTCGTTGCCCCCGAGATCGGTGAGGGCGAACTCCGATCCGGTGGCCGGGAAGTTGAAGGAGCCGCAGTTGTTGACCCCCACCGCGCCGACGTTGCGGGCGTCGACGTTCTCGAACGTCGCGGAGCCGGCCGAGCGGGCGCTGACCACGGAGGTGCCGGTGCCGTCGACGCGGGTGTCCTTGAAGTGGACGTTCTCGATGCGGTGCGTGTCCTTCACCGGCCAGTCGGTGACCAGCATGATCGCGTTGTAGGTGGTGTCGAGGAAGGCGTTCCCGTCGGCCCGGACGTCGGCCCCGTCGATGCTGCGGTCCAGGGCGTAGAACCAGATCGCGCCGAGCCCGATGTTCCAGTTCAATTCGTACGTGCCCGCGCGGACGGTGGTGTTGTCCGCGATCCGCAGCGACCCGGTGAAGGGCTCGGCGCCGAACCGGGCGCCCACGTGCAGGGCGCGGCCCTCGCGGACGGGGTCGGCGACGAGGTTGGCGGAGAGGGTGGTGTCCGAGCCGCCGTAGACGGCGATGCCGTTGGCGAGGCTCGGGCTCTGCACGGTGTTGTGGTCGAAGGTGTTGCGGGCGTTCGCCGTCTTCTCCGACCACAGGGCGAGGCCGTCGTCGCCGGTGCCCCGGACGAAGTTGTCCCGGACCAGCGAGTCGGTGACGCCGGTGTGGAAGTTGAGGCCGTCGGCGATCTGGTCGGTGATCACGTTGCGCGTGACCCTGACGTTCCGCATGGGGCCGTCGACCCAGACGCCCACCTTGGTGTGGTGCAGGTACATGCGGTCCACGGTCGAGTCGCTCATCGCTCCGCCGATGGCATTGACCTGGTCGGTGTCGACGCGCTCGCGGACGTCGCCCTCGACGGCGAAGCGGGAGAGGTGCACGTCGCGGCTGCCGCCGGCCGAGGCGTCCTTGCCGTAGAAGCCGACGCCCTTGCCCTTGACGGTGGTGTACCAGCTGCCGGCGCCGGTGATCGTGACCCGGTCCACGATGACGTGGCGGTTCACCTGGAAGGTGCCGGGCGGCAGGTAGACGGGGAGCCGGTGGCGCTGCGCGAAGGCGATCGCCCGGTCGAAGGCCGCGGCGGAGTCGCGACGGCCGGTCGGGTCGGCGCCGAAGAGGAGCACGTTGGCGGCGACCGCCTCCACGTGCGGGGCGCCGACGAGCTGAGAGTCCAGCAGGTCGATCACGGTCCACGCGGCGGCGGACCCGGCGGGGACGGTGAGGCGCACCTTCTCCCCGGCGCGGTGGGTGCGGCCGAGCAGCAGGCGCTGCTCGTCGTACATGTGGTGGGGACGGAAGGGCTTGGTGATCACCGGGGCCGGGGTGGTGGCCGCCGGTACGCAGCCGCACTCGGTGATCCACCAGTCGGGGTGCAGCAGGTCGGCCCGCGGGTCGTTGGTGAAGGGGTACTGGTTGTACAGCCAGGAGAACTGCGAGGTCAGGGTCATGGTCCGGCGGTTCTGGCCGCCCACGGTGACGTCGAGCGGGGCGGTGATCCCGCCGCCCTGCGGCGCGTCGGGGAGGCTGTAGCGGACGGTGACGGCATCGGCCGCGGCCGGCAGGGTGAACTCCACGTACTGGCCGGGCGCCAGCTTCACCGCGGTGCGGCCGGACGCCTCGGCCGGGAGCGAGTACGCCGTGCGGTCCGGGCCGATGACCTTGCCGTCGGTGGCCGCGTTCTCCGCCTCCTGCTCGGCGAAGTCCACCCGGGCGCCGCGTCCTTCGACGAGCGCGGGGTCGAGTCCCGCCCGGGTGACGACGGGGGCCGCGGCGCGGGCGGTGTCCGGGCGGGCGAGCGCCGGGGCCGCGCCCAGCGCTCCGAGGCCGAGCGCGGACGCTGTGAGCACCGCCAGCACGGCGGCCGTTCTTCTTGGGGGCATGGCCGGGACAGTAGAGCGGCGCGCAGGAACACAGCAAGGGTCGTGCATTGAATATTCGCCCCGCTGTCGAGGATTTGCAGCTTATTGTGACGTGGTGAACCCCGGGCCGGTCCGCACGCCAAGGAGACGGCGGGGCAGGCCGTGCCCCGGCGTTGTCCGGCGACCGGCCGCTGCGGCTGCTCGGGGTGGCGACGGCCGCCGGTGCGGTGGTCTGCACGGCGCCGGGGCGGCCGGAATTCGCCTCCACCCGGTGCGTGTTCGCCGCGGTCGCATCCCTGCCGGCCCTGGGGCGGGTGCGCCGCCGGGAGCCCGCAGCCCCTGTTACGCGGTCGGCTTGAAGTGACGAAGTTACCAATAGGTATGTAGTGACTTCATACGCCTGTCGCAGTAGAACTCGTTCTCATTCAGCCGAGAGTGAGGAACGTCACATGAGTGATAGTGCCCTGCCCAGAAACGGCTCCAACGGCTTTTCCCGGCGCGGATTTCTTGCAAGAACAGGTTCTATTCTGGGCGCGGTTGCCCTTTCCGCCCAGGTCCTCCCCGCCCATGCGGCGCAAGCGGCGGCAGCCGGCGCCGCAATCGACAACGGGGCCCACGTCCCGGTCCTGGTGATCGGTACCGGATACGGCGGATCCGTCGCGGCCCTGCGCCTGGCGCAGGCCGGTGTCAACGTGCACATGGTCGAGATGGGCATGGCCTGGGACACCCCCGGGAGCGACGGCAAGATCTTCGCCCACACCACCAACCCGGACTACCGCTCCTACTGGCTGCGCACGAAGACGAAGGCGCCGCTCAGCAACTTCCTCGGGTTCCCGATCGACAAGAACGTGCCCAAGTACACGGGCATCCTCGACGCCGAGGAGATGGGCGGGATCATCGTCTACCAGGGCCGCGGCGTGGGCGGCGGCTCGCTCGTCAACGGCGGCATGGCCGTGACGCCCAAGCGGCAGAACTTCAGCTCCGTACTGCCCTCGGTGAACGCCGACGAGATGTACGACATCTACTACCCTCGCGCCAACGCCGGCCTCGGGGTGGACCTCATCGACCCGGCCTGGTTCGACACCGTCGACTGCTACCAGTACGCCCGCGTCGGCCGCAAGCACGCCCAGCGCTCGGGCTTCCCCTTCGTCTTCGTCCCCGACGTGTACGACTGGGACTACATGAAGCAGGAGGCGGCCGGCACCGTCCCCAAGTCCGCGGTGAGCGGCGAGATCCTCTACGGCAACAACTACGGCAAGAAGTCGCTCCAGCAGACGTACATCGCGTCCGCCGAGGCCACCGGAAGGGTCACCATCTCGCCCCTCCACCAGGTCACCTCGGTCGCCCCCGCCGCGGGCGGCGGCTACACCGTCTCCCTCAACCAGCTGACGACCGACGGCAGCGTCTCGGCCTCCAAGAGCGTCACCGCCGACCGGGTGTTCTTCGCGGCCGGCAGCGTCGGCACCAGCAAGCTGCTCGTCAAGCTGAAGGCCACCGGCGTCCTGCCCCACCTGAACAACGAGATCGGCAAGGGCTGGGGCGACAACGGCAACGTCATGTGCGGCCGCGCGAACCACATGTGGGACGCGACCGGCAAGGTCCAGGCCGCCATCCCCTGCGGCGGCATCGACAACTGGGACGCGGGCGGCGCCTTCGCCGAGGTCGCGCCGCTGCCGACCGGCATCGAGACGTACGCCTCCTTCTACCTGTCGATCACCAAGAACCCGCACCGCGCCGAATTCTCCTGGAACGCGGCGGCGGGCAAGGTCGACCTCAACTGGCAGACGGCCTGGAAGCAGGCGTCCATCGACATGGCCAAGACCATCTTCGACAAGATCAACAAGAAGGAGGGGACGATCTACCGCACCGACCTCTTCGGCCTCAACAAGATCTGGGGCGACCACCTCACCTACCACCCGCTGGGCGGCGCGGTCCTGAACAAGGCCACCGACAACTACGGTCGCCTGTACGGCTACACGGGCCTGTACGTGATCGACGGCGCACTGATCCCCGGCAACACCAGCGTCAACCCGTTCGTCACCATCACGGCGCTCGCCGAGCGGAACATCGAGAAGATCATCGCCACCGACCTGTAGCGGGACGGGCGGGCACGGAAGCCGGGGCCGGCCGGACACGCCGATCGGCCCCGAACCCATGTCAGTGGCCCGGCAGCATGCAGACGCTGTCGAGGCCGAGCACGTGGTTGAGCCGGCCGAAGGCCAGCCAGGACCCGATGCTCATGGTCAGCTCGACGATCTCGAGCTGACTGTAGGACCCCTTCATCCGGTCCCAGAACTCGTCGTCGAGCCCGTGGTGGTCGAGGGTGTAGCGCTCGGCGTACTCCGCCGCCAGACGGGTCCGCTCGTCGAAGCGGTCCGTGGTGCGCCACTCCGTCACGGCGTCGGAGAACTCCTCCTCGACCTTCTCGCCCTCGCGCTCGGTGCGCCAGTCCAGGCAGAAGACGCACCCGTTGATCTGCGCGACGCGCAGCCGGGCGGCCTCGAACTCGCGCAGACCCAGGGTGGTGTGGGCGTACACGGACAGGGAGAAGTTGGCCGCGGCCATGCCGATGCCGGGGACCATGTCGCCCCACACGTACTCGATCGGATGCTGGCCTTCGGGGATGTCGATCCTCATGGCTGTTTCCTTCCGAGTTTTCCGACGGCGGGGCGCATCGGGACGTCGAGGGCGTCGTAGAGGCCCGGTTCGGCCTCGGCGAGCCAGTCGATGGCGCCGACCAGGCGGCCGACGGCGGTGGCGTTCCCGCCGGCGGAGCGGTTCTCCCCCTCGTCGGTGGCCTCGATCGTGACCTCGATGCGGGGACGGCCCTCGATGACGACGCGGTGGGCGCCGTCGCCCCCGTCGGGCGGTGACGGCCAGTCCGGGGCGCACGAGGCGTGGATGCGGGTGACGTGCTCGATGACGATGCGGGGTTCGCCCTCGACGATGCCCTGCACCTCGAAGCGGACGGCGCCCTGCGTCCCGGCCTCGAACTCGCCCATGGTCCGGGTGGTGACGGTGGTGTCCAGCGCCCGCCGTTCCAACGTCTCGCGTATCTCGTCGAGTTCGACGCCGAGCGCCCGCGCCATCATCCGCACCTGCCCGCCCCACACCATCGTGGGGATCGAGGGCAGGAGCATCATGGGCTCGTAGTCCATGGGCTGGCCCATGCCGATGAGGTAGCGCACGGAGTCCTGCTGGTCGTACGTGGAGTAGTCGAAGATCTCCTGGCAGCGGATCACGTCGACGGTGGTGCCGAGCCCGCTGAGCAGCAGCGGCAGCACGTCGTTGCCCCAGCCGGGGTCGACGCCGGAGGCGAAGAGGGAGCCGCCGCCCTCGGCGACCGCGGCCAGCACCGGGTCCCGGAACTCGGCGGGGGCGCTGCGGTGGTCGTACAGCGGGTAGAGCGCGGGGCTGACGACGACGGCGCCGGAGCGGACCGCCCGGGTGATGTCGGCCAGCGCGTCGTCGGGGCGGACGTCCCCGGAGGCCGCGTAGACCACGGCCCGCGGGCCGGCGGCGAGGACGGCTTCGATGTCGTCGGTGGCCGCGACCCCCAACGGGTGGTCGAGTTGGCCGAGTTCGCCCGCGTCGCGGCCGACCTTGGCTGGATCGTGGACGATGACAGCGGTGAGTTTCAGTGCCGGATGGGCCTCGACGGCGCGGATGGCCAAACGGCCGACGTTGCCGGTACCCCAGACAACCGTGGAAATCATGCGCGGAGGGTAGCGACAGGACCTGCAGGTTCCTAGAGCCGCGAGCGGAAAGATGGGCCCGCCGTCACTGGTTCTCGGCCCCCAGGACGAAGAGGAGGTAGACGAAGAAGGCGAAGAGGTGGCCGACGAACAAGTAGGCGATGAGCCGGATCACCAAACCGCGCGGGAACTTCGACTCGATGCGGGCGCGGACGCCCGTCGGCGCGGACTCCTCCACGGCCCCCCGGGACGCCCCGGCGGGCTGCGCGGCCTCTGTCACGTGCGGCATGTTCTCTCCCTGGGACACGGGTACGGCTCCTCGGCTATCGGTCGTGCGTGGTCGCGCCGCCGAGACAGAGCCCGGCGAGGCTGCTCTGCAGCAGGGTGTGGACGAACAGCAGGTCGGCCCCGTCGGGGCCGGCCGCGGCGATGCGGTGCGGGGTGAGCGAGTCGAAGTGCGCGCTGTCCCCCGGTTCCAGCAGGTGCTCGGCCTCGCCGAGGTGCAGCCGCAGCCGCCCCTTCAGGACGTACAGCCACTCCTCGCCGGGATGCACGCGGACCAGGTCCTCCCTGCCGCGGGCGTACGGGACGTGCACGCGCAGCGCCTGCATCCCGCGCCCGGAGCCGCCCGCCTGCCAGTACGTCCACCCATCGGCCTCGCGGGCCCCCGGCGCACCGGCCCGTACGATGGGGTCGGCGACGGCGGGGGTCTCGCCGAGCAGTTCGGAGACGGTCGTGCCGTAGGTACGGGCGAGGCCGAGCAGGAGCGGCAGCGAGGGCTGGCGCCGGCCGGTCTCCAGGCGGGACAGGTGGGCCGGCGAGAGCCGGGCCCGGGCGGCGGCGGCTTCGAGGGTGAGTCCGGCGCGGCGGCGCAGCTCGCGCAGCTGCGGGGCCACGGTGGTCAGCTCGTCGGAGCCGCGGTCCGCTTCGGTGGTGGGACGGCCGGCGGTGTCGGGACGGCCGACGGTGGCGGCGCTGTCGAGCGGGTCGGCCGCGTCATCGGGGCCGGGTGCGGGACCGGGTGTCATGTACCGATTGAGCCAGAGAGTTGCCCTCCTGGCAATCGACCTTGCCTCTGAGGCAAATTCCCCCGACGGCCGCCGTCAACTGCCCGTCTCCTACCGTCCGACGACCGACCCCGACGGGCCGCCCCGGCAGCTCGTCCCGGGCGTCGCCCCGGGGGAAGCTCCGGGGGTGGCTTCGGCGTCAGCCCGCCGTGCCCTGCCCCAGCACCGTCTCCACCGTATCGGCCTGCTCCGCTGTCTTGTCCGGGCGGTGCCGCAGCACCCGTGCGAAGCGCAGCGCGACCCCGGCGGGGTAGCGCGGGGAGTGCTGGAGGCCGTCGTAGGCGATCTCCACCACCAGCTCGGGCCGCACCCGGACCGTGAACCCGTCGTCCGAGACGGCCAGCTCGCCCAGCGCGCCGGTCTGCCAGCGCAGCATCTCGTCGGTGAGCCCCTTGAAGGTCTTGCCGAGCATGGCGTACCCGCCGTCGGCGGCCCGCGCCCCCAGGTGCAGGTTCGACAGCAGGCCGGTGCGCCGTCCGTGGCCCCACTCGGCGGCGAGCACCACCAGGTCCAGGGTGTGCACCGGTTTCACCTTCAGCCAGTTCCGGCCGCGCCGGCCCGCGGCGTAGGCGGAGTCGAGGGCTTTGACCATCACCCCCTCGTGGCCCCGGAGCAGGGTCTGCCTCCAGAACTCCTCGGCCTCGGCGGCCTGCGCGGCAGGATCGTCGACGACGAGCCGCCGGACCCGGGCGGACTCGGGCACCAGGGCGGACAGGGCCTCGTGCCGCTCGCGCACCGGCAGGTCGAGCAGGACCGTGTCCCCGCAGACGAGGACGTCGAAGAAGCGGGCCTCCAGCGGGAGCGTCCGGCGGGCCGCCTCCACGTCGGTACGGGAACCCACGCGGCTCGCCACCTCCTGGAAGGGGACCGGGCGCCCGTCCGGCGCCCGGCCGATGACCTCGCCGTCGAGGATGAACCGCTCCCCCGGCAGCGACCGGGCCAGCTCGGCCACCTCCGGCAGCCGCCCGGTGATCTCGTCCAGGGAACGCGTGTACACCCGTACGCCGTCCCCGTCGCGGTGGACCTGTACCCGTACGCCGTCGAGCTTCTCCTCCACCGCGCAGGGGCCCAGCGCCTCCAGGGCCCCGGCCACCGACGCGGCGGTTGCGGCCAGCATCGGCTGGACGGGCTGCCCGACGCGGAGGGTGAAGCCGCCGAGTGCCTCCGCGCCCCCGGCCAGCACCGCCGCGGCCACCCGGGGCAGCGAGCCGTCCAGCATCACGGCCCGGCGCAGGCCGGCCGCCGGTACTCCGGCGGCGGCGGCCACGCCGTCCAGCGCCACGGCGTCGAGCGCGCCCTGGCGCACCTCGCCGGAGAGCAGGCTGCGCAGGAACGCCTGCTCGTCCCCGGTGGCCGCCCCCAGCAGGCCGTCGAGGACGCGGCGCCGCTCGGCCTGCGCCCCGGGGCCCGCGACGGCGGCCAGCGCGGTCACCGCCTCGTCGACCGCGCGGACGGTCAGCGTGGGGGCCGCGGCCGGTTCGACCTCCCGGGCCAGCACGCGCCAGCCGACGCCCGGACGGCCCTGCGGGAGCCGTCCGGCGAGGTAGGAGATCACCAGCGCCGCCTCCCCGGGCGGCGCGGCGCCGAAGACCTCCGCGAGGAGGGCGGACTTGCGGGAGCGGGCGGAGGTCTCGGCGACCTCCCGGGACACGCGCGCGACCTCGGCCAGCAGCATGCGGCCATCCTCCCGCCGGACGGCGCGCCCCGCAGGTCGGCCCCGGAATCCGGGCGCACCACCGACCGCGATTACGTCCGGCCCGGACGTGGAAGCGATCTCCGCATGACGGAAAGCGCGAGTCCCTACATCCCCTCGGCGCGGGTCAGCGTGGGCGGCGTACAGCCCGGCAACCCGCCGTTTCGCATCGTGGAGATCGACGGCGAGGTCGTCGGCACCGCGAGAGCCATGACGGACGTGCTCCTGGCCGCCGCGGCCCTCGGCATCACGATCCACGACCTGGACGACCCGGGCGAGGTCCGGTGGGTCGGCGGCGGGAAGTTCCACTGGCACACGGGCTGAGCAGACCGGGCGCACGCGGAGGGGTCCGGCCGCCCGCGCGCCGCCCGGCGTACCGCAGGCGCGGTACGCCGGGCGGCGCGCGTACTCCTCGGGAAGGGCGGGACATCCCCCTGCGGGCGCTCGGGCACGGGGCGGGCTGCGATTAGGGTTCCCACATGAAGCTCCGACTGCCCCGGCGCCGCCGCAGCCGCCTGATCGCGGGCGCGGCCGCGCTCGCCGTCGTCGCGGGAGCCGGTACGTGGACCGCCGCGGCCGCGGCCGGCGACGCGCCGGCCGTACACCGCGAGGACCGCGTACTGGACATGCCCGGCGCCGGCATCGACACCTCGTACTTCACCGCGGGCGGCGGGGAGGCCGGCGGGGGGAAACGGCCCGCCGTGCTCCTCGGGCACGGCTTCGGCGGCAGCAAGGACGACGTCCGGGCCCAGGCCGAGCAGCTGGCCCGCGACGGGTACGCCGTCCTGACCTGGTCGGCGCGCGGCTTCGGCCGCTCCGGCGGCCGGATCGGGCTCAACGACCCGGAGCACGAGGTCAAGGACGTCTCACGGCTCGTCGACTGGCTCGCGACCCGGCCCGAGGTGCGCCTCGACGCGGCCGGCGATCCGCGCGTCGGCGTGTCCGGGGCGTCCTACGGCGGGGCGGTCTCGCTGCTGGCCGCCGGGTACGACGCGCGGGTGGACGCGATCGCCCCCCAGATCACCTACTGGAACCTCGCCGACTCTCTCTTCCCCGGGGGCGTCTTCAAGAAGCTGTGGGCGGGAATCTTCTTCACCACCGGATCCGCCGAGGGCCTCCAGCAGTCCGGGCAGGCACCGGCCCAGGACGCACCGGCCCGGCAGGCGCCCTCTCAGCAGGCACCGACCGGGCAGGACGCGGCCCCGGGCGGAACCCAGGCGGCGGAACCTCCGGCCGCTCCCGGCTGCGGCCGGTTCCAGCCCGAGCTGTGCGCGATGTACGAGCGGGTCGCGGTGGCGGGCAAGCCCGACGCCGAGGCCCGCGCGCTGCTGGAGGGCCGCAGCCCCTCCACCGTCGGCGGCAAGATCAAGGTGCCCACCCTGATCGTGCAGGGCCAGGACGACTCCCTCTTCCCGTTGGACCAGGCCGATGCCATGGCCACGGCCATCGCGGCGAACGGCGCGCCCGTCGCGGTGGACTGGGCGGCCGGCGGCCACGACGGCGGGATGCGGGAGACCGGCCGGGCGAACGCCCGGGTGGCCGCCTGGTTCGACCGCTACCTGAAGGACGACGGCGGCGCGGACACCGGTCCGGCGTTCCGCGTCTCGCGCTCCGGCGGCATCGACTCCACCGACGGGCAGGTGACGCTGCGCGGCGCGGAGGGCGACCGCTACCCGGGTCTCGCCTCGGGCCCGGAGCGGTTCGCCCTGTCCGGGCGCGGGCAGAGCTTCGCCAATCCGGCGGGCGGCGCGCCGCCCGCGCTGTCCTCGCTGCCGGGCATCGGCGGTCAGCTCGCGGCCTTCGGGGCGGGCCTGTCCCTGGACTTCCCGGGTCAGAACGCGCGGTTCGAATCGGAGCCGCTGGCCGAGGACGTACGGATCACCGGAACCCCGACCGTCACCCTGAACGTGAGGTCGACGGCTGCCGACGGATCGGCCGTCCTGTTCGGCAAGGTGTACGACGTGGGGCCGGACGGACGGCAGCAGGTGCTGCCCAGCCGGCTCGTCGCACCGGTACGGGTGGAGGACGCGCAGCAGGGCCGGACCGTCGAGCTGCGGCTGCCCGCGATCGACCACGCGGTCGAGGCGGGGCACCGGCTGCGCCTGGTGGTCGCCGCGACCGACCTCGGCTACGCGACCCCGGCGGCGCCCGCCGTGTACACGGTCACGGCCGAGGGGCCGCTGGCCGTTCCCGTGGCCGCGGGGGTGCGCACCGCCTCGTCCGGGCTGCCCGCCTGGACTTGGGGGCTCCCGCTGGGCGCGGTCGCGCTGGCCGCGGCGCTGCTCGGGATCCGGCGGACCGGCGGCCGGAGCGGTGGCGGAGGGCTCGGCGGGTCACCCGCTCCGGAGCCCGCGCTGGCCGGCGTACCGCTGGAGATCACGGGGCTGACCAAGCGGTACGCGAAGGCCCAGGACCGGTACGCGGTACGGGACCTGTCGTTCCGGGTGGAGAAGGGCCAGGTCCTGGGCCTGCTCGGCCCCAACGGCGCCGGCAAGACCACCACGCTGCGGATGCTGATGGGGCTCATCTCCCCGGACGCCGGTGAGATCCGGGTGTTCGGCCACGCGGTGCGGGCCGGGGCCCCGGTGCTGTCCCGGGTCGGTGCGTTCGTCGAGGGCGCGGGCTTCCTGCCGCACCTGACGGGCCGCGCCAACCTGGAGCTGTACTGGCAGGCCACCGGCAGGCCCGCCGAGGACTCGCAGATGGCGGAGGCGCTGGAGATCGCGGGCCTCGGCGACGCGCTGGAGCGCGCGGTGCGCACGTACTCGCAGGGCATGCGCCAGCGGCTCGCGATCGCGCAGGCCATGCTCGGCATGCCGGACCTGCTGATCCTCGACGAGCCGACGAACGGTCTGGACCCGCCGCAGATCCGGGAGATGCGGGACGTGATGATCCGCTACGCCGCCGGCGGGCGGACGGTCATCGTCTCCAGCCACCTGCTGTCCGAGGTGGAGCAGTCCTGCACCCACCTGGTGGTCATGGACCGCGGCCGGCTCGTCCAGGCGGGCGCGGTCGCGGAGATCACCGGTGGCGGGGACACCCTGCTGGTGACGCTGGCGGGGCCGGTGGACGAGGTGGCCGTCGAGAAGGTGGCGGCCCTGGAGGGAGTGGGGTCCGTGGTGGCCGCCGACGACGGGCTGCTCGTACGGCTCGAAGGCGCGACGGCCACGGAGCTGATCGCCGAACTCGTACGGCTGGAGGTGCCGGTGTCCGGAGTGGGGCCGCACCGCCGGCTGGAGGACGCGTTCCTGACGCTGATCGGAGGTTCGGCATGAGTGCCGTCCAGGAGACCGCGCCCGGCTACCGGCCGGGCCGGACCCTGCCGTTGCGGGTGGAGGCGCTGCGGCAGTGGCGCCGGCGGCGGACGCTGGTGATGGGCGGGGTGCTCGCCGCACTCCCGTTCCTCATGATCATCGCGTTCGCGGTGGGGGGCGGGCCGGACGACGGTCCGGGCGGCGGCAACGGCCGGATCACCCTGATCGACACGGCCACCGCCTCGGGCGCGAACTTCGCCGCGACCTGCCTGTTCGTCTCGGCTGGCTTCCTGCTGGTGGTGCCGGTGGCGCTGTTCTGCGGGGACACGGTGGCCTCGGAGGCGAGCTGGTCCTCGCTGCGCTACCTGCTGGCCTCGCCGGTACCGCGGGCCCGGCTGCTGTGGAGCAAGCTCGTGGTGGCGCTGGGGTTCAGCCTGGCGGCGATGGTGCTGCTGCCGGTGGTGGCTCTGGCGGCGGGCACGGCGGCGTACGGCTGGGGGCCGCTGAAGCTGCCCACGGGCGGGGCGCTCGCGGCCTCGGAGACGGTGCCTCGGCTCGCGCTGGCGGTCGCCTTCGTCTTCGTGTCGCAGCTGGTCACGGCGGGGCTGGCGTTCTGGCTGTCGACGCGGACGGATGCCCCGCTCGGTGCGGTGGGCGGCGCGGTCGGGCTGACGATCGTCGGCAACGTGCTGGACGCGGTGACGGCCCTGGGGTCGTGGCGGGAGTTCCTCCCGGCGCACTGGCAGTTCGCCTGGGCGGACGCGCTGCAGCCGCAGCTGGAGTGGGGCGGGATGGTCAAGGGGACCGCGGTGTCGGTGTCCTACGCGCTGGTGCTGTTCGCCCTGGCCTTCCGGGGCTTCTCCCGCAAGGACATCACGTCCTGACCGGGAGCGCCCCGACCCGGCGGGACCCGGGCCCGCGGGCCCGGAGCGGACGGGGCCCGGGCGGGCGGGCCCCGGTCCGTCACGGCAGGACGCGTACGGGCGAGCCGTCGAGGAACGCGGCGATGTCCTCGACGGCTTCGCCGTAGTACGTGGCGTAGTTGGCCCGCGTCACGTAGCCGAGGTGCGGCGTCGCCAGGAGTCGCGGGGCGGTGCGCAGCGGGTGGTCCTCCGGCAGCGGCTCGGTGTCGAAGACGTCGAGGCCGGCGCCTGCGATCCGGCCGGCGTGCAGGGCGTCGAGGAGCGCGTCCTGGTCGACGATGGCTGCCCGCGACGTGTTGACCAGGTAGGCGGTCGGCCGCATCAGGGCGAGCTCGGGTGCGCCGAGCAGGCCCCTGGTGCGGTCCCCGAGGGCGAGGTGGACCGAGACGAAGTCGCTCCCCGCCAGCAGTTCCTCCTTGGATCCGGCGCGGCGTACGCCGACCTCCGCGGCCCGCCCGTCCGTGAGGTTGCGGCTCCAGGCCACCACGTCCATGCCGAAGGCCAGCCCGACCCGGGCGACCCGGCTGCCGATCCTGCCCAGCCCGAGGAGCCCGAGCCGGCGGCCGTGCAGGTCGGCGCCCAGGGTGCTCTGCCACGGCCCGCCGGTGCGCAGGGCGGTGTTCTCCGGGACGATGCCCCGGGCCAGGCCGAGCAGCAGCGCCCAGGTCAGTTCGACGGGCGGGGTGCCGGAGCTGGCCGTGCCGCAGACGGTGACCCCGTTGCGCGCGGCGGCGGCGTAGTCGATCACCGAGTTGCGCATGCCGCTGGCCACGAGCAGCGCGAGGCGGGGCAGCCGGTCGAGCAGGGAGGCCGGGAAGAGCAGGCGCTCGCGCAGGGTGACGACGATGTCGAAGTCGGCCAAGCGCGCCGCGAGCCGGTCCTCGTCGGAGAGGTGGTCCGTGAACGTCACCACCTCCACCCGGCCCGCGACCGGGCCCCAGTCGGCGAGGGTGGTCGCGGCCTCCTGGTAGTCGTCGAGAACGGCGCAGCGCAGCAGGCCGCTCCCGCCGGCCCGGGGACGGTTCACGCGCGGGCGCCCGGTGCCACGGCGTCGATCGCGGTGAGCAGCTCGGCGTCCAGGGGCCGGTCGGCGACGGCCGCGTTGGCCCGCACCTGCTCGGGCGAGGTGGCTCCCGCGATGACGGAGGCGCAGCCGGGCTGCGCGGAGAGCCAGCCGACCGCGAGTTCGAGCACGCTGCGCCCGTGCTCCTCCGCGAGCGCGGCCAGGCCTTCGACCACGTCGAGGCGTTCCTCGGTGAGGTAGCCGTCACGGCCTTCGAGGCGCGAGCCGGCCGGGACGGGCGCGCCGCGGCGGATCTTGCCCGTCAGGAGGCCGTTGGCGAGGGGGAAGTAGGGCAGGACGCCGACCCCGTAGTGCAGGGCCGCGGGGACGAGCTCGCGCTCGGCGGAGCGTTGCAGGAGGGACCACTCGTTCTGCGCCGACACGAAGGGCGTCGCGCCCGTTTCGCGGGCGACGTGGGCGGCCTCGGCGAGCTGCCAGCCGCTGAAGTTGGAGTGGCCGATGTAGCGCACCTTGCCCTCGGCGACGAGTTCGGTGAGCGCGGTGAGGGTCTCGGCGACGGGCGTGGCCGGGTCGGGGCTGTGCAGCTGGTACAGGTCGATGTGGTCGGTGTCCAGGCGGCGCAGGGACTCCTCGACGGCCCGCCGGACGTAGGCCCGGCCGCCGCGCGAGCCCGCGGCGGGCCCGTACTCCATGTCCATGCCCGCGAAGCCGAACTTGGTGGCGAGCACGACCTGGTCGCGGCGGCCCTTGAGGGCCTGGCCGAGGTGGCGTTCCGAGCCGCCGCCACCGCCGTAGATGTCGGCGGTGTCCAGGAGGGTGATGCCCGCGTCGAGAGCGGCGTCGACGACGGCGCGGGTGGCCTGGGCGTCGAGGCGGCCGCCGAAGTTGTTGCAGCCGAGTCCGACGGCGGAGACCTTCAGGCCTGAACTGCCCAGGGAGAGATAGCGCATGGGTTCCGTTTCTCCGCTCTCGTGGCGTCACGTGATCGCCGCGAAGTTACCCCACCCGCACCTTGACGACCACACCGACTTGGGCAAGCCATGGCCTGATGTGAGATCCCCTGGGCGGTACCGCTCCCGGCCGCAGGCTGCGCGGCGTCCCGCAGACCCTCCCCACTCCCCTGTACGCCCGCGCCCACGCCGCCGAGTTGCTGCCGGGGGCCGATGACATGCTGCCGCCCGGCCGGCCCAGCTCGTCCTGGCCGAGGGGGCGCTGATGTACCTCGACCCACCGGGCTGCACGCCGTCCGGCCCCGGGCTCGCGGCTACCGCAGGCGGACCGCGCCGGCCGACGGGGCCGCCGTCGTGATGCGGGGCGGTGCGTAGCCCGCCCCGCGGAAGGCCTCGGTCACCGCCCGGCCCACCTCCGGCTCCGCGTCCGCGTCGATCAGGGCGAGTGCCGAGCCGCCGAACCCGCCGCCCGTCATCCGGGAGCCGTACGCCCCCGCCGCGGTGGCCGCGGAGACGGCGAGGTCGAGCTCCGGGCAGGACACCTCGTAGTCGTCGCGCAGGGAGGCGTGCCCCTCGGTGAGCAGCGGACCGGCCTCCCGCACCCGGCCGGAGCGCAGCAGCTCCACGATCCGTACGACCCGTTCGTTCTCGGTGACGACGTGCCGGACGCGCTTGCGGTGGACGGGGTCGGCGAGGCCCGCCAGGGCATGCTCCAGTCCGTCGTACGGCAGGTCGCGCAGGGCGGGTACGCCGAGCGCGGCGGCCGCCTCGTGGCACGACGCCCGGCGCTGCGCGTACGCCCCGTCGGCCAGGGCGTGCTTGACCCGGGTGTCGATGACGAGCAGGCGCAGGCCCGCCGCCGCGCAGTCGAAGGGGACGTGCCGCTGTTCGAGGCTCCGGGTGTCCAGGTACAGGGCGTGCCCCTCGGTGGCACAGGCCGAGGCCATCTGGTCCATGACCCCGCACGGGACCCCGACGTACGCGTTCTCGGCGCGCCGGGCGAGCGCCGCCAGTTCGGGGCGGGTCGGCGCGAGCCCGTACAGGTCGGTCAGGGCCAGCCCGACGGCCACTTCCAGGGCCGCGGAGGACGAGAGCCCGGCCCCGGTCGGCACCTCGGACCGGACGTGGAGGTCGGCGCCGCCCCCGACCGGAAGGCCCGCGTCCAGCAGCGCCCACACCACCCCCGCCGGGTACGCGGACCAGCTCGCGGCGCCCTGCGGGGGACGCGCCGGATCGATACCGGCGACGTCGAGGGACACCGCGCCCGAGGGGGCGTCGGCCGAGTGGAGCCTGAGGATCCCGTCACCGCGCCGGGCGGCGGCGACCTCCGTGCGCTGCGGCAGCGCGAAGGGCAGGACGAAACCGTCGTTGTAGTCGGTGTGTTCGCCGATCAGGTTCACGCGCCCCGGCGCCGCCCAGACCCCCTCGGGCAGGTACCCGTACAGCTCCCGGAACTCCCGGGCCACCGCGCTCACCGGCTCGCCACCTCGCGCAGGCGCGCGGCCGCGTCCTCGGGCCGGACGTCGTTCATGTAGGCCTCCATGCCGGATTCGGTCCCGGCGAGGTACTTGAGCTTGTCCGCGGTGCGGCGGACCGTGAAGAGCTCCAGGTGGAGCGCGAAGTCTCCGCGCCCGCTCCCCGTCGGCGCCTGGTGCCAGGCGGAGATGTACGGGGTCGGTTCGGGCCGGTCGAAGAGCCGGTCGAAGCGGCGCAGCAGCTCCAGGTAGACGCGGGGGAACTCGGCGCGGGCCGCGTCGCCGAGGGCGGGCAGGTCGGGGACCCGGCGGTTCGGATAGAGGTGGACCTCGTACGGCCAGCGGGCCGCGTACGGAACGAAGGCGGTCCAGTGCTCCCCCTCCAGTACGATCCGCGAGCCGTCGGCGCGTTCGCCGGCCAGGACCTCGTCGAAGAGGTTGCCGCCGGTGCGGGAACGGTGCTCCTCGACGGTGGCCTGCATCCGGGTGGTGCGCGCGGTGACGAACGGGAAGGCGTAGATCTGGCCGTGCGGGTGGGCGAGGGTGACGCCGATCTCGGCGCCCCGGTTCTCGAAGCAGTAGACCTGCCGGACGCCTTCGCGGGCGGACAGTTCGGCGGTGCGGTCGGTCCAGGCGGCGAGCACCAGGGCGGCGCGCTCCTCGTCGAGTTCGGCGAAGGAGGTCAGGTGCTCGGGCGTGAAGCAGATGACCTCGCAGCGGCCGGTGTCCCCGGCGAGGGACGGGAAGCGGTTCTCGAAGACGGCCACCTCGTAGTCGGGCGCCGGGACTTCGCTCGCGCGCCCTCCGATGGAGGGGCACAGGGGGCACTCGTCGGCGGGCGGGTGGTAGGTACGGCCCTGGCGGTGCGAGGCGATGACCACGGGGTCGCCGAGCAGCGGGTCGCGGCGGACCTCAGAGGCGCTCGCGGAGGCGCCGAGGGGACGGGTGTCGGGGAAGGCGCGGGCAGCGCCCCCGTCGGTGTCGTAGTAGAGGATCTCACGGCCGTCGGCGAGACGGGCGCTCGTGCGCTTCACGTGGCGAGCTTCTCTCACTGGAGGGTGACGACCTTGGGGCGTCCGAGGTCGGGCTGGTCGCGCAGCGGCAGTTCGGTGCCGGGGCGCTCGCATTCGAGGACGATGATCTCGTTCTCCCCGGCACGCCAGAGGGGGCCGGGGGCGTAGAGGGTGCGCTGCGGACCGCGCGGGGTGTCGTAGTGGCCGAGGAGGAAACCGTTCAGCCACACCAGGCCGGTGCCCCAGCCCGATACGTCGACGAAGGCGTCGGCCGGGGCATCCGGGGTGTGGAGGTGGCGGTGGAAGGCCGGTCCTCCCTCGGCTGCCGCGCCTGCGGCGGGGTCCCCGGACCAGTCGAGCGCGGTCAGGTCGGTGAGGGGCAGCGGTCGGATCTCCCATTCGAAGAGCTGTTGGTGGCCGTGCCGGACGCCGCGCCAGATGCCCTTGCGGTCGTCGAGGAGCGGCCCGTAGTTGACCCGCCCCTGGGCCCGTACGAGGACGTCGAGGACCACGCCGGCCTCGCCGACGGGCAGGTCGAGGCCCTCGTCGGGCGCGTTGCGGTCGAGGACGCCGAGCGGGACCCCGTCGGCGAAGACGTACGCGCGGTCACCGAGGCCGTCGATCCGGACGGGCATCGCGGGGCGCGGGCCGGTGATCGAGGTGCGGTAGTGGATCAGGCCGTGGCTCTGCCCGAGCCGCTCCATGGACTCGGGCGCGGCGCGCAGCACGGGCGGGCCGGCGAGGCGGTCGAGGCCGGCGAGCAGCACCGCGGTGCCGGCGGGCGCGGCGAGGGCCGGGGTCATGCGGGGCAGCGGCTCGGGCAGCGGTTCGTCGGGCAGGGGCAGGTACTTGCCGATGACCTCGCGGAACGCGTGGAACTTGGGCGTGAGCTCGCCGGCCTCACCGATGGGTGCGTCGTAGTCGTAGCTGGTGACGGTGGGTTCGTAGCCGGGCTCGCCGGGACGCGATCCGGTGTGGTTGGCACCGGCCCAGAAGCCGAAGTTGGTGCCGCCGTGGGCCATGTAGAGGTTGACGGACGCGCCGGTGGCGAGGAGTTCGTCGAGGGAGCCGGCCGCGTCCTCGACCTCGCGGACGTGGTGGTCCTCGCCCCAGTGGTCGAACCAGCCGATCCAGAACTCCATGGCGGCGAGCGGGCCGGTCCGCTGGTAGCGGCGCAGGGCGTCGAGCCGTTCGGCGGGCCGGGCACCGAAGGTGGCGGTGGCGAGGCGGCCGGGGACCATCCCGCCCTGGAGCATGGCGTCCTCGGGACCGTCCGCCGTGAAGAGCAGGCAGTCGACGCCGCGTTCGACGAGTGCCCGCTCCACGTGGGCGCGGTAGCGGACGTCGTCGCCGTACGAGCCGTACTCGTTCTCTATCTGTACGGCCACCACCGGGCCGCCGCGGCTCGCGAGCAGGGGCAGCAGTTCGGGGACCACGGCGTCGAACCAGCCGTCCACCTCGGCCTCGAAGCGCGGGTCGGAGCAGCGAAGGTGGAGGCCGTCGACGGCGAGGAGCCGCGCGGGCAGACCGCCGAAGTCCCATTCGGCGCAGATGTAGGGGCCGGGGCGGACGATGGCGTCGAGGCCGGCGTCCCGGGCCAGGCGCAGGAAGCGGGCGAGGTCGCGCGGGCCGGTGAAGTCCGCCTTGCCGGGGGCCGTCTCGTGGAAGTTCCACGGGACGTACGTGTCGACGGTGTTCACGCCCAGGGCGCGCAGCCGCCGCAGTCTGTCCTCCCACAGGTCCGGGTGGACGCGGAAGTAGTGCAGGGCCCCGGAGACGATGCGGTGGGGCCGGCCTGCGCGCCGGAATCCGTCCTGGTCGTGCGTGAGCATGCGCTGACTCCCGGGAGAGGTCGAGACGGCGTTCGGTGCGGGCGAGAGGTGCGGGCGCCACCGAATATATGAACGTACCGGCCGCACCGTCAATGACCAGTTGATCAGATTCGATCGATTCGATCGAATCAAATGCTTATGATGTCGCTGGGCGCCCCGCACGCACCCGTGCGTACCCGTACGCACCCTCGCGCACCCGTACGTCCCGCGCGTACCCGTACGCTCCGATTCCCGCGCCGGACCGGCCCACCGTGACCGCGCAGACAGCAGGGGGACACTTGAGACCGCACGTAGACCAGCGCCAGGCCCGCGTACTCACCCTCGTCCGGGCGCGCGGCAGCGTGCGCGTGGCGGACCTGGCCCGGGAGCTCGGCATCTCCCCCGTCACGCTGCGGCGGGACATCGAGGCGATGACGGCCCGGGGCGAGATCCAGCGCATGCACGGGGTGATCAGCCGGGTCGACCCGGCGCACGGCCCGGCCGCACACCGGACGGGAGCGCAGGCGACGGCCGCCGCAACCGCCCGGGTCGCCGCGGGCCGCACCGGCGGCGGGGAGGGACTCGTGGTCGGGATGGTGGTGCCGACGACGGAGTACTACTACGCGGACGTCGTCCGCGGCGCCCGCGAAGCGGTCGAGGCGCGCGGCGCCCGGCTGACCGTGGGGCTGACCCGGTACCTGCCGGGCGAGGACCGGACCCAGGCGGACCGGCTGCTGTCGACCGGGGCGCACGGACTGCTGCTGACGCCGAACTGGGAGGCCGGGTCGCCGGGGCCCGAGGAAGGCGCCTGGGCGGCGGAACTCCCGGTCCCGACGGTCCTGGTGGAGCGCTGGGCGCCGCCGGGGCATCCGGCGGCAGCACTGGACCGGGTCGCGTCGGACCACGCCCACGGCGCGGCCCGGGCCGTGCAGCACCTGGCCGGACTGGGCCACCGGCGGATCGCCCTGGCCAGCCGGACCACCCCGACGACGGCACGGCTGCGGGCCGGGTACGAGGCCGCGGTGGCCGCCCTCGGACTGGAGCAGGCCCCGCCGTGGTCCGCGGCCGGACCGGACCCCCTGTCGGAGGCCGACCGCTTCGCCCGGACCCTGGAATACCTGTGCGACGCGGTGACCGGGGGCGGGGTGACCGCGGCACTGATCCACAGCGACACGGACGCGATCATGCTGATCCCCCGGCTCACGGCCCGCGGCGTGCGGGTGCCGGAGGACCTGGCAGTGATCACGTACGACGACGAGGTGGCCGGCATGGCCGACGTACCACTCTCGGCGGTGGCACCCGCGAAGCACGAGGTGGGCGCCCGGGCAGCGGGCCTGCTGCTGGACCGGCTGCTCGCGGACGGGGACCCGGAGGCCGGCCCCCGCCAACACCTGGAACTCCTCCCGAGACTGACCATCCGCCCCTGACGACGCGGCGGCCGCTCCCCCGCAATCGATCGATTCGATCACCCCCTCCCGCCCCACGGGACCGGGGCAGGCCGAAAGGGCGGCGGGGCAAGCCGGGGGCTGACCACGGACGCCACGCATGGAACGGGTTCCCTTCGGTCGGGCGGCAGGCTGCGGACGGCGGGCCAGGGCCGGGGCCGGGGCGTGCCGGGGCGAGAGGCGCCCACTCCAGCCACCCCACGGTGGAGCGGCACCATTCGCCGCCACCGAGGCGGCACACCCGGCGCAGCCTTCGCCCAGAGCGACACCCGCACCGGCACCGGCACCGAAGGGCAGTACGCCGGACGGAGCCGGGAACAGAAGCGCTGGACCGCGGCGGAGGGCAAGAAGGCAGGCGATACGTCCCGGCGGAGGCAGGAAGCAAGCACGAGCGGCGGGCCCTCGCCCGAAGCACCGCGGATCCCCCTCCAGCCCCTCCGGCGATTAGGGCCCGGGGCCCGGGACAGAGCCCTGCAACCCCGCCACACCTCCCACCGCCCCGGGCACAACCACCGAGCCTGGAGCGGCACACCTCGACCCAGGCAGGAAGCGCGAACGGCCGGCCCCGACCGAACCACGAATCCCGAACGGCACACCACTGGCCAGGCAACACGCGCGAACGGCAGGCCCGGTGCCGAAGCCCGAGCCCAGAGCGGCCACCCCGGCAGCCCAGCAGCCCAGGCAACACGCGCAAGCGGCAAGCCCGCGGCCGAAGCACGAGCCCAGAGCGGCACCCCTGCGGCCCAGGCGCCACGCACAAGCGGCAAGCCCGGGACCGACGCACGAGCCCCGAGTGGCGCGCGGCGACCCGGGCAGGCAGCGCGTGAGGTGGGGCGCGGCCGAAGCACGGAACTGGAGCGACACGCCGTGGCCCAGGCCGGGAGCCGGATCCACACACCACAGCAGCGGCAGGGAGGGGCACCTGAGGGGCACCGGAAGGTGCGCCGCCTCGGTCCCGCCGGGCCTTGCGTGCGGGGCGAGCCCCGGCGGGACCGTGGTCGGCCCGGCTATTCGGCCGGAGTTACCGGGGTCCGGCCGCCCTCCAGTTCCTGGAGGTACCGCCGGCCCCGTGCGAGCTGCCCCGCCAACTCGGCCGCCTCGGGGTACCACCGTTTCTCGTACTCCCAGCAGACCCACCCGTCCGCCGGCAGCGAGGCCACCACCTCGGCGAGCGGCAACACCCCTGACCCGAGCCCGACCGGGGCGAGCTCCCGGGCCGAGGCCACGTCCTTCACCTGGACGTAGCCCACGTGTGCCCCGAGCGCCCGCCGCGACTCGGCCGGCGTCTCGCCTCCCAGCCAGGTGTGCAGTACGTCCCACAGCGCACCAACCCCCGGCTGGGCGACCCGGTCCAGCACCCGCGCCACCGCCGCCCCGGTCCGGTGGGAGTCGTGCGTTTCCAGCAGCACCCGTACGCCGTGGCGCTCCGCGTACGGCGCGGTGGCCAGCAGCCGCCGTACGGCGTTGGCATCCGCGGCGGCCGGAGGCAGCTCGGCGCCACCGGCGAAGACCCGTACGTACGGGGCTTCGAGGTCGGAGGCGAGCCGGACCAGCCCGCGCAGGTCGGCGAGGACGCGCTCGTCGGCGCCGGCGGCGGCCACCCGGACGTACCCGGCGACCCCGAGGACACGCACACCCTCCCGGGTGAGGGTCCGCAGCCCGGCGGCGCGCTCGGCGGGCGAACTGTCCGGATGCAGGGGTTCCTCCGCATGGGCCCGCAGTTCGAGGCCGTCGAACCCGTGCGTGGCCGCCAGGCCCGCGCTGCGGTCGAGCGGGGTGCCCGGCACGCCGAGCGTGGAGAAGGCGTACTTCACGGGCGGCTCCCTTCCGTCGGAGGCGGCCCGGTGGAGCCGCGCACCATCAGTTCGGTGGGCAGGGTGGTGAGGCCGCCGGGCGGCAGTGGTCTGCGCCCGGTGACCAGCTGAGCAGCCAGGGTCCCCGCCTCCCGCAGCGGCACCCGGACGGTGGTGAGGGCGGGTGCGGTGTCCACGCAGAACGGCAGGTCGTCGAAACCCGCGACGGACACCTCCTCGGGAATCCGTATCCCCGCGTCCCGCAGGGCGGCGGCGACGCCCGTGGCGACGGTGTCATTGGCGGCGGCGACGGCGGTGAAGTGCTCCCCGCGCCGGAGCAGTTCGCGGGTGGCGTCGAAGCCCGCGGCCCGCTCGAACCCCGCGTGCACCGTGAGCGGGGCACAGGCATCGGCCAGACCCGGGTCATGCCGCGTCAGGGCCGCACGGTGTCCCTCGATGCGCTCCCGGGTGGTGCTGAGCCCCGGAGGTCCGGCGACGTAGGCGATGCGGCGGTGGCCGAGTGCCAGGAGGTGTTCGGCGAGCCGGAAGGCGCCGCCCCGGTCGTCGAACATCACCGTGGCCACGGGCAGGTCGGCCGGAAGCGGCAGCGGGGGGCGCCCGCACAGGACGACGGGAACACCGCCGGCGGCTATGCGTGTGACACGGGCGGCGAGCGCGGCCGCGTGTCCGGGCTCCTCGGCAGCGCCGCCGGTGAGAACGATCCCTCCGGCGCGCTGACCCTCCAGGAGTGCGAGGTAGGCCAGTTCGGCCTCGGGGGCGCCCTGTGTGTTGCAGACGACGGCGAGTCGGCGCCCGTCCGACGGGCCGGCGGGAGCGAGCGCGCTCTGCAGGGAGCTGGCGAGGATCCCGAAGAAGCTGTCCGCGACATCGTGGACGAGCACGCCGACGAGGTCGGAGGTGGCCGCCGCGAGCGCGCGAGCGGGGCCGTTGGCCACATAGCCGAGGTCTTCGACCGCCTGCTCCACCCGGGTCCGCGTGCCCCCGGCCACCGGGTATCCGCCGTTCAGTACGCGAGAGACCGTGGCCGGCGAAACACCCGCCCGCGCCGCAACCTCGGCGAGAGTCACCGCCATGCTGCACCCCTCCTCTATCCGTCCCGGGTCATCGTCTCATCCGGCGTGTGAGTCCATGGTGCCCGATTCAGCAAGCGCTTTCTATCACCCGTACGGGTGTTGCATCAGCAGCGTCACGCGCCATAGCCTGATCGGATAGAAAGCGCTTTCTACGGAGCGCTCACCGAAATCCAGCAAGGAGGGGACACCATGGAGCTCAGGACGATCAAGATCGCCATGAATGGCGTGACGGGCCGCATGGGGTACCGGCAGCATCTCGTCCGGTCCCTGCTCGCTCTGCGCGAGCAAGGCGGGCTGGACCTGGGGGACGGCACGGTGCTGTGGCCGGAGCCGGTCCTCGTGGGGCGCCGGGAGCCCGCGCTGAGGGCCATCGCCGAGCGCCACGGCCTGGAACACGTCAGCACGGACCTGACCGCCGTACTGGCGGACCCCGAGGTCGAGATCTACTTCGACGCGCAGGTCACCGGGGCCCGCGAGTCGGCGGTACGGCAGGCGGTGGCGGCAGGCAAGCACGTGTACTGCGAGAAGCCCACCGCGTTGTCGTTCGCGTCCTCGCTGGAGTTGGCCCGTCTCGCGGCAGCCTCCGGAGTCAAGCACGGCGTGGTCCAGGACAAGCTGTTCCTGCCGGGGTTGCTGAAACTGAAGCGGCTGGTCGAGGGCGGGTTCTTCGGCGAGATCCTTGCCGTTCGGGGCGAGTTCGGCTACTGGGTCTTCGAAGGCGACTGGCAGGCCGCCCAGCGGCCGTCGTGGAACTACCGCGCGCAGGACGGCGGGGGCATCGTCGCCGACATGTTCCCGCACTGGGAATACCTCCTGCACGAGCTCTTCGGCCGTGTGCGTACGGTCCAGGCCCTGACGCGCACCCACATCGGCCGGCGCTGGGATGAGGACGGCAAGCTCTACGAGGCGACGGCCGACGACGCGGCGTACGGCATCTTCGAGCTGGAGGGCGGCGCCGTCGCGCAGATCAACTCCTCCTGGGCCGTTCGGGTCCACCGCGACGAACTGGTGGAGTTCCAGGTGGACGGGACCCACGGGTCGGCCGTGGCCGGCCTGCGCGGATGCCGCGTCCAGCACCGCGCCACCACGCCCAAGCCGGTGTGGAACCCGGATCTGCCGCAGGGCGGCTCCTTCCGCGAGCAATGGCAGGAGGTTCCGGACAACTCCCCCTCGGACAACGGCTTCAAGGTGCAGTGGGAGCTCTTCCTCCGGCATGTCGTGCTCGACGAGCCGTGGCAGTGGGACCTTCTGGCCGGGGCCCGCGGGGTACAGCTTGCCGATCTCGGTCTGCGCTCCTCGGCCGAGGGGCGCCGCCTGTCCGTTCCGGAGGTGGTCCTGTGAGCATCCGACTGCCTTCGGCGGACGGCGGGTTCCGCCTGTACCGGCCGAACCCCGACCCGTTCGCTCCTCTGACGCACGAACCGGCCCGCAGCCGTACGTTCTACGCGGCGGCGCACGTGGTCGCCGATCCACTGGCCGCCTCGGCGGAGGCCGCGCCCGTGGTCGACTGGGAGGCCACGCTGGCCTTCCGGCGCCGCCTCTGGTCCCAGGGCCTCGGGGTCGCCGAGGCCATGGACACGGCGCAGCGCGGCATGGGCCTGGACTGGCCGACCGCGGCGGAGCTGATCCGGCGCTCATCGGCCGAGGCCCGGGCCCAGGGCGGGCGCATCGTCTGCGGCGCGGGTACCGACCAGCTGGAGCCGGGCCGGATCCACTCGCTCGACGCGATCACCAGGGCGTACGAGGAACAGCTCGCGCACACCGAGGCCTGTGGGACGGGGGCTGTCCTGATGGCCTCACGCGCCCTGGCAGGAGCCGCCCGGGGCCCGGAGGACTACCTGGAGGTATACGGCACGTTGCTGAGACAGAGCGCGGCGCCCGTGGTTCTGCACTGGCTGGGGCCGATGTTCGATCCGGAGCTGACCGGCTACTGGGGCAGCGTCGACCTCGACGAGTCCGTGGAGGTCTTCCTGGAGGTCATCGCGGAGTCGCCCGGGAAGGTGGACGGGGTGAAGGTGTCCCTGCTGGACGCGGAGCGGGAGGTGGACATCCGGCGGAGGCTGCCGGCCGGGGTGCGCTGCTACACGGGCGACGACTACCACTATCCGGAGCTGATCGCCGGGGACGGGGAGCTGGCCAGCGACGCGCTGCTGGGGATCTTCGATCCGATCGCCCCGATCGCGGCCCGGGCCGCTCTCGCCCTCGATCGCGACGACCAGGCGGGCTTCCGGGAGCTGCTCGATCCCACGGTCCGCTTGTCGAGACATCTCTTCGCCCCGCCGACGCGCTTCTACAAGACCGGCGTGGTCCTGCTGGCCTGGCTGGCCGGCTACCAGGACCACTTCGGGATGGTGGGCGGGCTCCAGTCCGCCCGCTCGCTCCCCCACCTCGCCACCGCCTACGAGCTGGCGGACGGACTGGGGCTGTTCCCGGATCCCGAGCTCGCCGAAGACCGCATGCGGCGACTGCTCTCGGTGTACGGAGTGACGTCGTGAGCGGGGAGAGGGCGCCGGCCCCGGCACGGTTCAGCCTCAACCAGGAGACGGTCCGCCAGTGGTCGCTGCCCGAGCTCGTCGCCGGGTGCACGGCGGCCGGGGTGGGCGCGGTCGGGCTGTGGCGCGACCCGGTCCGCCGGTTCGGGCTACGGGAGACGGCGAAGCTGGTCGCGGGGGCCGGGCTGCGCGTCAGCACGCTGTGCCGGGGAGGGTTCTTCACCGCCACCGATCCGGCCGGCCGGGCGCTCGCGCTCGACGACAACCGACGGGCCGTGGAAGAGGCGGCAGAGCTGGGCGCCGACACCCTGGTCCTGGTGTCGGGCGGCCTGCCCGCGGGCAACCGCGACCTGCCGGGGGCGAGGCGCCGGATCGTAGAGATCCTCGGCGAGCTCGTCCCCTGGGCCGGAGCGCACGGGGTACGGCTGGGCATCGAACCACTGCATCCGATGTTCGCCTCGGACCGCTGCGTGGTCTCCACGCTGGGACAGGCCCTCGACATCGCCGAGCAGTTCCCGGCCGAGCAGGTGGGCGTGGTGGCCGACTCGTACCACCTCTGGTGGGACGAACGGTTGCCCGCCGAGCTACTGCGGGCGGGCAGGGGCGGGCGCATCGTGTCCGTCCAGGTGGCCGACTGGGTGACACCGCTCCCCGAAGGCGTGCTGCTCGGCCGCGGGCAGCTCGGCGACGGCTCCGTCGATCTGCGGGCGTTCCGCGAGCTGGCCGACACGGCGGGATACCGCGGGCCGGTGGAAGTGGAGATCTTCCACCCCGGGTTGTGGGCCCGGGACGGTACGGAGGTACTGCGGGAGGTGATCGAGCGCTATCGCGAGCACGTCGACTGAGGGGCGCGTGTGAGACGCTCCCCCGGAGGCTGCGGGGAGCACGCTCCGCGCAACGGCGGCTGAGGCTCCCCGGGCGCACCCTGCCGGACCGTTCGGGCGCGCCTCCTCGGGCAACGCACGCAGCACGACTCCCGGTGCGGCTCGCGAGCACAGGACGCCGGCCCGGTTCGCTCGCGTGCTTCGCGGGGCGCGACCCCCGGGCACGGCATGTCGGCCCGAATCGTGGGCAGGGTTCGCGGGCACAGCACGTCGGCCCGGCTTGCGAGCCCCGCCACCCGGGCACAGCAGCTCGGTCCGGCTCGCGGGCACCCCTCCCGGGCGCGGCTCGCGGACCCGGCTCCCGGGTGGCGGTTCGCCGGTGCGGTTCGCGGGTGGGTGGGGAGGGGTGGTCCGGGGGTGGTTCTGGTGCTGGCATAGCGTGCTCAGCATGGATCAGGACCACATGGGCGGGTACGGCGAAGGCGCGGACAGGCGGCGGTTCCTCGCCGTCGCGACGGGGGCGGCCACCGCCGCCGGTCTTGGAACCGTGGCCGGCTGTGGGGACGGCGGCGGGCCCGTGGGCGGGGACCGTGCTGCCGACGGGCAGCGCGGGACGCCTGGCGACGGATCGGCCGCGCCCCGCGGGGCGCCCCCGGCACCCCGGCCGGCCGGGTTCGACGTCACGGCCGAGAACGCCCGGCCGGGCGCGGCCGACTGGCGGATCACCGAGCCCGGGCCGGACCGGGCCATCGAGGGCTTCGCGGACCGGGTGAGTGTCCTGCCCGGCGAGCCCCTCGGGCTCCACGTGTCCACCACCGCGCCCTGGTTCACCGTCTCCGCCTACCGGATGGGCTGGTACGGCGGGGCCAGGGCCCGGCTCGTGTGGCGTTCCGAGGCGCTGCCGGGAACCCGGCAGCCCGAGCGGACGGTGGACGCCGGGACGAGGATGGTGCGGACCCGGTGGGCCCGTACCACCACCGTCGAAACCACGGGCTGGCCCGAGGGCTGCTACCTCCTGCGGCTGGACGCGCAGGGCGGCGACGGGGGCCGGCGCTTCGTGCCGGTGACCGTGCGGTCGGCCGCAACCGCGGGCCGTACGGTCGTGGTCAACGCGGTCGCCACCTGGCAGGCGTACAACCGGTGGGGTGGCTACGGCAGCTATGACGGCCCCAGCGGCGGCTATGCCTCGCGGTCGCTCGCCGTGACCTTCGACCGGCCGTACGCGTACGACGACGGCGCAGGTCTGTTCCTGGTGTACGAGGCCCCGCTGATCGCGCTCGCCGAGCGGCTCGGCATCCCCTTGGCCTACGCGACGACGGTCGATGTGGCCCGGGAGAAGCGCCTGTTGGAGGGGGCGTCGGCGGTGCTCTCCCTCGGGCACGACGAGTACTGGTCCCCGGAGCAGCGGGCCCACATCACGGCGGCCCGCGACGCCGGCACCAACCTCGGGTTCCTGGGCGCGAACTGCTGCTACCGCCGCATCCGCCTGGAGGCTTCGGAGCTGTGGCCCGACCGTACCGTGGTCTGCTACAAGACCTCCTACGCCCAGGATCCCGGCTTCGGCCGGGGCCACCCGGCCACGGCCGACTTCCGCTCGGCGCCCGCACCGGACCCGGAGAGCTCGCTGCTCGGCGTGATGTACGACGGCTACCCGGTGGACGCCCCGTACGTGGTGACCCGCCCGGACCACTGGCTGTTCGAGGGCACCGGGGTACGGGCGGGCGACCGGTTCGCCCACTTGGTCGGGGTGGAGTACGACAAGGTCGACACCGGATTCCCGACGCCCCGCCCGATCGAGATACTCGCCCACTCCCCGGTGGTGTGCGAGGGCCGGCCCAGCCACCAGGACACGGCGTACTACACGGCGCCGGGCGGAGCGGGGGTGTTCGCGACCGGGACAATGCGGTGGGTGGAGGCCCTGGACGCCCGAGGCGACGGCTCGGGCGGCGCCAACCACGGCCCGGACGCACGGGCGGGGGCGCTGACCACCCGGGTGACGGAGAACCTCCTGCGGCACTTCGCCGCGGGCCCGGCGGGCCGGACGCGCCCCGCGCAGGACAACGTCGAAGCGGTGTACGGCAGCGCGTGAACGGCCGGGCGGAGCGCGGGCGTGGGCACTGGGCTGCCGAGGACGCCGGAAGCACCGGCGGGCGCACGGCGGAGGCACCGGGCAGGGGCGTCCGGAAGCGCGGTACACGCTGGACGTCCCCGGACCTGCTGTCTAGGATCGCGATCACGGCATCGCGTGTCGTCACCGACCGGGTGAGGCATGGAGGCGCCGGGACGTGCCTTTCGGAGGCATCCACCCATGGCAGTAGAGCTGAACCACACGATCGTCCACTCCCGTGACAACCGGGAGTCCGCCGAGTTCCTGGCCCGCGTACTCGGCCTCGAGGTCGGGACAGAATGGGGTCCTTTCATCCCCCTCGACCTCGCCAACGGCGTCGTTCTGGACTTCGCGACCATTCCGGCCGGGTCCATCACCCCGCAGCACTACGCGTTCCTCCTGTCCGAGGAGGAGTTCACCGCGTCGTTCGAGCAGATCAAGGCGGCCGGAGTCCCGTACTTCGCCGACCCGCACGGCAAGCACCCCGGCGAGATCAACCACAACGACGGCGGCCGCGGCGTGTACTTCACGGATCCGGCCGGGCACCGCATGGAAATCATCACCCGCCCGTACGGGTATCAGGACGACACGGCCTCCTAGCTCCCCACCCGCCCACAGCCGATCGCGCAGACCGGCGGCGGCGGAAAGCGCCGTGGGGCCGGCTCCCGGAAGGAGCCGGCCCCACGGCGTACGGCACGAGGCGTTCACGTGAATTGGTTCTGGCTCAGGCTGTGTGATCCGTGCACTGTGAGTGACGACTGAACGCCCTGCGACGCCTCGGGAAGTTGCCCTAAAACGAGCAGTGCCAGTATCGGCTGGGCAGACAGTTCGGGGCTGTGAATGAAATCTTGCTCCGGCTGGCGGAGTTGTTGTTCCCGTCGATCGCGGACGTCGCGGTGCTGTCGGTCGAGTGAACATCGCGATAGTGCGTGTTGATGTGCGGTGCACCGCCGCAGGCGCCTCGTGCCCGGGTTGCGGAGCGCGGTCCGCTCAGGTTCATAACTCTTACCTGCGGTTTCCCGCTGATGTTCCGAGTGCGGGGCGAAGGGTCGTACTCCAGTTGCGGGTCCGCCGGTTCGCCTGTCGGACCGCAGGGTGCCCGCGCCGTACGTTCGTCGAGCAGATAGCCGGCCTGACCCGAAGGCACGGCCAGCGGACCGAGCGGCTCCGCTCGACCCTGGCGGCGATCGGTCTCGCCCTGGCGGGCCGGGCCGGATCCCGGCTGGCTGACATCGTTGGTGCGCCAGTCAGCCGCAGCACTGTGCTGCGGCTGGTCGACGCACTTCCCGAGCCGGAAGTGCCCGCTCCGAGGGTGGTCGGCGTCGACGAGTACGCCACCCGCAAGGGCCGGCACTACGGGACCGTCCTCGTGGACGTCGAAACCCGCCGGCCTGTCGACATGCTGCCCGATCGGGAGTCTTCGAGTCTGGCTGCGTGGCTGGCCCTGCGGCCCGGAATTGAGGTGGTCTGCCGGGACCGTGCATCGTTCTTCGCCGAGGGCGCCACCGTCGGCGCCCCGCAGGCCGTGCAGGTCGCGGACCGGTGGCACCTCTGGCACAACCTCAGCGAGGCCGCCGAGCGGAGCATCGCCCAGCACGCCAATACCTGCGCGTCTTGGTCTCTCAGACGACTGAACCGACCGAGACGGGGCCCGACCCCGCAGAGGAGCCGTCCGGCTCGCCATGGCCGACCGGCCACCGGTTCGCCGACCGGACCCGGACCACGCATGCCACGGTCCATGCCCTGGTCAAGGCAGGGCACAGCCGCCGCGCGATCCAGCGGCAGCTCGGCATGACGAACCGAACTGTCAGACGCTACGCGGATGCTGCCACGCCAGAAGACCTCTTCACCGGTCAGTGGCAGACCAGGACCTCGGTCCTCGACGAGGACAAGACCTACCTCGACGACCGCTGGAGCGAAGGTCACACCAACGCCTGGAAACTATGGGAAGAGATCGTCCCACTCGGCTACCAGGGCAGCTACCAGCGCGTTCGCGCCTACCTCCACCAGAAACGTACCTCGCCACGGCCCGTGACCGCCCGGCCGCCCTCGCCCCGGGCCGTCGCCGGATGGATCCTCCGCCGCCCTGAAACTCTCTCCGAGACCGAACACCTCCAGCTGAAGAACGTCCGGGCCAACTGCCCCGAGATCGACGCACTCACCCGGCACGTTCGGTCCTTCGCGACCATGCTCACCGAGCGCCAGGGCCAGCGGCTGCCGGACTGGCTCGATGCCGTCAGACAGGACGAGTTACCCAGCCTCCACACCCTCGCCGCAGGCATCGACCGCGACCGTGATGCCGTCATCGCCGGCCTCACCCTCCCCTGGAGCTCGGGCGTCGTCGAAGGGCACGTCAACCGCATCAAGATGCTCAAGCGCCAGATGTTCGGCCGCGCCGGCTTCCGCCTGCTCCGCAAGCGAGTACTCCTCGCTTCGTGAAGCGTTGTCAGCGCCTGCTGAAATGCCGGCCCAGCACAACCAGCGACTACCAGGAGACGAGCATGGGCACGTGGGGAACCGGACCGTTTGACAGTGATCTCGCTGGAGACTTCACTGACGGTTCAGGGGGCTCGCGCCCCAACAGATCATCCGTGCCCTTGAGTGAGCACTACGGCGAGTCGCAGAATCCGGCCCGCTTCTGGACGGTGGGGACGAAGCCGAGGCAGTTGC
>NZ_JBHXQN010000035.1:0-70192 GCF_042717785.1 Streptomyces sp. NPDC058619
ACTGAATGGCGCCAAGAGGTGCAGCTGATCCTTCATGCACTCGGCTAGCACGATTACTCACAGTGCACTGATCACACAACCTGAGCCAGAACCCGTGAATTGATGGCAGGGGCGGCAGGATTCGAACCTGCGACCTTCGGTTTTGGAGACCGGCGCTCTGACCAGCTGAGCTACACCCCTTCGGTGAAACCAACCATGACACGACAGGGTCTGAAGATCCACTGATTTCTGCGGTCAACCGGGTGGAATTTCGGCGGCGACGTGCGCACCGGATGCCTTGAGCCAGTCGATCAGCTCGACGTCCTCGCTGTTCAGAGCGATGTCGAGCGGCGTCAGCCCGTCGTAGCCGATCCAGTTGATGTCCGCTCCTTGAGACAACAGGTATTGCGCCGTGGACAGTTGAGCGCGGGGCGGGTCTCCAGGAGGCTCCGCAGTGCGGACAGGTCGCCGCCGCAGATCGCGGCCGCGACCGAGACGGCGAGCGGGTCGCCGGCTTCCAGCGTCTGGGGCCGCATGGGGCGTCCTCCCGTAGGCTGCCGACCGGCCTACGAGCCCTCCGGGCCCACCGCGGCCGGTACCCCGGCCCGGGCGGGCGGAGCGGCTGCCGAACGACCGGCGCAGCGAGCCGTCGCCACCGCCTCGGCGTTCTGCGCACCCGCCGGTCGACGTGCCCGCGCCGCACCGATTTCCGGCCGCCCTCTTGACCACTCTGGTCCAGACCAATAGTTTCCGGCATGCACCGCGCACGCGCTCACGCCCCACTCCCCGCATCCGCAAAGGAAGCCCATGCGCCGCAGCATGCTCGGCAAACTGGCCGTCGCCGCCTGCTCCCTCTCCCTGCTGACCGCCTTCGCACCCTCCGCCGGCGCCCATGGCGACGGTGGGAAGGGACACGACCGCTCGTACAAGAAGGTCGGCTACTTCACCCAATGGGGTGTCTACGGACGGGACTTCCAGGTCCAGGACCTCGACGCGAACGGCTCCGCCGGCAAGCTCACCCACATCAACTACGCCTTCGGCAACGTCAGCGCCGACGGCAAGTGCTTCACCGGCAACGTCCCCGGTGAAGCCGATGCCTGGGCCGACTACGCCCGGCCCCTCGACGCCGCGAACTCCGTGGACGGTGTGGCGGACACCTGGGACCAGCCGCTCGCCGGCAACTTCAACCAGTTGCGCGAGTTGAAGGCGAAGCACCCGGGCCTCAAGGCCCTGATTTCCCTCGGTGGTTGGAGCTGGTCCACGCACTTCTCGGACGCCGCGTTGACGCCCGCCTCCCGCAAGGCCCTCGTGACCTCCTGCCTCGACCTCTACATCAAGGGGAACCTGCCGCAGGACGGCGCCCGCGGCGGTGCGGGCGCCGCGGGCGGTGTGTTCGACGGGATCGACCTCGACTGGGAGTGGCCCGGTTCGGCCGGTGACGCGGACACCAAGTTCCGGCCGGAGGACAAGGCCAACTTCACCGCGCTCGTCAAGGAGTTCCGCACCCAGCTCGACGCGTTGGCGAAGAGCCAGAAGCGGAAGGCGAAGTACGAGCTGACGGCCTACGTCCCGACGGCGACGGCCAAGATCGACGCGGGCTTCGACGTCCGCCGGATCATGCGCGACTTCGACTTCGTGAACCTCCAGGGCTACGACTTCCACGTCTCCGGCGAGGGGACCACGGCCCAGCAGTCCGCGCTCCGCGCCCGGAACGACTTCAGCGTCGACGGCACGGTGGAGGCCTGGAAGCGGCGTGGCGCGCCCGCGCACAAGCTCGTGGTGGGCATGCCGTTCTACGGGCAGGGCTGGACCGGCGTCAGCGGTGGCGGGGACGGCATGGGCCAGCCGGCCACCGGCCCGGCGCCGGCCACCTGGGCCGCCGGGTACGAGGACTACAAGGAGCTGAAGAAGCTCGCTGCCTCCGGGTCGTACCAGGTGCACCGCGACCGTCGTGGCGGCCATGCCTGGCTCTTCGACGGCACCACGCTGTGGACGTACGACGACCCGCAGGTGCTGCGCACGAAGACCGCCTACGTCCGCGAAGAGGGCCTGGGCGGCGCGATGTTCTGGTCGCTCGACGCGGACACCGCCGACGGCGAGCTGATCACCGCCGTGGACCGCGGCCTGCGCGGCCGCTGACCGGCGCCCCCGCGGGGGCCCTGCAGACCGGCGCCGCCGGGCCGCGGACACCGATCCGGCCCGGCGGCGTCACACCACGTACCACCCCGCCCGGCCCGTACGACCCCGCGCACACCGGGCCGTGCGGGGCCGTACGGGCCGTACGGGCCGGGGAGCGCGGCCCACGAACCCACGGCCGCTGCGCGGGAGTCGCCCCGGCAGGCCGCCGGCCGGCTTCCTCCGGCCGTTCGGCGCCCGGTCGCCCCGCGTCCCGGCCGCGGGCCGGACCGGGACACCCGGTACGGTCACCCGATGACCACCGAAACGATCGCCGCAGCCTCCGCGGGGACCTGGCAGCTCGGCGACCTGACCGTCAACCGGATCGGCTTCGGCGCGATGCGCCTCACGCACCTGGCCGACGGCTCCCCCTCGGACCGCGCGCGCGTGACCGGGGTCCTGCGGCGCGCCGTCGAGCTCGGCGTGAACCACATCGACACCGCCGCGTTCTACTTCTCCCCGCTGCGCTCCGCGAACGAGCTGGTCAACCGGGCGCTGGCTCCGTACGCCGACGACCTCGTCATCACCACGAAGGTCGGACCGGGCTGCGACGCGTCCGGTGCGTGGTGGTGGGCGGAGCCCGGGCAGCTGCGCGGGCAGGTGGAGGAGAACCTGCGCCAGCTGGGCCGCGACCACCTGGACGTGGTGAACCTGCGCATCGCTCGCCGCGAGACGACCGGGTCGATCGCCGAACACTTCGGCGCGCTCTCCGACCTCCGGACGGCCGGGCTCATCCGTCACCTCGGCCTGTCCAACGCCCGGCCCGACCACCTCGCCGAGGCCCGGGCCATCGCGCCGGTGGTGTGCGTGCAGAACCCGTACGGGATCGGTTCCCCGGCCGGGGACCACGCGTTCCTCGACGCGTGCGGGGAACAGGGCATCGCCTTCGTCCCCTTCTTCGCCATCGCCGGGGCGGGCCGGGAGGCGGGCGTGATCGCGGACGACGGCGAGCGGGTGCGCGCCGTGGCCCGGGCCCACGGCGTCTCGGCGGCGCAGCTGCGCCTCGCGTGGACGCTGGGCCGCGGACGGCACGTCCTCGCCATTCCGGGGACCGGCAACCCGGACCACTTGGAGGAGAACCTCGCGGCGGGGGCCGTCCGCCTGTCACCCGGGGAGATCGCGCTCCTGGGCGCGGCGGAGCCGACGGCGTAACGGCCCCGCGGACCCCGCCGCGCCCCCACCGGCCACGGCCCCGGCTACCGGACAGCCCCCTCGCCGAGGCCTCCGCCGCGGGTCGCCTCGTGGGTCGCTCCGTGGCTCGCTCCGTGGGCCGCCGCCAGCGCCGCCGTCTCCGCGAACGCGGGGACGCACCCGGTGCCCCCGCGCCCGGACACCGAGAGGGACGCCGCGGCCATGCCGTACGCCACCGCGTCCGCAAGGCGGTCGCCGAGGGCGATCCGGGCGGTGGTGGTACCGGTGAAGCAGTCCCCCGCGCCGGTCGCGTCGACGGGGGCGGGGTTGACGGGTACGGGGTGGTGCGCGACCCGTCCGCCGTCGTCGAGCAGCAGCGGGCCCGCGCCCGCGGTGACGGCCACCGTGCGGGCGCCGAGCGCGCGGCAGCGGGCCACGGCCGTACGCGGGTCGGCCGTGTCCAGGAGCGCGAGCGCGTCGGCGGGGCAGGACGTCTTGAGCAGCCCGGTCAGCGGGGCGATCAGGGCGAGCAGCTCCCGGGCCTCGGTCCGACCGGTCAGCCGGGAGCGGAAGTTGGGATCGTACGAGAGGTGCCCCCCGGCCCCGTGCACGGTCCGGGCTGCGGCCAGCACCGCGTCTCGGCTCCCGCGCGAGAGCGCGCCGGTGATCCCGCTGGTGATGAGCGCCTTCGAGCCGGTCAGCAGCGCACGCCAGGAGTCGACGTGGGCGGGCGAGAGGGTGGAGCCGGCGCTGTGGGTGCGCCAGTAGACGAACTCGCGGTCGCCCTCGGTGTCGGCGCCGAGCAGGTAGGCCCCGTTGGGGCGCGGGGCGCGGCGTACGTGGGAGACGTCGATGCCGAGGTCGGCGGCGCGGCGCAGCAGCGGGATGCTGAGTTCGTCGTCTCCGACGACGGCGAGCAGGGCGGTCCGGGCCCCTGCGGCCGCGGCGGCTGCCGCCGCGTTGAGGGCGTCCCCGGAGTAGGAGATGCGGGCCGGGGTGCCGTCGGCAGCGGCGCGCAGGGCGGCGTCGGCGTGGACCTCGACAAGGACTTCGCCGAGCACGAGCACGTCGTACCCGGTCACGCCCGCCCCTCCGGGACACGGCCGCCGCCGGCGACACCGCCGGCGCCACCGACACCGGCCTCGGCGCCGGAGCAGTCGGCGCAGCACGGGCCCGCCAGCGCGGCGAACACGGCGGCCAGTTCACCGGGGTCGTCCGGCAGCCCGTTTCCGATGCCGACCGCACCGGCACCTGCGGCGAGCCAGTCGCGTACCTCTTCGGGCCGGATCCCGCCGGTGGGGATGATCAGGGCCTCGGGCAGGACGGCCTTGAGGGAGCGGATGAACTGTGGGCCGCCCACGTGGGCCGGGAACACCTTCGCCGCACCGGCGGACCGGACGGCCGAGGCGACCTCCCCGGGAGTGAAGCCGCCCTCGATGAAGACCGCGGACCGGCGGGCGGCGGCCGCCCGGACCTCGGGGGCCGGGTACGGGGAGATCAGGAACGCCGCACCCGCGTCCAGGGCGGCCTCGGCCTGGGCGGTGGTGGAGACGGTGCCGACGCCGACGAGGGCGGGACGGCCGTGGGCGTCGGCAAGCGGGACCGTGCGGCGGACGGCGTCGGCCCAGCCGGGCGTGGAGGTGGTCAGCTCGACCGCGCGGCAGCCTGCGGCGAGCAGGGCCGAGGCCCTCCGGACGGCTGCGTCGGCGTCGGGGCTGCGCAGCACCGGCAGCAGCCGCTGGGCGGCTATCACCGCGTACGGGTGGCAGGACAAGGAACCCTCCCGCTCGTTCCACGTAGTGGAACGAGGTATCGTGTGCCGGAACCAGTTGGTCTAGACCCTACACAGGACGGGAGTTCCCGTGTCACCGAACGACCCGATCGACCGGCCGACGGACAGCCCCACGGACCAACCGACGGACCGAGCGACGGACCAGGCGACGGACCAGGCGACAGACCGGCCGACAGACCGGCCGACGGACAGCGCCCCGGACGACGCGCGCGGCGGACGGACCTCCTCCGCCGGGTCGGCGCTGGAGAAGTCCCTCCGCATCCTGGAAGCGGTCGCGGCGCCCGGCGGCCCGCACCGGCTGGCCGACGTGACGGCGGCGGCGGCCGTGCCCAAGTCGAGCACCTTCCGTATCCTCGCCTCGCTGGTCGAGCAGGGCTTCGTACGCCAGGACTCCGAGAGCCGCTACGGGGCGGGTCCGCGGCTGCGCGGCCTGTCCGCTCTGGTCACCGGCGGGGAACCGGCGAGCATCGGGCGCATCCTCGGTGAGCTCCAGCAGACCACCGGCCAGACCGTGCACCTCGCGCTGCACAGCGGCGAGACCATCACCTACATCCAGAAGCTGGAGAGCGACCAGCCGTTCCGCACGGCGTCCCGCGTCGGCATGCGCATGCCGCTGCACACGACCGCCATCGGCAAGAGCATCCTGGCGCACCTGCCCGAGGCGGAGGTCCGGGGGCTGATCGCCGCCGCCGGACTCCCGGCGCGGACTCCGCGCACGCTGACCACCGCCCGGGAGCTGAGCGCGCAACTGGCCGAGGTGCGCGCCCGTGGCTTCGCCCTGGACGACGAGGAGAACGAACCCACCATCCGCTGCATCGGTGCGGCGGTCCTGCGGCCGGACGGCCGCCCGGTCGGCGGGGTCAGCGTCACCACCGTCACCTTCCTGGTCTCGCGCGAGGAGATCGAGGCGTACGCCCCTGCCCTGCGCAGCGCTACGGAGGCCCTGGCTCCGCTGCTGTGAGCCCGGCGCGGAGCGCGCGTGCGCGCCACAGGTGGCGGTGGCCCGGCTCCAGGAACTCCCCGGCCTCCACCAGCACCCGGGACAGCAGCGCGGAGGCCTCCCCCCGCCGCCCGGCGGCGATCAGCGCCCGCGCCCACTCCAGCCGGGAGTGCACGACGTGCGGGTGCTCCGGGCCGAGGACGCGGGCGCGGTCGGCGGTCAGGGCAGCCCAGGCCCGCACGGCCTCGGCGGTGCGCCCGGTACGGGCCGCCAGCGCCGCCTGACCGGCGCGGACCGCCAGGGTGTGCGGATCGTCGGGGCCGAGCCGGCCCTCCGTGTCCGCGAGCAGCGCGGCCCACTCCCGCCCGGCGTCGGCGGGTTCCGCCCGGCGGTACCAGATCAGGCCGCGCCGTACGGCCAGCACCCGGGGGTGGTCCGCCCCCAGTACGGGCACGGTGTCGGCCAGCAGGGACGCCAGTTGCCGGGCCGCAGAGCGGGGGTCGCCGGACTCGCCGGTGAAGAACGCCAGCTGGTGACGGGCGGCCAGGGTGTCCGGATGCCCCGCGCCGAGCACGGCCCGGGCGTCGGCGACGAGCAGCCCGAACCGCGCGGCGGCGGCGCGGGGATGCCCAGCCTCCCCCGTGAAGAAGGCCAGTTGGTGACGGGCGGCCAGGGTGTCGGGGTGGCGGGGGCCGAGCCGCAGTTCACGCCGCCGGGTGATCGCGGCCAGGTCGGCGGCGGCCCGGCGCGGCCGGCCCGCGTCGCCGACCGCGAGCGCGAGGGGCAGCTCCGCCTCGGCCACCCCGCCCCGCCGGGCCGCGGTGAGGGCCCGTACCGCGCGGGCTGGCCGCCCTTCCTGACGGGCGACGAGGCCCAGGTCGTACGCGTCCCCGGGCCCGGCGCGGACCAGCAGCCCCTGCCACAGGTGCTCGGGAACCGGCCCGAGCCCCGGCGCGTCCAGCAGGCGGCGGTCGGCCGTGTACCCGAGCCGGTCGCTCCCGGCCAGCAGCCCCCGCGCGGCCGCGCCGGGGACCGCCTCGCACGCCCATGCCAGGGCTTTCGCGAACGCCTCCTCCGCGTCCCGTCCGGCTGCCGCAGCGGCGCCTCGGCCGACATCCGCTCCGGAACCGCCGCCGAGGGTCCCTCCCGGAGCCCCCTCGGAACGGCCGCCGAACGCGTCCCCGGGACCCCGGCCCGACCCCGCCCCGAAACCCCCGCCGGGGGTCTGCCCTGCGCGCCTCCCGCGCGCCTCCTCCGGAGCCGGCCCGCACGCCCCGCCCGAAGCCCGCCTCCCGCAGTCCGCCCCGGACCCCGGGCCGGTGCCCCCGTCCGGCGCGGGGTCCGGGGCGGACTCCGCGCCGTCGGGCGAGGGCAGGTAGGCCGGGTACAGCGCCCGCAGCCACGCGCGGGCCACCGGGCGGCGCAGCCCGGCCCGCCGGCAGTCCACCGCCGCGGCGACCACGGCGGCGCCGCCCGGCTGGGCGCCGGGGGGCGGGCCGCCGGTCCACCGGGCCACCAACCGCTCGCCGCCCGCCAGGACTTCGGCGGGACCGCGGCCCTCCCCCGCATCCAGGGCGGCCCCGATCCGCGGGTCCTCCCGGCGGGCGGCCGCCCTGCCCAGTTCCCGCGGCGTCCAGGACCGGGCGAGGGGGACCACGACCGCGCGGCCGAGCAGGTCGTACTCGGCCCGCCAGGCACCCCGGTCGCAGCCGGTGAGCCGGCTCGCCTCGCGCGCCCGGTACCGCCGGTACTCCGCGGCCCGCATCGTGGCCACCACCACCGCCCGGCGCAGCCCGTCGAGGTGCGCGGCCGTGAGGCCTCCGGCCCCGAGGTGGTCCTCCAGGCCGTCCAGCCACAGCACCGCGCGCCGCCGCCGCGCGGCGACCCGTACCGCCTCGGGCAGGGCGGCACGGGAGAGCGGCCGGACGAACGCGTACCGGGGGTGAACGGCCCGCACCACCTCGTACGCGAGCCGGGTCGCACCGGCGAGGGCCTCCCCCACCACCAGAACGAACCGGGGGCCGGGCTCGGCGAGGGCGGCCCGCAGCAGGGTCTCGGCGTCGCGCGGCACGTACGCGGGCGGTCCCCCCGGGCCCTCGGCCGGGTGCGCCCCGGCCCGCTCGGGCGGTACGTCCCGCAGCAGCGGAATCCGGCCGCCCGGAGTCCGCCACACGTCCGCGTCCGCGCGGGGCCCGCCCCGCGCGGATGCGTTCCCGCGCGCCGGTGCGGTCTGCCGCGGCGAGAACAGCTCCGGTAAGAACTTCGTGGTCGAGAAAGATGCCGACATGCCGCCCCCCACATGCCCCGTGTCGTCCTATGGTTCCCCGTAAGTCCGTTCGACTACCCCAACGAACCTGCGGGAAGCCGCAGTTCCCCGGATCGGATGCGGCCGTGCACCGCGCGGCCGGTCACCGCGCGGCCCTGCACCGCCCGGCCCTGCACCGCCCGGCCCCCGCGACGAGGACGAGGCGGGTGCGCACCGCTTCGCCGACGGCCCAGCCGCAGCGGACGGCCGCGAAGGCGAGGGCCAGCGCCGGCAGGGGCAGCAGCTGGAGCGCGTGCATGCCCACGAAGTGGGCGATCCTCAGGTCTCCCCCGGTGGCGTCCCGCCCACGCAAGCCCCGGGACCGCACGAAAGAGAGAATTCACTTTGCGCATAGGCGCGTTGAGCCGCACCACGGGCGTACCGGTGCCCACGATCAAGTTCTATCTGCGCGAAGGCCTCCTGCCGACGGGCAAGTTGAGCAGCCCGAACCGGCGCATTACGGCGAACGGCACGTCCGCAGAATGAACTTGATCCGCGCCCTCACCGACGTCGGGAGCCTGCCCCTGGCCGCCGTCGGCAAGGTGGTGGAGGCGGTGGAGGACCTGGACCGTCCGGTGCACGGAGCGGGTGGTGGTCGGCACCGTCCTGGGGGATGCGATGCCGGCCTGCCTGCGGCGGCTCGCCCAGTCGGACGCATCGGCGCGGCGCTACCCGCGCCCGGACGCCCCGGAGGCGGCCCGGCCGACTTCGGGATAGACGTTCGAGAGGGACGCGAACGAGGGACGCGCGGGAGGGACGTCCGGAAAAAGTGTTCGAGAAAAGCGTTATCGAGGCCCCTCTCGACGGTCTCCCAGGTATCGGGCATCATCGACCGCCGGTACGGACAGGGAACATCACATGAGTACTCAGCACACGGCAGCGCTGGTGGCAGCGGCCCGCGCGGGCGATCCCCGCGCCCAGGACGAGCTCGTCAGCACCCACCTGCCGCTCGTCTACAACATCGTCGGGCGGGCCCTGAACGGGTCCTGCGACGTGGACGACGTGGTGCAGGACACCATGCTCCGGGCGCTCGACGGACTGGGCGGCCTGCGCGCGGACGACAGCTTCCGGTCCTGGCTCGTGGCGATCGCGATGAACCGGGTACGGGCGCACTGGCAGGCCCGCCAGAACGGTCTGGGCACGAGCGGCCTGGAGGCGGCCGAGGACGTCGCCGACCCCGGGGCCGACTTCGTGGACCTGACCGTCGCCCGCCTCAACCTGGCGGGCCAGCGCCGGGAGACGGCCCGCGCCACCCGGTGGCTGGAGCCGGACGACCGGGCGCTGCTGTCGCTGTGGTGGCTGGAGTGCGCCGGCGAGCTGACCCGGGCGGAGGTGGCCGCCGCGCTGGAACTGCCCCCGCAGCACACGGGGGTGCGGGTGCAGCGGATGAAGGCCCAGCTGGAGGCGGCCCGGGTGGTCGAGCGGGCCCTGGACGCGCAGCCGCCGTGCGAGGAGCTCCGGCAGGTGACCGCGGGCTGGAACGGGGCGCCCTCCGCCCTGTGGCGCAAGCGCATAGCCCGCCATGCCCGGGAATGCGTACGGTGCTCCGGCCTGTGGAGCGGCCTGGTTCCGGCGGAGGGCCTGCTGGCCGGTCTGGCCCTCGTGCCGGTCTCGGCGGCCCTGCTGGCAGGGATGCGCACGGCCGGGGCGGCCGGCTTCGACCACGCGGCCGCGGCCTTCGCCGACGGCTCCGGGGCGGACTTCGCGAACGCCGCCACCCAGCTCACCCCCACCGTGTCGGGCCCCGGCCGGGCGGCCCGGCGCCGCGCGGGCGACAAGGGCGGAGCGCCCGCCGGTGGACCGGCCGCCGGCGGGCCCGGTTCCGGCGAGGCGGTCGCGGCCTCCCGCGGCGCGCTGCGCCGGCGCCGCCGCAGCCGCCGCCAGGTGGTCGGCGGCGCCGTGATCGCCGCCTGTGTCGCGGGCGGCGGGCTGGCGTACCTCGGCACGCTCCCCGGCTCCGGCACGACCGAGGCCGGCGGCAGCGTGTCCCCGGCACCGCTGGCGGCGCTCTCGGCCACCGGCCCCGGCGCGCCCCTCCCCAGCGGCCCGGCCTCCGCCTCGGCGCCGGAGTCCTCCTCGCCCTCCCCGTCGCCGTCCGCGTCGGCCTCGGCGGCGCCCTCCACCGCACCGAGCCCGAGCGCGAGCCCGACGCCGCAGAGGAGCCGCTCCAGCGCCCCCGCCCCCAAGCCCTCGGCCCCGGCGCCCGCGCCGGCTCCGCCGGGCGTCGCGGGCCAGGTCGTCGCGCTGGTCAACAAGGAGCGCGCCACGGCGGGCTGCGGTCCGCTGAAGGAGGACCCGCAGCTGCGCGCGGCCGCCCAGGGCCACTCCGACGACATGGCGAAGCGGGACTTCTTCTCGCACACCAGCCCGGACGGCGCGGACCCCGGCAAGCGGACGACCGCGGCCGGGTACCGCTGGTCGACGTACGGGGAGAACATCGCCAAAGGCCAGCAGACGGCCCAGTCGGTGATGGACTCCTGGATGAACAGCTCGGGGCACCGCGCGAACATCCTCAACTGTTCCTTCAAGGACATCGGCGTCGGCATCCACCAGGGTGCGGGCGGCCCCTGGTGGACGCAGAACTTCGGGGCCCGCTGAACGGTCCCGGAACCCCGGCCCCGCCGGGGTTCCGGGGGTTCGGCGGATCCTAGTGGTGGAAGCCGGACCTCGGCTCCGTCGCCGGGACCGGCGGCGGAGAGGCCGTGAGGTGCTCCACGGCCCGGCGCAGGTCCTCGACGAGCAGGGCGATCTGGTCGCGGGTCACGCCGTGCCGGACGAGGACGCGCTGGATGACCGTGTCCTGGCGGTCGGCCGGCAGCGGGTACGAGGGCACCTGCCAGCCCCGCATCCGCAGCCGGTCGGAGAGGTCGTAGAGGCTGAACCCGGCCGCGGCCGGGTCGGTGAGGGTGTAGGAGACGGCGGGCAGTGCGCTCTTGCCGTCGTACAGGAGGGTGAACGGCCCCATCGCGGCCACCTCCCCGGCCAGGTACTGGGCGGTTTCGGCGCAGGCCTGCTGGACGCGGCGGTAGCCGCCCCGGCCGAGGCGCAGGAAGAGGTAGTACTGGGCGATGATCTCGCCGCCGGGGCGGGAGAAGTTGAGGGCGAAGGTAGGCATGTCGCCGCCCAGGTAGTCCACGTCGAAGACGAGTTCCGCGGGGAGCAGGTCCGCGGTGCGCCAGACGATCCAGCCGACGCCGAGGGGCGCTAGCCCGTACTTGTGGCCGGAGGTGTTGACGGAGGCCACGCGCGGCAGCCGGAAGTCCCAGACCACGTCGGGGTGCAGGAACGGTGCGACGAAGCCGCCGCTGGCCCCGTCGACGTGGATCGGGACGTCCCAGCCGTGCTCGGCCTGGATCCGGTCGAGTGCGGCGGCGAGCTCCGCGACCGGCTCGTAGTCGCAGGTGTAGGTGACGCCGAGGATGGCGACGACGCCGATCGTGTTCTCGTCGACGTGCGCGGCGAGCTGGTGCGGACGCAGTCCGGTGGCGCCCTCTTCCAGGGGGACCTGGCGCAGCTCGACGTCGAAGTACCGGGCGAACTTCTCCCAGCAGATCTGCACCGGCCCGCAGACCAGGTTGGGCCGGTCGGTGGGCAGTCCCTGGGCCCGGCGGCGCTCGCGCCAGCGCCACTTCAGGGCGAGCCCGCCGAGCATGGCGGCCTCGCTGGAGCCGGTGGTGGAGCAACCGGCCGCGGTGGTGTTCTCGGGGGCGTTCCACAGGTCGGCCAGGATGTTGACGCAGCGGGACTCGATCTCGGCGGTCTGCGGGTACTCGTCCTTGTCGATCATGTTCTTGTCGAGGCACTCGTTCATCAGGCGGTGCACGCCGTCGTCCGACCAGGTGGTGCAGAAGGTGGCCAGGTTCTGGGCGGCGTTGCCGTCGAGGAGCAGCTCGTTGTGGAGGAGTTCGTAGACGACCTCGGTGGGCGAGTGGTCGTCGGGCATCCGGTACTTCGGGAGGATCTGGCCGCTGAGGGCGGACGCGAACACGTCCGAATCGGCGTCAGGGCCCCATACGTCCTTCGTCTCATGGAGAGCCATATCGGGACTATAGGGTAATAAGCCGCACACCCGACTGAACCGCCCTGGGCCTCCCTTCAGCAACCTTCACGGACCGACCCGGGCGACACCGCGGGAAGAAGTCCGCCACCATCGGGGACGGCTGGAGGCGCGTACGGCACGCCCCGCGACGGAGCTCCACGAGCGGTCGCGGGCGGTTCGCGGGCGGTTCGCGGGCGGTTCGCGGTGCGGCTTCCGGCCGACTCTGCGATGTGACCCCTCCCATAGGGGCCCGGGTCCGCCGAAGAAATTACTGCCCAGTAGGGTTACCCGCGTAGATCTTCCCGTCCGCACCGCTGGAGCCGGTACGAACGGGAAGATCATCCAACTTGTTCTACCAGCAACTTATCCTTTCATGTCCGGATACAGGCCAACCGTGTTCCGTCCACTGATACCTCTTCGCTCCATGAACACGATCACCCGCCGGCAGGCCTTGGGAACCTCTGCCGGTGTACTCACCGCACTCGGCCTCGCCGCTGCCGCCACGAGCGCCAGCGCCGCCCCCGCCCCGTCCACACCCACCGACGCGGGCACGGTCAACGAGGTCTACAAGGGCCGCCGCATCCAGATCACCCCGGGCGCGGGCGGCCACCACGGCGGCCACCACTCCCCCGGCCAGCCCACCATCCGAATAGACGGCCGCGAACTGCACGTGATGCGGAACGCCGACGGCACGTGGATCAGTGTGGTCAACCACTACGAGACCTTCGCCGACCCGACCTCGCTGGCCCGCGCCGCCGTGCGCGAGCTCCAGGGCGCCACCCTCGCCCCGTTCGCACCGATGGGAGGCGCGGCATGACCGTGCGCAAGAACCAGGCCGCGCTCACGCCGGAGGAGAAGCGCGCCTTCACCAACGCCCTGCTGGAGCTGAAGCGAACCGGTCGCTACGACCGGTTCGTCACCACCCACAACGGCTTCATCATGAGCGACACCGACTCGGGCGACCGGGTGGGCCACCGCTCCCCGTCCTTCCTGCCCTGGCACCGCCGCTTTCTTCTCGAGTTCGAAGCGGCGCTGCAGGCGGTGGACGCGACGGTGGCGCTCCCGTACTGGGACTGGACCACGGACCGCACCTCCCGTTCCTCCCTCTGGGCGGCCGACTTCCTCGGCGGCACCGGACGCGCCCGCGACGGACAGGTCCTCGACGGACCGTTCGCGTACGCGACGGGCAAGTGGAACGTGAACGTGCGGGTGGACGGGCGCGCGTACCTGCGCCGGGCCCTCGGCGAGGGCGTCGCCCAGCTGCCGAGCAAGGCCGAGGTCGACGCCGTGCTGGCCATGCCGGTGTACGACGCCGCCCCCTGGAACAGCTCGTCGAGCGGCTTCCGCAACAACCTGGAGGGCTGGCGCGGCGCCAACCTGCACAACCGGGTCCACGTGTGGGTCGGCGGCCAGATGGGCACCGGCGTCTCGCCCAACGACCCGGTGTTCTGGATGCACCACGCCTACGTGGACAAGCTGTGGGCCGACTGGCAGGCCCGCCACCCCCAGTCCACGTACCTGCCCGCGGCCGGCACGGCGAACGTCGTGGACCTGCGCGACACGATGCGGCCGTGGAACGACGTGACCCCGGCCGACATGCTGGACCACCGGAAGTTCTACACGTTCGACACCGAGCCCGCCGCGGCCGCCAGCCAGCGGTAGTGCAGTTCGGGGCGGCCGACCTGGCCGTACCGGGGGGTGCGGTCCGCGCGGCCGCTGTCCACCAGGTGCTCCAGGTAGCGGCGGGCGGTGATCCGGGAGATCCCGGCCGCCTCGGCCGCCCCCGCCGCGGTCAGCCCCTCGGTCGCCGCCCGCAGCAGGGCGGCGACCCGGTCAAGGGTCGGCGCGCTCAGCCCCTTGGGGAGCTCGGCGGGGCGGGGCGCGCGCAGGGCCGCCATGGCCCGGTCCACGTCGTCCTGGCCGGCCGCCTCGCCCGCCGTGGCGCGGAACTCGGCATAGCGCAGGAGCCGTTCCCGCAGGGTGGGGAACGCGAAGGGCTTGAGCACGTACTGGACCACGCCGAGGGAGACGCTCTCGCGGACCACGGCCAGGTCCCGCGCGGAGGTCACGACGATCACGTCGACGGGGTGTCCGGCGGCGCGCAGCCCGCGCGCGAAGCGCAGGCCGTGCCCGTCGGGCAGGGTCAGGTCGAGCAGGAGCAGGTCGACGCGGGTCCGGTCCAGGACGCGGGTGGCCTCGGCGAGCGAGTGCACGGCGCCGACTGCGGTGAACCCGGGCACCCGGCCGACGTAGAGCGCGTGCGCGTCGGCGGCCACCGGGTCGTCCTCCACGACCAGCACCCGCACTTCCCCGCCCGTCATGCCCGGTCCCCGTCGGGCCGGGCCGTCCGGGGCTCCGGCCCCGCCGCCGCCCGGGAGTCCTGCCCGGCGGCGTGTCCCGCCCGCCCGCCCGGGGCCTCGCGCGGCGGGCCCGGGCCCTGCCGGGGCACCCGCCGGGCGGCCTGTTCGGGCACCCGACCGGCGGCCCGGCGCTCCCCCGCCGGGTCGCCCCCGGTCTCCGGCGCCGCGGCCGCCAGGGGAAGGCGTACGGTGAACTCCGCGCCGCCGCCCGGTCCCTGCGCCGCGGTGACCGTGCCGCCGTAGCGGTCGGCCACCTGCCGGACCAGCGCGAGGCCGAGCCCGCGCCCCTCCCCCTTGCCCGACCAGCCGCGGCGGAACACGTCCACGCCCTCCGGGAGCCCGGGGCCGTTGTCCGCGACCCGCAGGAGCAGTTCGCCGCCCGCCGGACGCAGTGTGACCGCGATCCGCGCGGCCGGTACGCCCGCGACGGCGTCGACCGCGTTGTCGATCAGGTTGCCCAGCACCGTGACGAGGTCGCGCGCCGGCGGCAGTCCACCGCCCGCGGCGAGCCGGCGGCTGTCCGGGGTTACGACGAGTTCCACGCCCCGTTCGTGCGCCTGGGCGGCCTTGCCGAGGAGCAGCGCCACCAGGACCGGCTCGCCGACCGCGGTGATCACCTCGTCGGTGAGCGCCTGCGCCAGCTCCAGTTCGGCGGTGGCGAACTCCACCGCCTCCCGCTCGCGGCCGAGTTCGATGAGGGAGACCACCGTGTGCAGCCGGTTGGCGGCCTCGTGGGCCTGCGAGCGCAGCGCCTGGGTGAAGCCGCGCTCGTGGTCCAGCTCGCCGGTCAGCGACTGGAGCTCGGTGTGGTCGCGGAGCGTGATCACTGTGCCGCGGCGGCCGCCGCCCGCGACGGGCGAGCTGTTGACGACGAGCACCCGGTCCGCCGTCAGGTGCACCTCGTCCACCCGCGGGCGGTCCGCCAGCAGGGCCCCGGTGAGCGGAGCGGGCAGGCCCAGGTCGGCGATGGCCGCGCCCCGCATCCCGCCGCCCAGGCCGAGCAGTTCGCGCCCGGCGTCGTTGACGAGGGTGATCCTGCGCTGCCCGTCGAGCATGAGCAGTCCCTCGCGGACCCCGTGCAGGGCCGCCTGGTGGTAGTCGTACATCCGGCTCAGCTCGGCGGCGTTCATCCCGTGCGTGTGGCGGCGCAGGCGGGCGTTGACCACGTACGTGCCCATGCCGCCGAGGGCGAGCGCGGCGGCGGCGACCCAGGCGAGGGCGGCGAGCTGCGCGGCGAGCCGGTCGCTGATCGCCCGGACCGTGATGCCGGCGCTGACCATGCCGATGACCCGGCCGCCGTCGTCGAGCGGGGTGACCACGCGGATCGAGGGGCCCAGCGTGCCCGTGTAGGTCTCGCTGAAGGATTCGCCGCGCAGGGCGGGGGCGGTGTTCCCGAGGAAGGGCTCGCCGATCCGGCGCGGGTCGGGGTGGGTCCAGCGCCGGCCGTCGGGGGCCATGATCGTGACGAAGTCGACCCCCGAGTCGACGCGGACCCGCTCCGCGTAGGGCTGGAGCCGGGCCGAGGGATCGGCGCCGCGCACGGCCTCCCGTACGGCCTCGCGCACGGACGGGGAGTCCGCGACCGCGTGGGCCACGGCTCCGGCCTGGCGGCGGGCGGCCTCCTCGGCCTGGCCTCGGGCGTTCGCGTACGCGAAGACGGCACAGCCTGCGACGACCACGGCGACCAGCAGCACCTGCATGGCGAAGAGCTGGCCGGCGAGGCTGCGCGGCGGACGGGGCAAACGGAACATGACGCTCAGTGTGCACCCGGCCGTGAACTCAATGAACGCAAGGGTGACCGGGGTCACATCGGCGGGCGATGGTCCTCCCGGGACGTATTCACCACCAGGAGGCATCGTGGCCGCCAGGCGCGACAGAACGCACTATCTCTACATCGCGGTGATCGCCGCGGTGCTGCTCGGCATCGCCGTCGGCTTCGCCGCACCCGGCGTGGCCGTGGAGCTCAAGCCGCTGGGCACCGGCTTCGTCAACCTCATCAAAATGATGATCTCGCCCGTGATCTTCTGCACGATCGTGCTGGGCATCGGATCGGTCCGCAAGGCCGCCAAGGTGGGGGCGGTGGGCGGGCTCGCGCTCGGCTACTTCATGGTGATGTCCACCGTGGCCCTCGCCATCGGCCTGCTGGTCGGCAACCTGCTGGAGCCGGGCAGCGGCCTGCACCTGACCGAGGCGGCGCGCAGCGCGGGCGAGGCGCAGGCCAAGGCGGGCGGGGCGGAGAGCACCTCGGAGTTCCTGCTCGGCATCATCCCGACCACGATGGTGTCCGCCTTCACCGGCGGCGAGGTGCTCCAGACGCTGCTGGTGGCGCTGCTGACCGGATTCGCGCTGCAGGCCATGGGCGCCGCGGGCGAACCGGTGCTGCGCGGGATCGGACACGTGCAGAAGCTGGTGTTCCGGGTACTGGCGATGATCATGTGGGTCGCCCCGGTGGGCGCCTTCGGGGCGATCGCGGCGGTGGTCGGGGCCACCGGCATCGACGCGTTGAAGTCACTGGCCGTCATCATGATCGGCTTCTACGCGACCTGCCTGCTCTTCGTCTTCGTCGTGCTGGGCACGCTGCTGCGGGTGTGCACCGGGGTCAGCGTGTTCGCGCTGCTGCGCTACCTGGGCCGGGAGTTCCTGCTGATCCTCTCGACCTCCTCCTCGGAGTCGGCGCTGCCCCGGCTGATCGCCAAGATGGAGCACCTGGGCGTGTCGCGCCCGGTCACCGGGATCACGGTGCCTACGGGGTACTCCTTCAACCTGGACGGGACCGCCATCTACCTGACGATGTCCTCGCTGTTCGTGGCGGAGGCCATGGGCAAGCCACTCGCCCTCGGCGAGCAGATCTCCCTGCTGCTGTTCATGATCATCGCTTCGAAGGGGGCGGCCGGGGTGACCGGCGCCGGGCTCGCCACCCTCGCCGGCGGCCTCCAGTCGCACCGGCCGGAACTGGTGGACGGGGTCGGGCTGATCGTGGGCATCGACCGGTTCATGAGCGAGGCCCGGGCCCTGACGAACTTCGCGGGCAACGCGGTGGCGACGGTGCTCATCGGAACGTGGACGAAGGAGTTCGACCACGCGCGCGCCGGCGAAGTCCTGGCGGGACGCCTGCCGTTCGACGAGAGCACCCTGGTCGACGACGCGCACGGCGGCGACTTCGGCGGGGCCGGAGGCGCCGGGAAGGACACCGGTGAGGGCGCCGGGAAGGATGCCGTACCGGTGCAGCCGTACGGCGACAAGGACGGCGTCCCGGCCTGACCGGAACGCCCGCACGGGAAGGCCGGGCCGGGCTCGCCCCCACGGTGCCCAGCCCGGTCGGACCCGGCACAGACCACACATCTCACCCATACTCGGTTAGCCGCCACCGATAAACGAACCCCCGTCTTGCAAAAGGTACTTCCGCACCGGGGCATGTGTCTGACATCTTGCGTCCACCACTCGTTTCGTACGGCCCGGTAGGTGCGACCCACCGGGTCATCGGAGGACGCATTGATACCCCACATATCCAGCAGACCTCGACGCACCCTGGTGCTGGCCGCCGCCCTGGGTGCGGCGCTCGCCTTCGGGGCCCCCGCCGCGCTCGCCGGTACCGCCCCGGTCTCCCCCGCCGCCCCGGCCCCGGCCCCCGCGCCGCAGGCAGCGGCACCGACTTCCCAGAGTGCGACCTGGGCCGCCGGAACCCGCGCCTACCTCGTGATCACCGCCCCTGGTGACAGCTCGGCGGTGCGCTCCGCCGTCACCGCCAACAGCGGCACGGTCTTCGCGTACTACGACGCCATCGGCGTCATCGTCGCCCACTCCTCCTCGGCCTCCTTCGCCGCCACCCTGCGCGGCGTCAGCGGAGTCCAGCAGGTCGGCGCCACCCGCACCTCCGACGTACCGGCGGACGCCTACAACCCGGCGCTGCCCGCCAACCCGGCGCAGTCCGCGACCGGCTCGGGCGAGCCCGTCCGCGCCGACATGACGCAGATCAAGGCCGACCAGGCCTGGGCCGTCACCACGGGCTCCGCCGGCGTCAAGGTCGGCATCCTGGACACCGGTGTGGACGACCAGCACCAGGACCTGGCACCGAACTTCAACGCGGCGGACTCCGCCTCCTGCGCGTACGGCAAGGCGGACACCCGCGCCGGCGCCTGGCGTGACGTCGGCACCCACGGCACGCACGTGGCCGGCACGGTCGCCGCCGCCAAGAACGGCAAGGGCGTCATCGGCGTGGCCCCGGGCGTGAAGATCTCCTCGGTGCGCATCGCGGAGCCGGGCTCCTCGCTCTTCTTCGCCGAGAACACCGTCTGCGGCTTCATGTGGGCCGGTGACCACGGCTTCAAGGTCACCAACAACAGCTACTACACCGACCCGTGGCAGTTCAACTGCCCGGACAACGCCGACCAGGCCGCGATCATCGAGGGCGTCAAGCGCGCCCAGGAGTACGCGGAGGGCAAGGGCTCGCTGCAGGTCGCCGCGGCCGGCAACTCCAACCTCGACCTGGCCAACAAGACGACCGACACCGAAAGCCCGAACGACTCGACGCCGGTCACCCGCACCATCACCAACGCCTGCCTGGACATCCCGACCGAGCTCCCGGGCGTGGTCACGGTCTCGGCGATGGGCACCACCGCGAAGGCCTCGTACTCCAACTACGGCCTGAACGTTGTGGACATCACAGCGCCCGGCGGCGACGGCACCGGCATCTACAGCACCCTGCCGGGCGGCAAGTACGGCAGCATGAGCGGTACGTCGATGGCCTCCCCGCACGTCGCGGGCGTGGCCGCGCTGCTGGCGAGCACCAACCCGGGCATCACCCCGGCGCAGCTGCGCGACAAGCTGGCCACCCAGGCCAACGACGTCGCCTGCCCGTCGGACACCCGCTGCAAGGGCACCACAGCCAGGAACGGCTTCTTCGGCGAGGGCCAGACCGACGCCCTCAAGGCCGTCGGCTCCACCCCGCCCCCCGGCAAGTTCTTCGAGAACACGGGTGACTTCGCCATCGGCGACAACACCACGGTCGAGAGCCCGGTCACGGCGAGCGGGGTCACGGGCAACGCCCCGGCCACGCTCAAGGTCGGCGTCAGCATCGTGCACACGTACATCGGCGACCTGAAGGTCGACCTCGTGGCTCCCGACGGCTCCGTGTACACGGTGCACAACCGCTCGGGCGGCAGCACCGACAACATCAACCAGACCTACACGGTCAACGCCTCCTCGGAGGTCGCGAACGGCACCTGGAAGCTCCGGGTGAACGACAACGCCGGCGGCGACACCGGCAAGATCGACTCCTGGAGCCTCACCTTCTAGGACGACGTCGCAGTGCTGCTGCGGGGCCGTCGAGGGCAGTGCAACTGCGCCCGACGGCCCCGTTTCGGTTTCACCCGCGCGCCCGGCGGATCCCCGCTCCGGCGGGGGCACCGCTGGGCGGGCGCGACGCCTACCCGGTCCGCAGGACGCAGTCCCCGCAGAAGCCGCCGCCCGGCACCTTGTAGTAGAGGCAGCAGCTGTTCCGGACGAAGGCCACGCCGAGCCCGGGCTCGTGGAGGAAAGTGCCGGTGCCGGCCAGCGGCCCGCTGCCGGCCAGCAGCGCGGCCGCCGCGTCCACGGCCGCGTCCCCCTCGATCCGGTCGGTCAGCACCCGCAGGGCTCCGACGAGCCCCGAGGCGGCGTTGCCCCGCAGGATTTTGGGCGAGACCCCGAACCGTTCGCGCAGGCCTGTGTCCAGCAGGTCCAGGTTCCCGAGGACGGTCTGCGCCAGCGCCCCGGCCGGCAGCGCGCCGGGCTCGGGCAGCCACAGTTCCAGCGAGCCCGCGCGGGGCAGCCGCCACCACACCCGGCCGGCGTCCAGATCCGGCACCCGCCCGGCCAGCGCGAGGCACCCGAGTCCGAGCGACCACAGCCGCGAGGCGATGCCGAACTGCGCGGTCGAGGCGGCCACCCGGTCCGGTCCGGTGCCGATCCGGCGGCCCACCTCGGCCACGTACGGTTCCAGGTGTTCCCCGTACAGCTCGCCCAGCGGCCGGAATCCGGGGCCGGGCGGCTCCTTCCCGGACGGAACGGCGAAGAAGGGCCCGACGGCGGCCAGCCGTCGCAGTACGTCGTCCAAGGTCAGGCTCCCGGTCCGGTGCCGGGAGCGCGCCCGGCGCCCGGTTCCCCCACGCAGTGCATGCCCCGATGATCTCAGGCACGGGCCGGCGCCCGGCGGGGCGGGCCCCGGCCGGACGGCTTCACCTCCACGCCCACGGCGTTGACCAGCAGCGTGAGGTGGCCCGCCGCGGCCGGGGAGCGGCGCCACGACACGGTCACCGCGTCCCTCGACGACGCCGACCGCCTCGACGTGCCCGCGCGCGCACCCCGCTGCTGCACCTGGAGCGGATCCGGCTGCTCAGCGCCGTTGGGCACCCGGCACACGACGAAAGACCCCGGACCGGGTCACAACCCGGCGAGGAACTCCAGCAGCACCCGGTTGAAGGCCTCCGGCTGCTCCACACCCGGCAGGTGGCCCGCCCCCTCGATGACGGCGAGCACCGAGTGCGGCATCAGCTCGTGCAGCGCCCGCGCCTCGGCAACGGGGGTGTAGACGTCGTCCGCGCCGACCACCACCAGGCAGGGCTCGCCCGCGGCGGCGAGCACCGGCCGGTAGTCCGGACGCTCCGCGCGGCCGCGCAGGGCGGCGGCCGCGCCCCGGGGATCGGTCGCGCGCATCATCGCGCCCACATGCGCGGCGGCGGCGGGCATCCCGGTCACGTTGTAGGGCGCCAGCATCTTGTCGATGACCTCGTCGGCGTACGGCCCCATTCCCTCCGCGAGGAGCCGCTCGGCAGCCGCCCGGCGGAACTCCGCACCCTCCGGCGTCTCCGGAACCGGGGACGTGTCGGAGAGGACGAGGGCGCGTACCAGACACGGGTGGCGCAGTCGCATCTCCATCGCTATCTGCCCGCCCATGGACACACCGCCGACGACCGCCTGTCCGATTTCCAGGCGGTCGAGCAGAACGGCCAGGTCGTCCGCCATATCGGCGAGCATGGCCTTGCCGGGGATCACCGGGCTTTCCCCATATCCCCGCAGGTCAGGAGTGATGAGCCGGTAGCCGGCGGCGGTCAGCGCGGCCGTCTGTGGGGCCCACATCGTGCGGTTGAACGGATGTCCGTGAATCAGGATTACGGGCGTCCCGGGGCGGGGACCGAGATCATCGAAAAGGAGTCGCGCGCCATTGCCGAATCGGGGGTTCATGAGAGGACTTTAAGGGGCTACATTGAGCCACTCGCGTTCACCTGACAGCCCGTTGCCTTTCACTCGTGTTTTGCACGGGGGGCGACGTCAGGGACGCAGACTGTGCAACCACCCCACCGCCTAGAAGGACCGAAGGCTCCGTGCCCGTACCCGTACTCCTCGCCGGCCGCACCGTGCGGCTCGAGCCCCTCGCCCCCCACCACACCGAGGCCCTGGCCGTGGCCGGGGCCGAGGATCGTACGACTTACGCCTTCACCCCCGTGCCGCACGGGCTGCAGGCGTCCCACGAGTACATCGACCGTGCCCTCGCCGATCAGGCGGCGGGTCGATCGCTCCCGTTCGCGGTGGTCAGAGCCACCGACGGACGGGTGGTCGGTTCGACCCGGTTCCTGGAACTCGACTACTGGCAGGGGCCCCTGGTGTGGCCCGCCGTGCCGGGCGTCCCGTTCGGCGATCCGGCGACGGCGATCCCCGATGCCGCCGAGATCGGCAATACCTGGCTGTCCCCGGGCGCCCAGGGCACCGGCATCAACACCGAGGCGAAGCTCCTCATGCTCCGCCACGCCTTCGAGACCTGGGGCGTCCGGCGTATCTCCCTGCGCGCGGACGCCCGCAACGGCCGCTCCCGAGCCGCGATGGAACGCCTCGGCTTCACCTCCGAGGGGGTCCGCCGGGCCCATTCCCGGGGGCTGGACGGAGCGGTCCGCAGTACGGCCTTCTACTCGATTCTCGACGAGGAGTGGCCGACCGTGCGGTCGGTCATCGAGCTGAAGCTGTCGCCCGCGGCGCAGCGCAAGCGGCGCCGCAGGACCCTGGTGCCGGCCTAGTCCCGGCCCGGTCGCTCCCGGCCCGGGCCCTCCCGGCCGGGGCCTGAACGGTCCTGCGCCGCGCCTTTCCCGTCCCCCGGCCTTCCTCGATCACCCCGCACCGAACCGTCCGCCCGCACGACTCCGGTCCGGATCAGTCGAGGAAGGCCGGGCCCAGGGCCGAGGACATGAGCGGGGCCGGGGCGCCGGTGCCGTCGGCCGGCAGGGAGTACAGGTCCGCCCCGAAGTCCCCCGGGAGGGAGTAGACGACGGTCCGGTCGTCCGCCCACACGACCTGGTCGTCGGCGCTGCGTTCCTCGGCGAGCGGGGTCTCCGCCAGCGTGTCCAGCTCCAGGGCGTACAGCCGCCACGGTGCTTCGGCCGGCCGCCCGGGCACCCGCTTCTTGAACACCACCCGGGTTCCGTCGGGCGACAGCGACGGGCACTCCGCGTTCTCGCGCAGCGTCGTCACCGTCCGCGCCACCAGGTCCCCGCGGACCAGGTGGGTCCGGCCGCCGGTGGCCAGGGTCGCGTAGAAGGTCCGCTCGTCGGCGGCGAAGGTGACCCCCCAGAAGTTCACGTCGGCGCTGCGGTACGGCTTGCCGTCCCGGACCACCGCGAAGTCCTCCAGCGAGGCGTCGAGGCGGCCGGTACGCAGGTCGACCACGGAGGTCCGCGTCGAGAAGTCGGTACCGGCGTACGAGTCCCCGCCGACGAAGACCGTCCACGCGGCGAGGTGTCCGCCGGGCGAGACCCGGGCGCGGGTCGGTATGCCGGCCAGCGGGTACGCCGCGACCTCGGCGAGCCGGGCGTCCAGGACGACGGCCCGGTAGCCGCCCTGGACTCCGTCCCCGATAGCCCGGAGGCAGATCCCGGTGCCGGCCGCCGCGTGGAAGCGCAGACAGCTCACCCCGGAGGCGGTGCGGTCACCCCCGGGCTCGGCGGCCGGGACGGTGGCGAGTTCGTCGCGGTGCGGGCCCCAGGCCATGGTGCGGAACACGATCCGCCGGCCGCCGTCGCCGGGGGCCAGGGACACCGCGCCCCGGGAGACCCGGAAGCCGCCCTCCCTGGCCCGGTCCTTCTCGTCGGCCCGGGAGGAGGCCCGCAGCACGGCGCCCACCGCCACGGCGGCGAGCAGGACGAGGACGACGGCGAGGATCGGCATCCGGCGCTGGAGGGTCATCAGGGCCTCTCGGTACGGGTGCGCGCCCGGTGCCTGCCCGGCGCGGCTCGGGAGCTCCGGGCGGAACGGTCCGGCGGCTGCGCGGACGCACCGTACCCGGCGGACCCCGAGGGGGCCAGGGCCGGTCGGCCAACGGACCGGAAACTTCGCGGGTCCGGCGGGAGCCGGGCAAGGTCTTGGCCTAGAGCACCCCAAGAGAAGGGAAAACGCGGAACCCTGGCATGCTTTCGTACATCCTTCGAACGGAAGGAACCCACGCCAGACCACCCCGCCCCACCCAGGCAGCACCACCTCCGGAGAGCCACCGCACATGTCGTACGCACCCGACGGGCAGCAGCACCAGCCGTACCGGCCGGAAGGGCGGCAGTCCCGGCCCCAGCCGCCCCACGGCGGACAGCAGTACGGGCAGCAGCCGCACCACGGGGCGCCGCAGCCACCGTACGAACAGCAGCGGTACGAGCAGCAGCCGTACGGCCAGGAGCGGCACGGGCAACAGCCGTACGGTCAGCAGCCGTACGGCCAGGAACCCTACGCACAGGAGCAGTACGGGCAGGAGCCGCCGGAGGCCCCGCGCCCCCGGAAGTCCCGGGTCCGCCGCTGGGTGATCGCCGGCACGTCCGTCCTGGCGCTCGCGGGCATCGCGGCGCTCGTGATGAACCACTACGAGATACCCCCGTTCACCGACAAGGGCGCGGCGGTCTCGTTCGGCCGGCCGCCCGCGGCCGACTCCGGCAAGGCCGGCGCGGAGGCCCCGCAGCCGGTGAACTCCAAGATGCTGATGCCCACGGGCCCGGCCGCCGACTTCAAGAACGCGGCGACCCTGGCGGACGGGACGCACATCGCCGTCACCACGCTGGACGGCAAGAAGTCGGGCTTCAAGGGCAAGGTGTGGGTCTGGGCGCCCAAGGAGTACAACGATCCGAAGTTCGCCAAGAGCGGCTTCCCGGTGATGATCGCCCTGCCGGGCGGCGCCGGATACCCGAGCAACTACTGGATGGGCACCGATCTGGGCCTCCAGACCAGCATCAGCAAGTGGTACGCGGAGGGCAAGAGCAAGCCCTTCATCCTGGCGATGCCGGTGCTCAACCCCGGCCCGGACGACAAGGGCGTCTACTGGGACGCCTCCGACATCCCCGGCCAGCCGAAGATGGGCACCTGGCTCACCGAGGACGTGCCGGACCTGATGAAGGCGAACTTCCGCACCGTCAAGTCCCGTGACGGCTGGGCGTTCATGGGTTCGTCGACCGGCGGGTTCGCCGGCCTGAAGGCCGTGCTGAAGCACCCGGACAAGTTCAAGGCCGTGATCGCCTCCGGCCCGGACGTCGTCCCGGACTCCTCACTGTGGAAGGGCCACGACAAGGAGAAGGCCGAGAACAACCCGGAACTGCTGGCGAAGCAGCTCATCGACAGCAAGGGGCCGGACGTCTACCTCGCCTTCCAGGTGGGCGACAGCGAGAACAACAAGAAGACCCTGCCCGACGTGCAGAAGTTCATCGCCACGTACGGCAAGGGGCCGGTGCACACCACCCTGAGGGTCATCAAGGGCGGCCAGCACAACGCCAAGACCTACGTCCCGAACATGGGCGAGGGCCCCATCCAGGAGATCAGCAAGGTGATGGAGGGACCGGTGGAGTAGCCTCCGCCTCCCCCGCCTGCTCCGCTGCCCGTCGCCTCACCGGCGCGGCGCCGCGACCTCCCGTGCAGGCTCCCGCTCCGGCCCGCCGAACGCCTTCGGCGGGCCGCTGCCGTTCCAGGGCTCCCAGCCCGGGTCGCCGGTCACCGCGAAGCTCACCCAGGCCGCGTGCATCTCGTGCGCCAGCTCCCGCGGGGCATCCGGTCCGGCCAGCCACGCGGACTCCGGCACGTCGAGGGTGTCGAACACGAAGCCCAGCTCCAGCGCGTGGCAGGAGCCGAGGCCGGGGACGCCCGAGCTCCAGCCGAACTCGTACAGGAAGCTCGGCGCGGGCCGCCGCGCACCCGCCAGCCGTCGCAGCGGGTCGCGCAGCAGCCGGTCGGTGAGCAGTTGCCCGGCGAGCTCGGCCGGGCTCGCGCCCGGCAGTGAGCCACGCAAGTCCCGTACGGCGGCACGGTCCTTGCCGGCGCGCAGGCGCGCCAGCTCCACGGCGGCCGGGCCCATCCGGTCGAGCAGCCGCATCCCTCCCGTGGGGGCGAGCCAGAGCCGGTACTCGTCGCGGGTCCAGCCCGCCAGCAGGGGCACGTCCCCGCAGACGCCCCGGCCGGCCAGGGCGTCGAGGGGGTCCTCGGGCAGCGTGTCCGGGTCCGTGACCAGGCCGAAGGCCGGCCCGCCCAGCAGCGGCCCGGACCGGCGCAGCACGGCCCCCTGCGCGGCGAGCAGGGTCGGCAGCGGGGTGGCGGCGAACGCCCCGGCGGTGGCCGGCGTCTTGAGCAGGGACGCCATCCGCCGGACCATGGTGCGCACCCCGTCGCGCGGCAGCACCTCGGGGGCGCCGCTCTGCAGGACGGCCCGGGCGAAGAGCCCGGCGGCGCGGGGCGCCGCGAGCAGGGCCCCGATGCTGATGGCCCCCGCCGACTCGCCGAAGACGGTGACGCGTCCGGGATCGCCGCCGAAGGCCGCGATGTTGTCCCGGACCCACTCCAGGGCGGCGATCTGGTCGAGCAGGCCTCGGTTGGCGGGGGCGTCCGGGAAGAGCCCGTAACCGAGCACGCCGAGACGGAAGTTGAAGGAGACCAGCACGACCCCGTCGCGGGCGAAGGCGGAGCCGTCGTAGACCGGGACGGCGGAGGAGCCGCGGGTGTGCGCCCCGCCGTGGATCCACACCATGACGGGCAGCCGGGCGGCCGGCGCCGGATCGGGGGTCCACACGTTGACGCTCAGGCAGTCGTCCCCCGGGATCTCCGGGTCGGGCAGCAGCGCGGCGAAGGTGTCCGGGTAGGGCACCTTGGGCGCGGTGGGGCCGTAGGCGCCCGCGTCGCGCACGCCGTCCCATGCGGCCGGGGGCGCGGGCGCCGCGAAGCGGAGGGCTCCGACGGGCGGCGCGGCGTACGGGACGCCCAGGAACACGGCGGTCCCGGCGGCGCCGGTCCGCCCCTCCACGAGGCCGTACCGGGTCCGGACCCGGGGGCGGGTCCCGTCGCCACCAGGCCCGTCGCCACCAGGCCCGTCGCCACCAGGCCCGTCGCCGCCGGGTCCGGTGCCGCCGGGTCCGGTGCCCGCGCCGCCCGCTGCGCCCATCTCGTCCTCCTGGAATCGGCCGCTCCGCACAGGTGTGGTCCGCGCACGTTCGCACAGCCGTACCACGGGTGACAAGGCGTGACCGTGCCCGGGCGCGTCCCGGTTGGTCCGGCATGCGATCCCTCATGCGACCCCTCATCCGACCCCCGCGAATCGACCCCACCGCGCGCGGCGCCGTCCGCTCCGGGACGGTGCCCGTGCTGTTGCTGGCGGCCGCCGCGCTGGCCGGCGGTCCGGCCCGCGCCGCCACCGGGCCGGACTTCCAGTACCTCGGCCAGGACGACCGGGTGCACGGGCTGACCGCGCCGAACGGCTGCGTCGAGGCGGAGGGCGGCGGCACCAGGACCGTCACGAACCACACCCGGGGCACGGCGACCCTCTACCGGGAGCCGGGCTGCGCGGGCCGCGTGGAGGTCCTGCGGCCAGGGACCGTCACGCAGGTGCGGCCGTACTTCGCCTCCGTCCGCTTCTCCGTCACCGGGTAGGCGCAGGGACCGTGACCCCTTGGCCATCCCTGCGTTGTATGCCATGTCAAACGCCGCAGATTCTGCGGCGCCCCATATTTCTCACGAGGAGATCTTGATGTCGCGTATCGCGAAGGCAGTCGCCATCACCGCTGTCGCCGGTAGCGCCATGGCCGCCGGCGCGGGTCTGGCCGTCGCCGACGCCGGAGCGCACGGTGCGGCGGTCGGTTCCCCCGGTGTCCTGTCGGGCAACCTGCTCCAGGTTCCGGTGCACGTCCCGGTCAACGTCTGCGGCAACACCGTGAACGTGATCGCTCTGCTCAACCCGGCGTTCGGCAACACCTGCGTCAACCAGTCGGGCGGCGGCGAGCACCACACCGAGGGCTACGGCGGCTGATCACCGGTCATCGACCGCCTGATCGCCCGATCGACGAAGGGCCCCCGCCGGTCGGCGGGGGCCCTTCCCGTGCCGTCCTCGCGTCATGCGTAGCGGTAGAGGCCGCCGTGGCCGAGCATCTCGCGGGGGGTGACGTCCCACGGGGGCATCGGCTCGTCCAGCGCGATCACCCGGCCGCGCTGCGGGTCGCCGAGGGCGGGGGGCGCGGCCGGCAGGTACCCGGACCCGGGGTGCTTCCGCTGCCAGCGGTCCCAGATGAGGTCCACGAAGGCGTGGTGCAGCCAGAACGCCGGGTCGTTGGGCGCGGTGCCGCCCGTCATGTGGCCGCCGATCCACTGGTGGACCTTGTTGTGGTTGCGCCAGCGCTCGCTCCTGGGCGCGGCCCAGCCCTCCAGTTTGTTGCGGAACCCGCCGGCGGTGGTCGTCGAGTCCCAGGGTGCGACGTCGTAGGCCGGGTCGTCGAGGGCCCACTGGAGCTCGGCCGGCGTGGGCAGGGCGATCGGGTTGTGCGGCCGGCCCAGGTTCCGGGTCAGGAAGCGGGACTCCGTGATGCCCACGGTGACCGTCCAGTTGCCCCGGTCGTAGGCGAACGGACCGGTCATCACCTGCCGGTCCTCTGCCCGGCCGGTGCCGCCGAGGAAGTCGTCGGCCCAGAGCGGGGAGACGGGGCTGGTGTCGGTGGTCCAGTCCCAGTACGGGATCGAGACGCCGGGGTCGACGGCCTGGAGCCGCTTCTCGAACTCCAGCAGGTAGCGCCGGTGCCAGGGGAAGAACGACGGGGACATGTGCCCGACGCGCAGCCTCCGGTCGCGGTCGGGCACGAAGTACTTGTCGTGGGTGCGCACGAAGGAGTCGTAGGTGCCGTTGCGCTTGAGTTCCAGCACGGCCGCCGTGAAGCGCTTCTTCTGCGCGCTGGTCAGGTCCTTCTGGTTCTGCCGGGTGTACACGTCGGGGCTCCTCGCCTCAGCCGTGGTGCGGGGCGGACGCCAGCGCCAGCTGGGCGGAGCCCAGTTCGTCGACGGCGGCGCGCGCCAGTTCCAGGCGCGTCGGATAGGACTGGAAGTGGTTGATCCCGCTCAGGTAGCTGCCGTCGGCGCGGCGCATCACGTGCAGCGGGCGTCCGTCGATGCGCACTCCGGCCCGGTCCACGGCGATGTGCCGGCCGCGGTACGTCTCCTCGGCGAGCGGCGCCGGCGTGAGCGTCTGGCGGGGCCGCCAGGCGCGCAGTACGGGCCCCAGCGCCGCGGCGGTGCCGGCGAGCACGGCCGCGGTGAAGGCCGTGCGCAGGACCGCGCGGCGGGTCAGTGGTACGGCGGTGGATGCTGCGGACATACGGTCTCCCTCGCTCGGTGGCCGGCGCCGACGGGTCTAACGCGGCGCGGCGGGCGAGGTCACCCTGCGGCGCCCCGGGGCCGCTTGTAGTAGAGGGTGGTGGGGTGCAGGCGGCCGTCCGGGTCGGTGGCGTAGTCCGGGATGGTGCCGACCTCGGTCCAGCCCGCGGACCGGTAGACGCGCTCGGCGGCGCTGCCCGTCTCGGTGTCCAGGAACAGCAGCGCCACCCCGGCGCGGGCGGCGGCCGCCTCGGCCTCGGCGAACAGCGCGCGGGCGGTGCCGCGGCCGCGGGCCGCCGGATGGACCATCAGCTTGCGCAGCTCGGCCCGGTGGCGGCCGTTGGGCTTGGACTCCCGGTACCAGCTGACGGTGCCGTCGAGGCGTCCGTCGTCCGAGCGGGAGACCCAGAGCGCCAGGGAGCCCTCCTCGACGGCGGGCAGCAGGGAGTCCCACCAGGCGGCGGCGCCCGCGTGGTCGAGTCCGGCGAGGAAACCGAGCGAGGACCCGCCCGCGACCACGTCGAGGAGGAGCGCGGCGAGTTCGTCGCGGTGGGCGCGCAGGTCCGGGGCGGAGAGCGGGGTGATGGCGGCCGTCATGCGGCGAGCATAGGGATCAGGCGGTGACGCGCCGCAGGCGGGGCAGGTGCAGGCCGCGGAAGACGGCGGTCATCCGCAGGACGAGGACCAGGCCCGCGGAGAGGGCGGTGTTGAGCGTGTCCGGGGTCCCGGCCCGGTGCAGCCCGAGGTAGGCGGCGGCTCCCGCGAGCGCGGCCGTCGCGTACACCTCCTCGCGCAGCAGGAGCGGCGGGAACTCCCCGAATAGCACGTCCCGGACGACCTCGCCGGTGACACCCGTGAGGACGGCGAGGATGAGGACCGCGAGGGGCGTGCCGTGCGCGTCGATGGCGGCGCGGGCGCCGATGAGAGGACGCCCGCGAGGTGCGCCTCGGGAAGCTCGACGGGCTGTCGGAGTACGACGTGCGCCGCCCGATGACCGCGTCCGGCACCAATCTGCCGGGTCTGGTGAAGCACCTGACCGGCGCCGAGGCCCTCTACTTCGGCGATTCCTTCGGCCGGCCCTTCGTGGCGCCCGGGCTGTGGATCACGGGCGACGCCGGGCCGAATGCGGACCTGTGGGCCCGGGCCGACGAGACGCGGGAGCAGATCGTCGGCTCGTACCGGAGGGTCTGGGCCCACTCGGACGAGACGATCGAGTCGCTGGGGCTGGACGCGGTGGGCCGGGTGGCGTGGGGGCGCGGGACGAGGTGACGCTCCACCGGGCCATGGTCCACATGATCGCCGAAACCGACCGGCACGCGGGCCACGCGGGCCACGCGGGCCACGCGGACATCGTGCGGGAACTCATCGACGGAACCACCGGTCTGCGTATCGGCGCCGCGAGCGTGGCGCCCGGCGACGCGGCGTGGTGGGGCGACCACCGCGACCGCCTGGAGCGCACGGCCCGGGAAGCCGGCCGGCGCGGCCCGGCGGGGAACGTCTGACGCGCGGCCGAGGCCGGGCCGAGCGGGTTGTCCGGGCGACCGCGACCGCGGCCCCCCTGTTCGGCGAGGCCCTGTTCGGCGAGGCCCGGCTCGCCGGGGCCCTGGCCGCCACCCACGGGCTCGGCGCCGCGGACACCCTGGCCCGCCTGTCGCGGGCCGCGTCCGACCACTCCGGCGGCCGCGCGGTCGACGACACCGCCCTCGTGCTGCTGCGTGTCAGCGGTCCGCCCGCCGCGGGCCGGGCATGACAGGGCCCGGCCGGGGGCTACGTTCCCGGCCGGGCCCTGCGTACGGGGGCGAGTGGAGCTCCGGTCAGAGCTCCTCGTCGCGCTGTTCCTGCTCGCGCTGCGGGTCGTCCTCACGACGCCGCGCGGGTTCGTCACGGTCCGGGTCGCGGGACGTCCGGCCGAACTCGGGGTGCACCGGGTCCGGTCCGCAACCCCGGTCGCGCGCCGGCTCACCGGGGTGCCTGCGGGGTCCCTGTCGTCCGTCCTGCGTACCGCCCATGACGGCGACTCCTTCGGTTCCTGCGTGCCCTCGACGTACCGGTGGTGCCTGCCCTTCCCACGCTGCCACGGTTCGTCACGGACCGCACCTTTTGCCTCACGTGGCGTGAGGGACCGTCGGTGGTGACGTGCCGGGCTCCGGAATGCGGACCGCGCCCGGGGATCCGAGGATGGACGCCATCACACCCACCCCAGTCGTCAGGAGCTTCCCCATGCTGGAGCGCACCCCGCTCACGGACCGCACCGAGGTCACCTTCGTCCTTCCGGCGGACACTCCGCCCGGCCCGGTGAGCGTGGTCGGCGACTTCAACGACTGGCGGCCCGGCGCCCACACCCTGCGGGCCCGCGAGGACGGGCAGCGGGCCGTCACGGTCGAGCTGCCGAAGGAGAGCACGCACTCGTTCCGGTATCTGGCCGCCGGTGACTACTGGTTCAACGAAGGGAGCGCCGGCGATCAGGACGGCCCGAACAGCCGCCTGCACACCTGACCGGTCGGCCCGCGCGCCCCGGGTCACATGAACAGGGCGCCGACGATGGCGCAGTACGGCGGCCGGCGCCGTCGGCGCCGTCAGGGTCCCCCACGGATGGGCGTGCCACCAGGACATCCGCACGCGGGGGAACTGCCCCCTCACCTCCCTGGAGTCGGGGCGTGCGCGTCCAGCACCGGCACCTCCCGCAGTCGGCGCGTCGGCCGCTCCGCCTCGGCCGCGCGCCACAGCCGCAGGCCGAGCACGTACGGGCGGGTGCTCTCCGAGGTGATGGCCACGCGTCCCGGCGCCGGGTGGAAGGGTCCGGCGGCAAATGTGATCGGGCGCAGTGCGGTCACGAACTCCATTGGCTTGGCGCGCTGTAGAGGTTGACGCCGACGGCGTTGTCGATCCGCAGTTCGTCGCCGATAACGCGATCTCCGCCATGGACGTGGGGTTACGTCTACGTCTGGCGGCCGACCACGAACCGGGTGCAGACGGCGACCGTGCTGATCACCGCCCCGGACAGCACCGCGGGGCGGTCCTCCGCCACGACCGCGGTGAGGTCGACCGTGAGGTAGCCGGGCGGGCGGTTGATCCAGCGGTCCGCCCTCAGGTTCATCCGGCCGTCCTCGAACGAGCCGACCATGGTGAACGACCCGTTCGGCACCGTCGGGTTGTCGGGGTGCGCGGAGAACGCGAAGACCGCCTCCAGGGCCTTGCCTCCCGGCGAGGTGATCCTGAGGTGGAGCCGGGTCAGGCCCTGACCGCACAGGTACGTGCCCTCCCACGAGCCGACGACCGGCAGGGGCCGTGCCGACGGGCTCCGCGGCTCGGACGTACGCGGCTCCGCGGTCCGCGTGGCCGAGGGGCGTGCCGTGCCGGTCCGCGTGCCGGGGGTAAAGGTCCTGCTGTCGGCGGTGCTCCCCGATGCGCCCCGGCCGGCGGTCGGCGTCGCGTACGAGGACGACGGCGAGGGAGCCGTGGAGATCGGGGACGAGGCGCCGGCGCTGGAGGCCCCGGTCATCCGGGGCACCAGCCAGACCAGCAGGCCGACCGCGACCACCGCCGCCGCGGCGGCCGTCAGGGTGCTCCGGCGGGAGGACCGTCCCGCCGGGGCCGCGGGACCGTACCCCCGCAGCGTGTCCGTGATGACCGGCGGGTGCGGCGGTACGGGTGGCGGCGCACCGACCGGCGGAGGCGCTCCGACGGGGCCGTGGCCCGGTGGGGTGCGGAGATCAGGCGGCGGGGCCGGATCGGCCGGCGACCCGGGCCCCTCGGACGGCCCGGGTCCCGTCGACGCGAACAACAGGCGGGTCAGGTGCGGGGGCAGCCACTGGGAGCCGGCGTCGGTGTCCGGGCCGCCGGACAGCTGGTCGAGCAGCGCCGAGACCGAGGGCCGCCGGGCGGGGTCCTTCGCCAGGCAGCGGGCCACCAGATCGCGCAGCCGGACGGGCAGGGCGTCGAGGTCCGGCGCGTCGTGGACGACCCGGTACATCAGCTCGGGAGTGGTGCCGGCGCCGAAGGGCCCGGTACCGGAGGCGGTGAAGGCCAGCACCGCGCCGAGCGAGAAGACGTCGGTGGCCGCGGTGACGCCCGCACCGGTGAGCTGCTCGGGGGCCATGAAACCGGGGGTGCCGATCACGGTGCCGGCGCGGGTGAGTTCCGTGGCGGCGTCGGCGAGGGCGGAGATACCGAAGTCGATGACGCGCGGGCCGTCGGACGCGAGCAGCACGTTGGACGGCTTCAGGTCCCGGTGGACCACGCCGTGGACGTGGATGGCCTCCAGCGCCTCGGCGACCCCGGCCGCCAGCGCCCGTACGGATTCCTCGGGCCAGGGCCCGTGGTCCCGGACCGCTTCGCTCAAGGAGGGTCCGGCGACGTAGGCGGTGGCCAGCCAGGGCGGGTTCCCCGTCGGGTCGGCGTCGATGACCCCGGCGGTGTACACGCCGTTCACCAGGCGCGCGGACCGCACCTCGCGGGCGAACCGCCGCCGGAACTCGGGGTCCTCGGCCAGTTCCGGGCGGATCACCTTGACGGCGACCGACCGGCCGCCCCGCGAGCGCCCGAGGTAGACGGAACCCATCCCGCCGCTGCCCAGCCGAGCCACGATCCGGTACGGACCCACTCGGGTGGGATCCCCAGCGCGCAACGACTCCATGTCCCGATCCACCCCACGCCTTTCCGGCCAGTGCGGCGATCGCGCCCCCCGCTGACGCGTCATGATGTCAGCGTTGCGCGCCGCACAACAGCTTTTCCGGACAAGCCGCCGCATAGGGCCCGGCCTGCATTCCGGTCAGCCCGGCGGGCCCGGCCGCTCCGGTCGGGCCCGCCGCGCCGCCGGGCCCTACAGGACGACGGGCAGGGCCTGAAGACCGCGCATCAGGCGGGTCTGCCGCCAGGCGAGGTCCTCGCTCGGGACGGCGGGCCGCATCCCGGGGAAGCGGGTGATGAGCGCCCGCAGCGCGATCTCCGCCTCGGCCCGTGCGAGGGGCGCCCCCAGGCAGCGGTGGATCCCGTGCCCGAACGCCATGTGGCCGGCGGCGTTCCGGTCCAGGTCGAGGTGGTGCGGCTCCGCGAAGCGGGCCGGATCGCGGTTGGCGGCTCCGGGTGCGATCAGGACCGGAACGCCCTCGGGGATCTCGACCCCGCCGAGCCGGAGCGCCTCGGTGGTGTAGCGGAAGGTCGCGATCCCGACCGGGGAGTCGAAGCGCAGCAGTTCGTCGAGGGAGGAGGCGATCAGGTCGGGGTCCCGGTGCAACCGGTCGAGGGAGTCGGGGTGCTGGATGAGGGCCAGGGCGGCGTTGGCGATGAAGTTGGCCGTCGTCTCGTGGCCGGCCACCAGCAGGAGCACGGCCAGGGAGACGACCTCGTCCGCGCCCAGCGTCCCTTCGTCGCCCTGCTGGAGCAGCAGGTGCAGGAGGCCGTCGCCGGGTTCGCGGCGCGCGGACCCGACGAGGCCGGTCATGTAGTCGCCGATGGCGTGCGACGCGGCGTCGATGCGGTCCGGCCGGCCTGCGGCGAACAGCTCGTTCGACCATCGGGAGACCATGGCGCGGTCCTCCTCGGGCACTCCGAGCAGCTGGCAGATGACGGTGACGGGGAGCGGCGCGGCCAGGCCCTCCACGAGGTCGACCGGGGTGCCCGGCTCCCAGCCGTCGAGCAGACCGTCGACGACCTGCTCGATGTACGGGCGCAGCCGCGCGACGGGGCCCGCGGTGAAGAGCTTCGCCGCGGCGCCCCGCTGTCGCGTGTGCCCGGGCGGGTCGCTCGCGAGCATGCTGCGGGACACGGCGGGATGCAGGTTCCGGTGGGAGGGCCGGCCGGCGAAGAAGCGGGCCGTGTCCTTGGACAGGCGGGGGTCGGCGAAGGCCTGCCGGGCCTCGGCGTGACCGGTGACGAGGTACGAGTAGTGCCCCTGGGAGCCGGTGGGGACCTTCTGGACCGGACCCGCGCCGCGCAGGCGGTCGTAGGTCGCGTAGGGATCGCGCAGGAAGCCGGGATCCTGCAGGGGGTCGGTCATGATCCCGACCCGGCGGCCGAGACGGACAGCTCGGCAGTGGCGGTGCCCCGGGGCCGGTGCCGGTGCCGCAGACAGGCGCGCGTCACGAGGAGGAGCCACTCGGTCTCGGCCCGTAGGTCGCCCCTGCGGGAGTGCGTGCCGGCGGCCGGCGGCGCCTCTACCGTGCCGGGCGCCTCCCCGGCCCGCTTCGCGGCGACGGCCGCGGTGAGAACCGCTGCTTCCACTTCCGCGTTCCCTTCCGGGGTGTCGCTTTCGCCCCGGCCGGCGACCGCCTCGGCCGCGGCCGCCTGCACCTGGGGAGAACGGTACCCGCGCAGGGCCGGCACTCCGTCGTTGATCTCGATCACGCGGCGGTGGAGGTGGAAGTCGACGTCCTGCCCGCGGGTGTCGGCGCCGGCTCCGCCCTGGTCGAGGACGAGCTCGGCGACGACGGCCGTGACCTCGCTCCACAGGGGTTCGAGCGCGGCGAAGGACCGCCTTTCCCAGCGGCGGCGCAGGAACTGGCTGACCGGCCAGGTGAGCGCGGGGAGGGCTCGGCCGCGAAGAACACGGTCATCCGTCGGCCGGTGGCCGCCCCGCCCCCGGACCCAGTACGCCGCGAAAGCGAGCAGTACGACGGCTGTGCGCGAGAAGAGGATGTTGATCATTTCCGGCGGTGGGCCTTCCTGTGCGGTGTGGCGAACAGCGCCTCCCAGCTCTCGGCACCCTTCGCGGGCCGGCTCGGCGGCAGTTCGCGTCCGCGGTACATGAGCTGCCGGATGACGCTGGCCATCACCTCGGCCTCGCGCTCGTCCTCGCTGGTGTGGCTGGTCCGTCCGGACATGCGCTGGACGAACGGACCCGACCCTCCGCTGCCGACACGGTCGGGTCCTACCCCTAGGGTGACCCCATGCCTGCCACGTTGAGTTCCACCAAGGCCGCCGCCGCGCTCAGGACATCGGCGCGCGTCTCCGTCGAGTTGCTGCTGGTCCTCGCCATGGCCGCCGTTGCCCTGTGGGTGTTGGGCAGGATGTGGTCGGTCGTCTGGCCGCTCATAGTGGCCTTGTTCCTCACCACACTGACCTGGCCCGTGGCCAGCTTCCTGCGCCGGCGCGGCTGGCGCCCCGCCCTGGCCTCGGCGGTGGTGACCGTCCTGTTCCTGTTCGTCGCCGCGGGCATCGTGGCGCTGATCGCGGTGCCGGTGGCCTCGCAGTCCGGCGAGTTGGCCGACGGCGTCGTCGAAGGCATCCAGCGGCTGCGCGAGTGGGCCGCCGGACCGCCGCTGAACATCGGCGACGACCAGATCACCGGCGCCTTCGACGCCGGGGTCGCCCGCATCCAGGACAGCGTCGGCAGCATGGTCTCCACGCTCGTCACCGGAGTGGGCACCGTGGTCAACGGCGTGGTCACCGCGGTCCTGTCGGTGTTCCTGATGTTCTTCTTCCTCAAGGACGGCCCGCGGTTCCTGCCGTGGCTCACCCGCCAGCTCCCCGGCCGACTCGCCACCGACGTCCCGGTCGTGGCCGCGCGCGCGTGGGACACCCTGGGCGCGTTCGTGCGGTCCCAGGCGTTCGTCGGCCTGCTCGACGCCGTGTTCATCGGCCTCGGCCTGTGGATCGTGGGAGTGCCGCTGGTGCTTCCGCTCGCGGTGCTGACCTTCGTGTCGGCGTTCGTGCCGATCGTGGGTGCCCTGTTCGCCGGTTTCGTCGCGGTGCTCATCGCGCTGGTGTCGAACGGCCTGACGGACGCGCTCATCGTGCTGGCGATCATCGTCGTGGTGCAGCAGTTGGAGGGCAACGTCTTCCAGCCCATGATCCAGAGCCGCGGGCTCGGCCTGCACGCAGCGATGGTCCTGCTGGCCGTGACCCTGGGCGGCAGCCTGGCGGGCGTGGTGGGCGCCCTGCTCTCGGTCCCGGTGGCCGCGCTGATCGCGGTGGTCTGGAACTACCTCCGCGAGCAGCTCGGCGACACACCGGAGGAACCGGCACCGGAAGCGGGCGCCACCGTGCAGCCCTAGGGGGCTCTAGCCGGCGTCGAAGGTCAGGTGGGCCGGGGTGAGCGAGCGCAGGAAGTCCCGGGCGTCGAAGAGTTCGCCCGCGGCGGCCACTCCGGTACGGGCGGCCCGGCCGTCCATGATCCGTACGGCGGCCTCCACGACGAGGGGCGCGGTGACCGCGTAGATGTCACGGCCGGACGCCGTCGACCGGCGGTGGGCGCCGGCCCGGGTCACGATCACGTCGACGACGAACGTCTGCGCCGAGCGCCCGTCGGCGTCCACCGCCGTGGGCGGGGGCGGGGTCGCCCAGGTCGAGCAGGGGCTCCTCGTTGATGCGGACGTGGATCTCCGGGACCCGCAGGTGGCGGGAGATGGTGACCTGGTCGGCCGTGGAGAGCGCGGTGACCTTCCGGGTGCCCAGCGGGGGCGGGAAGTCCCACGTGGAGGTCTGCGGGGGACCCTCGGGCGGAACGAGCCGGTTGCCGGTGAAGACCAGGTGGCGGCCGGCGTTGCGGCGCACGGTCTTGCGGGTCCCCTCGGTCGGGTGCCAGCTGTCGAGGGCGATCGCGACCGTGATCTCGTCGGCGTCCGGCCAGTCGCCCATCGCCGCGCCGGCGAGCAGGTCGCCCAGCCCGCCGTAGAAGGCCATCGACGGGACGACCACCACTCCGGCGGCGCGGGCCCGGTCGTCGTAGCGCAGGAACGTCTCGACGGTGACGGCCTGTTCCGCGGCCACGTCCAGGTACGGGATGCCGGCGCGCAGCGCCGCCTCCACGACGGGGGGCACGGTGTCCGTGAAGGGGCCGGCGCAGTTGACGACCGCGGCCGCCCCGGACAGCGCGCGGTCCAGGGCCGCCGGATCGGAGAGGGACGCGACGCGGGCCCGCGCGCCGGGGTGGGCGCGGGCGGCGGCGTACAGCCGGTCCGCGTCCCGGCCGACCAGGAGCGGGGTGTGGCCGCGGCGGCGCAGTTCGGCGGTGACGAAGGCGGCGGTGTGGCCATAGGCGCCGACGACCGCGACGGTCGGATGGTGTGTGCTCATGCGCCCCATGGTCGGGGCCCCGCGGGGGCGGCACGAGTGGCCGAAACGACGAGATGCGTACACTTTCGGACATGACGTCCGTGGTGGTGGCGCTGTACGACGGGGCGATGCTGTTCGAGGCCGCCGCGGCCTGCGAGGTGTTCGGCGTCGACCGCGGGCTGACCGACGCGTGGTACGACTTCCGGGTGTGCGGCCCGAGCGGGGCCCGGCTCGGCGGCTGGCTGCGGGTCGACACCCCCCACGGCTTCGACGCCCTCGCCGAGGCGGACACCGTCGTGGTCCCGGCCTGCGCCGACGTCGACGCCGACCTGCCGGGCGACCTGGTGGAGGCCGTACGGGCGGCCCACGACCGGGGTGCCCGGATCGTCTCGCTGTGCACGGGGGCGTTCGTGCTGGCCGCCGCGGGCGTGCTGGACGGGCGTCGCGCCACCACGCACTGGGAGCACACCGCCGCGCTCGCGGCCCGCTACCCCCGCGTCGAGGTCGACCCGGACGTCCTCTACATCGACGACCGGGGCGTGCTGACCTCCGCGGGCAAGGCCGCCGGGATGGACCTGTGCCTGCACCTCGTGACCGCCGACCACGGCGCGGCCGTCGCCAACGCGCTGGCCCGCCGGCTGGTGGTGCCGGCCCGCCGCGCGGGCGGGCAGGCGCAGTTCATCGCCGCGCCGCCGGCCGCCGACACCGGCCACGCGCTGTCGGAGCTGCTGCAGTGGACGGCCGGACGGCTGCACGAACCGCTGACCGTGCCCGACCTGGCCCGCCGGATGAACATGAGCACCCGGAACCTGACCCGCCGCTTCGCCGCCGCCACGGGGACCACCCCGCTGCGCTGGCTGCACACCCAGCGCATCCACCGGGCCCAGGAGCTCCTCGAAACGACCGACGACAGCATCGAACTCATCGCCTCCCGCACCGGCATGGGCACCGCCACGACCCTGCGCCGGCACTTCCACCGCGCGCTCGGCGTGCCCCCGGACGTGTACCGGCGTACGTTCCGCACCCACCGCCCGCCGGACGCCGCCACGGCCACTACCGCCACGGCGGGCTGACGGGCCGTCGAGGGCCCCCGGCGGCCTCCGCCGGGGGCCCCGCGCCCGTTACGGCGCGGGGAGTTCCGCGAAGTCGGCGACCAGGCCCCGGTGGTGGCCGGCCGTGCCGAGGGCGAGGGAGTCGGCCTTGGCCCGCTTGAGGTAGAGGTGGGCCGGGTGTTCCCAGGTCATGCCGATGCCGCCGTGCAGCTGGACGCACTCCTCCGCGGCCCGGACGGCGACGCCCGAGCAGTAGGCCTGGGCGACGGCCACCGTCAGGGGCGCGTCGGGCGACCCGGTGGCCAGCGCGTCGGCCGCGGCCCGGGCGGCGGCGCGCGCGGACGCCACATCGAGCCAGAGCCGGGCGAGGCGGTGCTTGAGGGCCTGGAAGGAGCCGACGGGCCGGTTGAACTGGTGCCGGCCCCGCACGTACTCCACGGTCTGCGTCAGGCACCATTCGGCGATCCCGAGCTGTTCGGAGGCCAGCAGACCGGCACCGGACAGCAGGGCGCCGGCCACCGCCGCCCGGGCCGTCACCGGGTCCGCGAGCCGCGTTCCGGCGGCGGCGTCGAAGGTGACCCGGGCGAGCGGGCGGGTCAGGTCCAGCGGTACCAGGGGCGTCAGTTCGGCCGAGGCCGCCGGTACGGCGTACAGCCCGGTGTCGGCGAGGACCAGCAGGACATCGGCGGCCGCCGCGTCCGCCACGGAGGTGACGGCGCCGGTCAGCACTCCCCCGCCGCCGTCGCGGACCAGTGCCGGCAGGGGCGCGCCCGGGGCGAGGGTCAGCGGTACGGCCGGCGCGCACACCTGTCGGCCGGAGGCCAGCTCCCGCAGCAGCGGCGCGACGTCCGCGGTGTCGCAGCCGAGCAGGATCTCCGTCGCGAGCACGGAGCTGGTCAGGTAGGGCAGGGGGGCGACGGCCCGGCCCAGCTCCTCCAGGACGACGGCGGCCTCGCGGTGGCCCGCGCCCTGGCCGCCGAGCTTCTCGGGGACCAGGAGCCCGGCGACGCCGATCCCGGCGGCGAGGGTGTCCCACAGGGCCGGGTCGTGCGGGCGGCCGCTCTCGGCCCGGGCGAGGACGGTCGCGGCGTCGCAGCGGTCGGCCAGCAACGACCGTACGGCCGAGCGGAGTTCCTCCTCGGTCTCGGAGTAGAGCAGGTCGAGGGGGGCGCTCGGGAGGGGCGAGTCGGTCATCGGGCCAGGTCCTTCCAGGCGAGGTCCTTGTCGTCGCGCGGTTCGGCGGGCAGGCCGAGGACGCGTTCGGCGACGATGTTGAGGAGGATTTCGCTGGTGCCGCCCTCGATGCTGTTGCCCTTGGCACGCAGGTAGCGGTATCCGGCGTCGCGGCCGGTGAAGTCGACGAGTTCGGGCCGGCTCATGGTCCAGTCCTCGTACAGGAGGCCCTCCTCGCCGAGGAGTTCGACTTCCAGGCCGCTGATCTCCTGGTTGAGCCGGGCGAAGGTGAGCTTCATGCCCGACCCCTCAGGGCCGGGCTGTCCGGCGACGAGCTGCTGGCGCAGCCGCTCGCCGGTGAGCCGGGCCACCTCGGCTTCGACCCACAGCTCCAGCAGGCGCTGGTGGAGCGCGTGGGTGCGCAGGGCGGGGCGCTCGCGCCAGGCGGCGGCGACCGGGGCGATCATGCCGCCCTCGCGGGGGATGCGCATGCCGCCGATGGAGACGCGTTCGTTCATCAGGGTGGTGCGGGCGACCGCCCAGCCCTCGCCGACGGGTCCGAGGCGGTGGGCGTCGGGGATGCGGACGCCGGTCAGGAACACCTCGTTGAACTCGGCCTCGCCGGTGATCTGGCGCAGCGGCCGGACCTCGACGCCGGGGGCGTGCATGTCGCAGAGGAAGTAGGTGATGCCCCGGTGCTTGGGGAGCGCCGGGTCGGTGCGGGCGATCAGGATGGCCCAGCGGGCGGTGTGGGCACTGGACGTCCACACCTTCTGGCCGTCCACCACCCATTCCCCGGCGGCCTCGTCGAGGACGGCGCGGGTGCCGAGCGCGGCGAGGTCCGAGCCGGCGCCGGGCTCGCTGAAGAGCTGGCACCAGACCTCCTCCCCCACCCACAGCGGGCGCAGGAAGCGGCGCTTCTGCTCCTCGGTGCCGTACGCGAGGAGGGTGGGGGCGGCCATGCCGAGGCCGATGCCGATGCGGCGCGGGTCGTTGTCGGGGGCGCCCGCGGCGTCCAGTTCGGCGTCGACGACGACCTGGAGGGAGCGGGGGGCGCCGAGTCCGCCGAGGCCCTCGGGGTAGTGGACCCAGGCGAGTCCGGCGTCGAACCGGGCCCGCAGGAAGTCCGTACGGGGCGTGCCGGCGGGCGGGTGCGCGGCGAGCAGGCCCGCCACCCGGGTGCGCAGTTCCCCGGCGGTGGCGGTCATCGGGCACCTCCGTCCAGGGCCGGTACGACGACCAGCCGGCCGGTGGTGGTGCCGTCGGCGACGCGTTGCACGGCGTCGGCGGCCCCGGCGAGCGGGACCCGCTCGCTGACCAGCGGTTTGACGGCGCCCTCGGCGGCGAGCCGGGTCAGCTCGGCGTGGCAGGCGCCGATGGCGGCGGGCTCCTTGATCGCGTACAGCCCCCAGTGGAGGCCGAGGACGGCGTAGTTCTTCACGAGCGCGTGGTTGAGCGCGGGGGTCGGGACGGTGCCGCCGGCGAATCCGACGACGACGATCCGGCCCTCGAAGGCCACGCACTTGGCGGACGCGGTGTAGGCGTCGCCGCCGACCGGGTCGTAGACCACGTCGGCGCCGTGGCCGCCGGTGAACTCCTTCACGCGGGCGGCGATCCCGGCGGCGTCCTCCGTCTCGCGGTCGATCACCAGGTCGCAGCCGAGTTCCTCGGCGGTGCGCACCTTGGCCTTGCCGCCGACGACGCCGATGACGGTGGCTCCGGCGGCCTTGCCGAGCTGGACGGCGGCGCTGCCGACCCCGCCTGCGGCGGCGTGTACGAGCAGGGTCTCGCCACGCTGGAGCCGGGCCCGGCGGTGCAGGCCGAACCAGCCGGTCTGGTAGCCGATGTGCAGGGCGGCGGCCTCGGCGTCGTCGAGCGAGTCGGGGGCGGGGAGCAGGGCGCGGGCGGGGGCGGTGACGTACTCGGCGAAACCGCCGTGCGGGAGGCCGGGGTTGGCGATGACGCGGCGGCCGTCCTCGGTCTCGGCGCAGACCTCGACGCCGGGGGTGAAGGGAAGGGGCGGCTTGATCTGGTACTGCCCGCGGGCCAGCAGGGCGTCGGGGAAGTTGACGTTGGCCGCGAGCACCCTGAGCTTCACCTCGCCCTCGCCGGGCACCGGCTCCGGAACCTCTTCGAGGCGCATGGCCTCACGGGGCTCTCCGGGGGTATGTACTCGCCATGCCTTCATCCGGGGCCTCCAGCCGCCGTCGGTGAACCACGCTCCGCGGGCATACTAAGCGGTCGCTTGCCTTCCTGGGAAGCCATGGGGGAAGGGAGCGGTCCGGAGGGGTGCCGAAGCCGGCCGGACCGGCCCGGATTATTCCGTGTACTTCACACCGACTGATCGGGCAGCATGGATGCCGAAACTCAACACGCCCGTGCGCACGGGCAGATGACATCCGTACCAGGGGGGAACCGCACCATGAACAGAACCCGTAGGAGAAGCACCGCGTCCGCCGCCGGCCGCCCGGGGTGCGCGGCGTCCGCGACCGCCCGTGCGAGAAGCACCCCGTCCGCGACCGCCCGTACGAGGAGCGCCGCGTCCGCCGCCGTCGCCGCGGCCGTCCTCGCGGGCCTCGTCACGGCCGCCGGACCGGCGGTCGCGGCCGGGCAGGCGTGCACCCCGGGGATCGTGACGCTGCCGTCGCTGACGGACGGCGCCGGCGGCGCGGTGACCGGCTTCGGGGCGAACGGCCTCGCGGTCGGCTCCAGCGGCGGACGGCCCGTCTACTGGACCGCCGACCGCGCGATCCACGAGGTCCCGCTGCCGGAGGGCTTCCGCAGCGGCCAGGTCCGGGCGGTGAACGCGCGCGGCCTGATGGTCGGCACGGCCCAGAGCGACGCCCAGGGCAATCCCCAGGCGACCTTCACCTACCGGATCGGCGACCCGTCGGTCCGGCTGATCACCGCGCCCTCCGCCACCTCCTCCGGGGCGGACGTCAACGACGCGGGTCACGTGGTCGCCCTGGACGGCGGCGTGGCGAAGGAGTGGATCGACGGCGCCGTCGTGCGCGAGCTGCCGGTTCCCGCCGACGCGCACCCGAGCACCGTGATCACCTCGGTGGACGGCATCAACAAGCGCGGCGACATCGTCGGCACGGCCTACACGAACTACGTGGACTGGGAGAACGACACCAGCGTCAGCTGGACCTTCCCCGTGGTGTGGCCCGCCGGGAACTACCCCGCCCGCAGCCTCCCGGTGTGGAACGAGGCCGAGCGCGACATCGGCAGCCGCGCGAGCGACATCGACGGCAAGGGCCGGGTCGTGGGGTACGAGCAGGAGAGCTACCGGGACGTGCAGCGCCGGACCCCGGCGCTCTGGAAGCAGTCCTACACCGCCCTGCCGGCCGACCCCGGCCCGGTAGCCGGCTACGGCCACCTCACCCTGGACGCCGTCAGCCCGACCACGAACGTGACGGTCGGCACGGCCGTGACCTACGTCGACGGCTACGCGGCCCGCACCCAGGCCGCCTACTGGCCCGGCAAGGGGCCGGTGCTGGCCCTCCCGTACCCGGCGGGCGGCTCCGGCGACACGCTCGGCGCGGCCCTCACGGTCTCCGACGACGACCGGGTCGGCGGCTCCTACCGGAACTGGTCCGGCGGCGGGTTCGGCGCCGTGATCTGGACCTGCGCGAGCAAGCAGGCGTACCTCCCGCAGGGCTGATCCCGTCACGGGCATGGCGATCTGCGCGCCCGCGCGCTATCGATGCCCCCATGACGGACGACGCCACGAGCAACGACGCCACGAGGGACGACATCGCGCGCGGGCTGCCCGCGCCGCCGCCGCTCGGCGCGGCCGCCCTGCCCACCGGGACGTACGGGGGGCAGGTGGTCCTGGTCACCGGCGGCGGCACCGGGCTGGGCAAGGCCATCGCCGCCGAGTTCGCCCGGCTCGGCGCCGACCTGGTGATCGCCGGCCGGCGGCCGGCGCAGCTGGAGGCGGCGCGCACGGAACTGGCGGCCGTCCCCGGCGCGGGCCGGGTGACGGCCGCCGTCTGCGACATCCGGGACCCCGAGCGGATCGAGGAGGTCTTGGACGCGGCGGAGGCGGCGCACGGGCTGCCGGACGTACTGGTCAACAATGCGGCCGCCAACTTCCCCTCCCCCGCCGAGGACCTGTCCCCCAACGCCTGGCGGGCGGTCGTGGACATCACCCTGACCGGCACCTGGTTCGCGACCCGCGCGTTCGCCCGCCGCCACCTCGCCGCGGGGACCCCGGGGTCGATCGTGAACATCGGCGCCTCGTACGCCTGGACGGGCGGCCCGGGTTTCGCGCACAGCGCGGCCGCCAAGGCCGGCGTGAAGAACCTGGTGGAGACCCTCGCCGTCGAGTGGGGCCCGTACGGCATCCAGGTCAACGGGCTCGTACCCGGACTCTTTCCGCACGCCGACATGACCGCGGACGTCCGGGACGGTCTGGAGCGGGCGGCGCCCGAGGCGAAGGACGCCCGGCAGCCGGCGTTGCGGGTCGGCGTCCCGCGCGAGCTGGGCTGGGCGGCGACGTTCCTGGCCTCGCCGTACGCCCGCTTCGTCACGGGCCACACCCTGGTGGTCGACGGCGCGAACTGGCAGCGCCGGTCCCTGGTCCAGCCCGAGGTCGTCCCCGTACGGGAGCAGCTGGGCCGGGGGCCGTTCCGCCCGTGAGTGGGCCGTTCCGCCCGTGACCGGCGCGGTGCGCCGCTCCGCGGCTGCGCCGCGACCCGTCCCGCCGCCCGGGTGTGGCAGATTGCCTCCCGGAGGTGGTGTGGTGACGGCGGTGCACGGGACGAGGAGCGGTACGGGTGGCCCGGGCGGGGCCGGAGCCGCGGCGCAGGGGCGGCCGTCCCTGACGGAGCGGCGCCGGGAGGCCACGCGGTACGAGATCGCGGAGGCCGCTGCCGCGCTCTTCGGCGAGCGGGGGTACGAGGCCACGACGGTCGACGACATCGCGCGGGCGGCGGGGATCTCCCTGCGGACGTTCTACCGGTACTGCCCGACCAAGGAGGACGCCCTGACCCCCGTCCTGACGGCCGGGGTCGTGGAGCTGGTGGAGCAGCTGGCCCTGCGCCCCGCCGAGGAGCCCGTGACGCAGGCCGTGCAGGCGGCTTTCAGCGCCTCGACGGCCGGCGCGCGGTACGCGCAGGCCCGGACGGTGCGGCTGATCCGGGTGATGGGCGGGGTTCCGGCGGTCCGGATGCGCTGGCTCGCCGCCGCCCGCGCGATGCAGGACCGCCTGGCCCCGGTCCTCGCGGCGCGCACCGGCCGCCCCGAGTCCGATCTGGAGACCCGGCTGCTCGCGGCGGTGCTGATCGACGCGGTCACGGTGGCGCTGGAGCACTGGGCCGCGGGAAACGGCAGCGAACCCCTGACGGACGTGTCCGCGCGCGCCCTGGCCCTGCTCCGGCTGGAGCGCTGAGACCGGGCCCGTAGGGGGCGGCCGGCCCCGTCATCCCCCCGTGAAGTGCGGGGGACGGCGCTCTGCCTTCGCCCCGTAGCCCTCGCGGCAGTCGTCGGAGGTGAGGGTGAGGGCCGCGGTCATGGCGACGCGGTCGAGGGCGGCCGGGAGGGCGGCGTCGGCGTAGGCGTCGACCGCGCGCTTGATCCCCTGGACGGCGAGGGGGGCGTTCGCGGCGATCTCCGCCGCCAGCGCGCGGGCGGTCGGCTCCAGTTCCGTTGCGTAGACCACCAGTTGGACCAGGTTGAGGCGCTGCGCGGTCGCGGCGTCGATGCGCCGGCCCGTCAGGGCCAGGTACTTGGCCCAGCCGGCGCCCGCCTCGCGGGCGATGCGCAGGTCGCCGCCCGCGTCCACCGCGACCCCCAACTGCGCCTCCGGCAGGGCGAACACGGCGTCCTCGGCGGCGACCCGGATGTCGGCCATCAGTGCCAGCTCGAAGCCGAAGCCGAGGCAGTACCCCTGGACGGCCGCCACCACCGGCTGCGGGAGGCGGGCGAGGACCGCGAAGCGCTCGTGGACCCAGCGGATGCCCTCGTAGTAGTTGCGGGTCCGCTCGGCGGCCGTCGCCCCGGAGACGGCGCCGCCGGGGGCGGTCACGTCGATGCCCGCGCAGAAGGCACGGCCCTCGGCCCGGAGCAGGACCGCCCTGACCCCCGGGTCGAAGCGGATGCGGTCCGCCAGCAGCCCCAGTTGCCGGGTGGACTCCCAGCTCCATCCGTTGAGCCGGTCGGGACGGCACAGGGTGAGGACGGCGAGGCCGTCCGCCACCTCCAGCCGGATCCGCTCCTCGCCCTCCGCGATCTGCGTGCTGACGGTATCGATCACCAGTGCCTGCACCCCCGTTGACAGCTGACGGACCGTCAGCCTAGGGGTGTCGGGTCAGCGGGGGAAGACCTCGAACAGCACCGCCGGCCTGCCGCCGAAGCGGGCTGCGGCCTGCTCGGCGTACCCGGTGAGGAAGCCGCGTACGTACTCCTCGGGGTCCTGGTCGGTCAGCACCTCGATGTACGCCTTGTGCTCCATGAGCGACTTCACCGCCCGCTCCATTCCCGGACCGGCGTCGGCGGCGTGCGTCGGGGTGGTCGTACCGGTCACCGCCACCCAGCGCACTCCGTTCCAGGGCTCCAGGCCCTGTTCGGTGAGCAGCTCGGGGAAGATCCACCGGTTGCCCGCGTCGGAGGCGGCGTCGAGGGTGGCGCGGCCGACGGCCTTGTGGTCGGGGGTGTTCCAGGCACCGCCGCCGCCCTCGCCGCCCCAGGTGTCGCGGTGGTTCATGGTGACGACCAGTTCGGGGCGGTGCCGGCGGATGGCGGCGGCGATGTCCCGGCGCAGGTCGAGACCGTACTCGACGACACCGTCCCGGTAGTCCAGGAACTCGACGCGGGACACTCCGACGACCGCCGCGCTCGCGCGCTGCTCCGCCTCGCGCAGCGGGGCGCAGGTGGCGGGGTCGATCGTGTCGATGCCCGCTTCGCCGCGCGTGGCGAGGAGGTAGCCGACCTCGCGGCCGCCGTCCGTCCAGTCCGCGATGGCGGCGGCGCCCCCGTACTCCAGGTCGTCGGGGTGGGCCACCACCGCGAGGGCGCGCCGCCAGTCGGTGGGCATGGGCGGCAGCGGAGCCCGCTGATCACGTGCGTCGGTCATGCCCCGCACCCTAGACGAACGGACCCGCGCGGCGGGGGCAGGGGGCGCGGCAACCGGTACTCGCCGGTTCCCTTGCGGGCGCCGAACACGCCGGTACGACAACGCTTGCGCCGGCCGCCCGCGCGCGGTCGGCGCAGGCCGGCGCAGGTCAGGACGACCGCTGCCGGACTCGGGCCTCGGCGGCGGTCTCCAGGCCGCCCAGCCAGCTTCGAGTCCTTCGCAGAGGAGCGCGGTGGCGCTGTGGGCACGTCCGCTTCGTCCTGGGGGCCGGTGTGCGCCTCCTCCGTGCTCACGCGGACGCCGCCCTGCTCCCTCGGCCGCCGAACCGGACAGCATGTGAGCGCGCCGCACGGACCGGGTCGCGGAGCGCGTGCCGGCGTGTGAGCCTTTGTGCATGGACTGGGCGTCGTGGACCACCGTCAACGTCTTCGCGGGCCGGGGCGGTGTGCGTACCGAGGAAGCCGGTGCGCTGACGGGTGACCTCACCGTGCACACCACCTGGACGGGCGCCGAAGCGCGCGTGTCCGTGCAGTACAGCGGCTCGTCCGACTGGTTCACGCTCGCGGGCAGCCCCCTCCCCTGTGCGTCGGAACGGGACAGCCGGGACCTCCACGACGTGGTGGTGGAGCTGGTGCGCGCGGGGAAGGCCGCCGACGGCCTGCCGCCGACCGTCGCCGCGTAGCCGGGCGGACTCCCGGCCCGGCGCCACGCGCCCGGCCGCATACGCAAAAGACGCCCGGCGGGGAGTTCCCGGCCGGGCGTTCAGGTGCGTGTACTACCTGCTGGTACTGCCTGCTGGTGGCTTAGTACCAGTGGTGGGACTGCCAGAAGTTCCAGGCGCCGACGGGGCTGCCGTAGCGGGAGTTCATGTAGTCCAGGCCCCACTTGATCTGGGTGGCCGGGTTGGTCTTCCAGTCCGAGCCGGCGGTGGACATCTTCGAGGCCGGCAGGGCCTGGACCAGGCCGTAGGCGCCCGAGGAGGAGTTCGTGGCGGTGTGGTTCCAGCCGCTCTCGCGGGACACGATGTTGTTGAAGGCCGCGAACTGCGCCGGGTCCTTGATCATCTGCTGCGCGATCGCCTTGGCGTTCATCGGGGCGGCCTGCGCGGGGACGGCGGCGAGCATGGAGCCGGCGACGCCCAGGGCGAGGACGGAGCCCGCGATGGTCTTCTTGGAGGCGGCGATGCGGCGGATGACGGCGTTGGACACGGAATGACCTTCCGACGGGGACAGGGACGGTCGCGGCATGCCGGAGGCATGCGTGAGCCACTCACGCGATGGAGAGGGGTTCGTCTGCGGCGGGTGAAGTACCCCTGCCGGCTGGCGACTCATCCAGTTCTACAGACGCCCCGACCCCGTGGCAACGCCGTCACCTACTAGGGACCCTCGCAGCCCGGGTCGGTGGGCCCGGCCCCTGCCCGGTCGCCATCCGCACAGGTGGGGGCGGGTGCGGGCGGGCACGACGGGCCTCCTGGGGGCTACTACCCCGGCTCGTACGTGACGTGGGTCCTATGGGGCGGGTCACCTCCCGGACCCCCGGATCTCACCGACCGTTACGGCCCGTAGCCCTTCGGGTGGCCGCTCCGGAGGCCGGATCACGTCGGACGTGCCCTTCAGGCCGCGCGCGGTGAGGTGATGGGCGGCACGTCGGGGTGCGGTTCGAGGGTGACGGGGGCTTGCGCGGGGCCGGGGGCGCCCCGACGTCCAGCTCGCGCCACACCGGGAAGTCCAGCGGCGACAGCGTCACCGCAAGGTAAAGGGCCCCCGCGCCCACATCAGCGGACCCACGACACCCGACCCGACGCCCGACAGGGCCAGTACGCCCAGCAGCACCGGCACGCGGGGCCCGTCGAGGTCCACGACGGCGACCCCCTCGGGGACGTCGGGCGCGCCGGAGGCACCCCGCCACGACCAGGACGCGGGCGCCGCTGTCCGAGATCACGTACGCGATCCGGTCGGCCGGGTAGCCCGGATCCACCGGGACGTACCGTCCCCCCGAGCGCAATACGCCCAGGTACTCGCCGGTGGTGCAGTCGAGGCGCGAGGGGTCGAGCTGCTGCGCGAACCAGACGCCGTTCTGCGGCGGGGTCAGGGGCAGCGGCCCGCGGTCGTGAGTGGCCATGCGGTGGTCAGTCTCCTCTGTCGGATCGGTCGATCAACGACGACGTGACGCCACTCTCCGTGACCGGTGAACCGGCTTGAAAGTCCCACCCATACGCCTCTTGCCGGCCCTCGGCCGCGCCCTCCGAAACCCGGTACCGCCAACCCGTGACAGCCGGTAAGCTCCGCGCCGCTCACCACTACCTGCCACCACCACGCGCTGCCCGGAGACTCATGACAAGCAGGTTCACCGAACTGGCCGTCGACTGCCGCGATCCGGAACGGCTCGCGGCCTTCTGGTGCGGGGTCCTGGACTTCGAGGTGATCGACCGGAGCGAGGGCAGGGTCGAGATCGGCTCCTGGGTGCCCACCGTCGACGACGTCCGGGCCCGCCAGATGCCGCCCACCCTGCTGTTCGTCCGGGTGCCCGAGGGCAAGACGGTGAAGAACCGCCTCCACCTCGACGTCAGCCCGATCGACGGCAGCACCGAGGCCGAGACGAGGCGACTGCTCGGCCTCGGCGCCACCACGACGGACGTGGGACAGGGCCCGGACCGGAACTGGGTGGTCATGGCCGACCCCGAGGGCAACGAGTTCTGCGTCCTGCGCACCCTGGCGCCGTAACCGGCGGGTCGCAGGCCGCGAACGAGCATCCGCCACCGCCCAGCGTCGGCGCTGCGCACGGCCGACGGGCGCGACGGCGAGCGCGAGCCACCCGTGGACACTTCGCCATCCGTCGCGGACGGCTCGTACGGCTCCGGCCCCGGCGTGCGGCCGGACCTCACCACATCACCCGATCTCTACAGGTGTAGAGTTCCGTTCGCCTCACCACCCTCTACGGGTGTAGAGGATGATCTGACCCAACCTCAAGGAGTCACGATGAGCGCCACCGCCCCCTCCGTCGTCAGGCACGGGCCCGAGCCCCTGCGGCCCTTCAAGGTGGGCGCCGGCGGCTTCGTCCTGCTGGGTACGGGCCACCTCGCCCTTGCCGCCGCTGCGGCCTGGGGCGACCCGACACCGCAACAGGCTGCCTCCTCGGCAGCCTTGCGGGCGACGGGCATGACGCTGCTCGGCCTGGAACGCAGCACCCTCGACGTCGTCAACGGCATGAGTGCCGTCATGGCCCTGTTCGTCATCTCCTCTGCACTCCTTGCCCTGTTCGCAGCCCGGCAGGCCCCCGCCCTGGTCGAACGGCGCACCGCCTTCGGATGGACGCTCCTCGCCACCTCACTCGTCGGCCTGGCGATATCGGCCGTCTTCCTGCCCCCTCCGCCGATCGCCGTCCTCACCGTCACCAGCTGCGCCTTCGCCCTGTCCCTGCGCCGGGCAGCACGCTGACCTCGACCTCGGCAACCACCGAACGAATACGCTCCGCCCCGGCCGGCTGCCGGGGCGGAGCGAGGGGCGCACGGGGGTGGGCTCAGCGGGCGCTTGCGCGCCTGTGACGACGGAGCACGGCGACTCCGCACGCGAGGGCGAGTGTCGCGCTGGAACCGCCGGCGAGGAGCAGGGTGGAGGACGGGGCCCCGCCCTCCGTGCGCGGGGTGCCGTAACCGCTGGCATAGCCCCTGCTGTCGTACTCCGACCCGGGCAGCTTGTCGGCGTAGCGGGCCTTGACCAGCTTCTGGTAGTCACTGAGCGATACCGACGCCTGGCCGCCCAGCCCTTGTCGGGCCTGGTCGTTGAGCGGCTCGACGGTGAAGAGTTTGAGCTGGTACCAGCCGCGGTTCTGCGGCTCGGTGAAGACCAGCGTGCCCACGGTGGCCTTGCTCGCGTAGGCGGCGTCGCTGTCTCCGTCGCGCACGGCCGCCAGATGCCAGCCGCCACCCTCGGTGGGGGCGAGCATGACGGTCGCGTTGCGGCCGTTGACGGTGGTGCTCAGCGAGGAGACCAGCTGCGTCAGCTTGACCGCCTTCGTGGGCAGGGGCTGGACGGTGCCCGCGACGAACCCGGGGGTGATCTCGTTCCGTGCCACCGGGTCCTTGATGGTGAAGACCGGGAGCCCCCGGCACGGCTCGGCCGTCTCGGGGATCGTCTGGACCGGGCCGCCGGCGGCGTCGCCGGCGGGCACCGGAGTACGCAGGAAGCGGCAGACGGTGTCGCGTACGTCGGCGGAACGCACCGCGTTGAGAGCCGCCTGATAGTCCGGGATGTCGGCCGGGAGGGGGTCCTTGGCCGTCGCCGTGTGGGCCGGACCGGCGACGGAGAGCAGAGCGGAGGCGCTCAGTGCGATGACGGTGGACAGTCGGGAGAGGCGGGAGAGGCGGGAGGCCGCCCGCTTGCCGGACATTTCGGTGCCGCTGGTGTCGCGCATGTCGCCTGCCTTAGCGGGAGATACCGATGCGGGAGTGGGTCCACTTGGAAGAGCTGTTGCTCACGTAGTCGTTGTAGTTCCACCACGTGTACGTGGTGGTGTCCGGCCACGGGTCGGCCACGGCGATCGTGGTGTTCGACGTGTCGAACCCGTAGACCACGTTCATGTGACCGCCACCGGAAGCCCACCCGATGCGGGCACCGATCGGCCGGGCCGCCTTGACGTCGGTGTACACCTGGTTGAAGCTGGCCGCGCTGTTCAGGCCGGAGCCGGTGCGGGTCATGCCGAGGCTGCTCCAGCCTTTGGCCATGTCGTCGAGCGTGGCCGGCTGGTTGTTGCAGCCGTAGTAGGGCTGGGCCCGGTTGCAGAAGTCCGTCTGTGTGGAGCCGAAGCCCTGGAACTTCGCGATGGTCAGCCCGGAGGCGACCCAGCACCACTGGGACTTCTCCTGTTTCAGCATGCTGATGGTGTCCTGGCCCACTTCCGCGTGAGCCGTGCCTCCCGCGGCGGTGAGCGATCCCGAGGCGGCCAGCGCGATGGCTGCCGCCGTGGTTGCGTACCTGAACCTGCCCATTTTCCTGCCTTCCCCTGCTGGGTAGAACGAGATGAACGGGGCAATCTGGCAGGAATATGACAGCGCATCATGTCTGCGGCACATAGGGGCCTTGCGGAGGATTACCCCGTACCGGCTATTTGTCGGGTCATCGCTCGACTCGAGCCCTACAGCTCACGCTCGCCCGCCGAAGCGGGCGCGAGGAGTTGGGGAGCTGATCGGACAACTCACTCGTTGGGAGCATTCGCGTCCCTCTGGCGTGGGACGGAGGGAAATCGCGGACCGCTGCCGGTGGCGTGGCCGGTTGACTGGGGCTCCTTGACGATCTGTCGGCAGAGGAGCACGGGGCATGACCGGAGAGTCGCGGGACCAGGCACAGCAGTCGAAGCACGGGCACGGAGAGCAGGGGCGGGGGCAGGGGCAGGCGCACGGGCGCGGGCACGGTGAGCAGGCGCGGCAAGCGCCCTGGAATCCGTTCGCCGCACTGGAGGAGGTCGGGCTGCTCGCACTCGGCGCCGTCGATCTCGCGCTGGACCAGGTACGGCAGGCGACCGGCCTGGGCGAGGACGCGGCCCGGCGTTCGGACCTGCGCGAGCTCGTCGCCGCGGGGTGAAGGAGCTGAGGGCGCGCGGGGAGCTCGCCTCCCGGCGCATCGTCGCGGCGGACGACGACAACTACCTGGAGCTGATGGCCCACCGGGCCGCCGCACGCCGCCCGCGGGCCGCCGACACCGCGACGGCGCCGGCAGCCGGGCCGGCGCATGCATGACGACCTCGCGTTCCGGCAGCGCATCGACACGCACCTGCACCGGCTGGTCGACGAGGAAGAAGCCGAGCTGTTACGACTGTCCAGCGAACTCGGCCCGCTCTGCGCCCAGTTGCGCAGCTCGCTGACGCGCGGGAAGCGGATGCGGGCCGCGTTCCTGTACTGGGGCTGGCGGGCCTCCGGCCAGCCGGACTGCGACGGGTGCCGCAGCCATGGAACTGGTGCACGCGGCGGCCTGCACCCACGACGACATCATCGACGACAGCCGCCTGCGGCACGGCGTCCCGACCGCGCACGCGGCCTTCGCCGAAGCCGGAGCGGGCCGCCACGGCGGTGGAAGTGGTCACGGCCGCGGCGGAGGCAATGGCGGAGCCCCGGCCCCGGGGACCGTACGGCAGGACCGGTCCGCCGCGCTGCGTACGGGCTGCCCCTGGGCGAGGCCTTCCAGCTCCGCGACGACCTGATCGGCACCTTCGGCGACCCCGCCGAGACCGGCAAGTCGAACCTGGACGACCTCCGGGACCGCGACCCCTTGGCCGACGAGACCGTGGCCGCCATGTTCGAGCGCGGCGAGGTGCGGGACTTCAACACCCTGATGCGCTTCTTCAGCACCGCTGGCCACAAGCTCCCGGAGGGGCTCCCGCCGTCGGCGGTGTCGTTCCTGGAGGCCACCGCCATGCCGCCGAAGTGGGTGGACTGGGACGTGATGGAGCGCGCCCGGCTGTTCTTCATGGACAACGCCGCGCACATCAACACGGGCCTGTCCTTCGCGGCGATGCCCGCGACCTACGCCGTGCCGCGCGTGGCCCGGCTGCTCGCCTCGACGCACTCGATGGACTACCCCTCGCGCCGGATGGCGAACACCGGCCAGTTCGTCACGTACCTGATGCGGACCAACGCGTTCGAGGAGGGCAGCAAGTTCATCCCGGCCGCCCAGAAGGTCAGGCTGCTGCACGCGGCGGTACGCCACCACCTCACGCACTCCGGGCGCTGGGACATCGCGGCGGACGGTGTTCCGCTCTGCCAGGAGGACATGATCGGCGGGCAGATGTGCTTCTCGAACCTCGTTCTGGACGCCATGCACCGCCTCGGCATCCACATGAGCGAGGAGGGGGCGGAGGCCTACTTCTACGCGTGGCGGGTCGTGGGCTCCATCCTGGGCTGCGACATGACGGCCGCTCCGGGCAACCTCACGGAGGCCCGCGCGTTCTCCGACCTCTACCTCAGCCGCCACCTCGGGCCCTCCGAGGACGGGGTCCGGCTCAACAACCAGCTGATGCGGATGTATGAGGACGTGGTCCCCGGCACCCTCTTCGACCCGATCGTCCCCGCACCATCCGCTTCCTCGTCGGGCCCACGATCGCGGACTGGCTCGACATCCCGCGCAGCCCGTGGGACACGGCGGCGAAGGCCGTCCCCATCGTCCTCGGCCTGCTGGAGACCGTGGAGGACAGCAGCCCTCTCGGCGAGTGGGCGCTGGACAAGGCGGGCAGCCTGCTCACCACCTTCGAGCTGGCCTCGCTCACCCGTGGGCGGGTCATGCAGTACGCCATCCCGGAGGAGCTCAAGGGCGAGTACGGGGTACGGTCGCAGGCCCCGCGCACCCACCGTTGGGTACCGCCGGCGCCAACCCCCGCCTGACGGGGCGGGGGCCGGACGGGGCCGCGCGGCGCGGGGCCGCGCGGCGCGGCGCGGGCACCCGGGTCAGCCGGCCGGAACCGTCCACTTCTGCTGGGGGGCGCCGGTGCAGGTCCACAGCTGTAGACGTGTGGCGTTGGCGGGGTTGCCGCCGCTGACGTCGAGGCACTTGTTCGCCTGCGGGTTCACGATGTCGCGGGCCCCGGACACCACCCAGCGCTGGGCGCCGGTCCCGTTGCAGTCGTACAGCTGGACCGGGGTCCCGTCGGCGGTGCCGCCGCTCGCGACGTCGAGGCACTTGCCGAGCGCCCGTAGGGTCCCGTCGGCGCCCAGGGTCCAGCGCTGGGCGGCGGTCCCGTTGCAGTCGTACAGCTGGACCGGGGTGCCGTTGGCCGGGTTCGCCGCCGCCACGTCGACGCACTTGCCGGCGAGCCCGCCGATCTGGCCGGTCCGGCCGCCGGAGCCGCCGTCGTACGAGGTGACGCGGACGTGGTCGACCACCAGCTGCTGGGGGAAGGCCGTGCTGCCGTCGGGGTCGCCCGGCCAGTAGCCGCCGACCGCGAGGTTGAGGATCAGGAAGAACGGCTTGTTGAAGGCCCAGCTGCGTCCGCCCAGGTCGGCGGGGGTCCGCCGCTGGTAGACGACGCCGTCGACGGACCAGGTGATCGAGTCGGGGGCCCAGTCGACGGCGAAGGTGTGGAAGGCGTCGGCGAAGGCCTGGCCGCCGGGGAGGGAGTACGCCGCGCCGATGCCGCCGGCGCCGGAGTAGCCGGGCCCGTGGAGGGTGCCGTGCACGGTCGACGGTTCGAAGCCGACGTTCTCCATCACGTCGATCTCGCCGGAGTTGGGCCAGCCGACCTGGCCGATGTCGTTGCCGAGCATCCAGAAGGCGGGCCACATGCCCTGGCCCCGCGGCACTTTGAGCCTCGCCTCCACGCGCCCGTACGTCTGCGTGAAGCGGCCCGAGGTGTTCAGGCGGGCCGAGGTGTACTCGCAGCGGCCGTACCAGCAGGTGTAGCCGGCCGGGTTCTCGCGGCGGGCGGTGATGACCAGATGGCCCTGTCCGTCGAGGGCGGCGTTGCGGTTGCCCGCCGTGTAGAACTGCCGCTCGTGGTTGTTGACGTTGTCACCGGTCTCGACCTGCCACTTGCCGGGGTCGGCGGCGGCCCCGGCCGGTCCGTCGAAGTCGTCGGAGAAAGTCACGGCCGCCGCTGCCGCGGACGCGGCAACCGGCCGTGCGGTGGCTGGGGCGGGCTCGGCGGCGCTGGTGGCGGGGGCGGCCAGGCCGCCCCAGCAGGCGAGGGCGAGGGCGCATAAGAGCACGCGCCGGTGCCATGTGGGGTGCACGGTCATCACATCGCTTCGGGTGTGGGGGGAGACGCATAGCCATGCCCATGACAATCCTCCGCTGGGGATTGAACGCGGAAGCATGCCGTCCGGGCACCTTCGTTCACTACTTGATTGAAGGTGCGCGCCACGACCGCGTCAAGATGCCCGCACCGCCCGATGCACGTGGTCGGCACACCCGCGTCGGGCGCCCCGCCCCGTCACGGCCCGCCCCGTCCCCTCACGGCCCGACCCCGATCCGCCGGCCGGAGCTCGCCCATCGGGGCCGGCCCGGTCAGCGTCTGGTGTCGGTGAACCAGGCGAACCCGTCCGCCGCCCCGGCCCCCGGCCCGTCTTCGGCGCCTTCCCGGCCCTGCCCGCCCTCCTCCCCGGACGCCCGTGCCTCGGACGCCGGAGCGTCCGGGGCCGGGGGCTTGTCGGCGAGGTCGGGCAGCAGGAGTTCGACCCGTACGGTTCCGGACGCGCGGCGCTGGGCGACGAACTCGTCGATCTGGGTCCGGCAGGCGTGGTCCAGGTGTGTCAGGGCCGTCAGGTCCAGGCGCATGCGGGGCGTTCCGGCGGCCGCCAGCTCTTCGAGGGCCTCCAGCAGCTGCGGGAGCCGGACGAAGGTGGCGCTGCCCGTGACGGTCAGCTTCGCGGTCTCCGCGTCGGCCGTCTGCCGGAAGGCCGTACGCGACATGCGCAGCACGGCCAGCAGCGTGCCGGCCGCCAGACCGACCAGTACGCCTTCCAGGAGGGCCGTGCCGAAGATGGCCAGCGTGGTGACGGCCATGACGGCGGCTTCACCGCGGTCCTGCTGCCACAGCACGCGGAACTGCTCCGGGGCGAACAGCTTCCATCCGCTGTGTACGAGGACGCCCGCGAGGACCGTGACGGGGATGAGGGCGAGCAGGTCGGGCAGCAGGAGCGCGAAGGCGAGGAGCCAGAGGCCGTGCAGGGTGCGCGAGAGGCGCGTACGGGCGCCGGCCTGGACGTTGGCGGAGCTGCGGGCGACGACGGCGGTCATGGGCAGTGCGCCGAGGGCTCCGCAGACGGTGTTGCCGATGCCCTGGGAGAGCAGCTCGGTGTTGTAGCGGGTACGGGGCCCGGTGTGCATGCGGTCCACGGCGGCGGCGGTGAACAGGCTCTCCGCCGACGCGATGGCCGTGAACGTGAGGACGGTGGCGATGACCGCCGGGTCCGCCAGTCCCGCCAGTTCTCCGGGTCCCGGCAGGTTGACGGAGCCGAGGAGGTCGCCGACCCGGAGGGTTTTGATGTCGACGCCCGGCAGGGCGGCCACGCCCATGCCGAGGACGACGGCGACGAGAGCGGCGGGCACCCGGTTCAGCGGGCCCGGAACCTTCTTCCACAGGAAGCTGAGGAGCACCGTGACCGTCCCGAGCGCGGCGGCGGCGAGGGCGTCCGGCGTGCCGACGGTCCTGGCGACCAGCCCGGGCAGCCCGAGGAGGTTCTCCACCGGCGTGCCCGGCGCTCTGGTGTCGGCCACGGCGTATGCCTGGCCGATCATCAGGGGCAGTCCGATCCCGGCGAGCATGCCCTGGACGACCGCGACCGAGATGGCCTGGAACATCCGGCCCAGCCGGACGAGCGCGAGGACGATCTGGAGCAGGCCGGTGGCCAGCACGATGACGCCGAGCATCGCCAGTCCGTGTTCCAGCACCGCCTCGGCGACCAGGGCCGCCAGACCGGCGGCGGGCCCGCTCACCTGGAGCGCGCTGCCGCGCAGGGGGCCGACGACCAGTCCGCCGACGATGCCGGAGACGATGCCCAGCTCGGGCGGCGCGCCGGATGCCACGGCGACACCGATGCACAGCGGGAGCGCGACCAGGAAGACCACGAACGACGCGGTGACTTCCGTGGCGAGGGACGCGCCCCGCAGTTCGGCGACGAGCCCCTGTTCCGCCGCCGGGGCGGCGGGAGAGGAAGCAGCGGCGGATGCGGCGCCGGCGGGTACGGGTACGGGCTCGGGAGCCGGGGTCGACGGACCGGCGGCGCCGGCGGCGCGAGCCGTGGGCCGGATGGTGGAGCGGAGGCCGGAGCGACCGGCGGGACGCGCATGGCGGGCGCGCTGCCGGGGCGGGGACGGGGAGGACATCGCGGGGACTCCTTCTGCGGGCAGGGAACGGGCTGGAGGCGGACCGGACGCGGGCCGGGCGGGGGCAGAACGCCGACCGGGAGCGGGCCGGACACGGGACGGGCTCGTGCAGGACGCGGGACGGGCGCCGGCCCGGCGGTCAGTGGGGGCCGAAGGTGCCGTCCTCGCCCAGCTCGTGGAGTTCGCCGGTCTCGACGCGGTAGTACCAGCCGTGGAGCCGCAACAGGTCGTCGTCCAGGAGGTCGCGGACCACGGGGTAGGTGCCCAGCGTCGCCAGCTGGTGCACCACGTTGAGCTGCACCAGTCGTTCGAGGGACAGCGGGTCGACGTCGTCCGCTGTACGGGGGGTCAGCACGGGACGCACGAGGGACAGCCAGGCGTCGACGCCCGGGAGGAGCGAGAGGTCGCGTCCGGAGGCGAGCGCGTCCATGGCACCGCAGTGGGAGTGGCCGCAGATGACGATGTCGCGGATGCCGAGCACCGTGAGGGCGTACTCGATGGTGGCCACCTCGCCGGACGCGTCGGCCGCCCACCGCGGCGGAACGATGTTCCCCGCGTTGCGCAGTTCGAAGATCTCGCCGGGGGACGCTCCGGTGATCAGCGCGGGAACGACACGGGAGTCGGAGCAGCTGATGACGAGGGCCTGCGGTTCCTGGCCGTCGGCGAGGCGCCGGTAGGCGTCACCGGAGCCGGCGACCTGCTGGTGGAAGGAACGGGCGTGGTCGAGAAGGGCCTTCATGGAGTCGTGTCCTCCTGATCGGGGTGGCACGGGGTCCGGGCAGTCCAGGTGCGGAGGGGTGCGGCGGGTGCCCGGAGCCGGTTGCCGACGACAGTAGGAAGGCGTCTTCAAGGAGCAGGCCAGCGGTTGGTTAACGCGAGGCCGGTGGGCGCCCAGAATTTCGCCGCGGGACGGTGCCGGGGCGGTGCCGGGGCGGTGCCGGGCCTGCGCCCGGCCGGTGTGAGGTATCGCTCGAAGGGCGAAAGCGGCGGCCTGGGCCGACCGGTCCTGTTGTACGGTGCGGAATCTCGAACAGTGTTTCGGGACTCGGCAGTTGGAGCATTCCGGACTCCGCGCGGCGACTCGCGCCCGGCGGGAACCGGAAGGACGGGAACGACGCATGCGGGTGCTGCTCATCGAGGACGACGTATCCATCGCCGAACCGCTGGCCGAAGGACTCTCCCGCTACGGACTGGCGGTCGACCGCGTGGCGACGGGTGGGGCCGCGCTCGCCGGGCCGTTCGGGGACATCGTGCTGCTGGACCTAGGCCTGCCGGACATGGACGGCATCGACGTCTGCCGCCGGATCCGGCAGGTGTCCCACGTACCCATCATCATGCTGACCGCCCGCGGCGAGGAGGCCGACCGGGTGGTGGGGCTGGAGATGGGCGCCGACGACTATCTGGCGAAGCCCTTCAGCATGCGGGAGCTCATCGCACGGATCCGCGCCGTGACCCGGCGTACGCGCGCCGGGGCGCAGCACCCGCCGCACGCCTCCCCGCCCGTGCCCGTGCCCGTGCCCCTGCCCGGCGTACCGCAGCCCGGGCGCCCGCACCCGGGGCCCGGCCCCGCCGGGTACGCGCCGGGCCGGCCGCAGGCGCTGGTGGTGGACCGCCGTACCCGCCAGGCGTGGGTGGGCGACGCGCTGGTGGCGCTGACGCCCAAGGAGTTCGACCTGCTGGCACTGCTGGGCGAGGATCCGGGGGCGGTGTACTCGCGCCGGCAGATCCTCGCCCAGGTGTGGGACCCGCACTTCCACGGCCCCACCAAGACCCTCGATGTCCATGTGGCGGCCCTGCGGCGCAAACTCGGCGATCCCGCCTGGATCCACACCGTACGCGGGGTGGGCTTCCGCCTCGTCGTCCCCGCGTCGCGCGGCTGAGGGGCGGGGCGCGCCATGACCCGCCGTCTGCTCCTGAGCTACCTGACGGTGGCCCTCCTGGTTCTGCTGTGCCTGGAGGTTCCCCTGGGCATCGTCTACGGCCGGGCCGAGCAGCAACGCGCCACCCGGGCGGCCGAGGACGAGGCCGAGTCGCTGGCCGCGTACGCCGCCGTCTCGCTGGAGGGCGGCCGGGCCGGCGCCCTGGAGGAGCGGGTGGCGCACTGCGCCGCACGCATCGGGGGCGAGGTCGTCGTCTTCGACGCGTCGGGCCGGCCCGCCGCCTCGTCGCCGTCGCTGACGTCCGATCAGGCCCGGGACCTGGCCGGGACCCGGGAGGTGCGGTCGGCGCTGCGGGGGCGGGCGGCCATCGACGTCCGTACCGCTCCGGTTGGCGGCGGGGCGCGGGTGCTGGCCGCCGCGGCGCCGGTGCCGTTCGGCTCGTCCCGCTACGGTGCCGTACGCGTCACCCTCCCCACCGACGCCGTGCACCGGCGGGTCCACGGCGTGTGGCTCACCCTGGCGGCGGTGGGCCTGCTGGCGCTGACGGCCGTGGCGGGGGTGGCGTTCTGGCTGGCCCGCTGGACGAGCCGGCCCGTACTGGAACTGGAGCGGGCCACCGCCCGTCTCGCCGAGGGCGACCTCTCGGTACGGGCGACCCTGGCCACGTCGACGGGCCCGCCGGAGGTCCGGCGGCTGGCGGTCACGTTCAACGAGACCGCCGCGCGCCTGGAGCACCTGCTGGCGTCGCAGCGCGCGTTCGCCGGTGAGGCCTCGCACCAGCTCAAGACACCGCTGGCCGCGCTGCGGCTGCGCCTGGACAACCTGGAACAGGACGTGGCAGCCCACGCCAGGGGCGGCCTGACGGCGGCGGTGACCGAGACGGACCGGCTGGCCCGGATGGTCGAGGGGCTGCTGGCGATGGCGCGGCTCGACGAGAAGGCCGTCACCCGGGTACCGGTGGACCTCGACCGCATCGCCGCGGAGCGCGTGCAGACGTGGGGGCCCGTGTTCGAGGCCCGGGGCTGCCGGCTGGCGCTGGGGGTGGAGCACTCGGGCCGGGCTTTCGCCGTGCCGGGAGCGGTGGAGCAGATCCTGGACAATCTGCTCTCCAACGCCCTGCGGGTGTCCGGACCCGGGTCCGTGGTGCTGCTGGACCGCCGGCTCCCCGCCCCGCCGCGTCGCGGCCACCGTGAGCACCGGCCGCCGTACGCCGAGTTGCACGTGATCGACGAAGGCCCGGGGATGACCGCCGAGCAGCGGGAGCGCGCCTTCGACCGGTTCTGGCGGGCGCCGGGCTCCACCGAGGGCGGCAGCGGCCTGGGCCTGGCCCTGGTGCAGCGGCTCGCCGTGGCCGGCGGTGGTCACGTCGTCCTGGAGGCGGCCGCCCGCGGCGGCATCGACGCCGTGGTGCGGCTGCCCGCCGTACCGTCACACGGCGGGCCGGGACCGGCGCCCGGGCGGGGCGACGCGCTCCGGCAGAGGCCCGCCCGCAGGACGGTGCCCGTCCCCCGCCTCCGCTCCAGGCCGCACAGCGGCGCCCGGCCGTGAGCGGGAGGGGGGTGGGAGGGGGTGGGAGGGGGTGGGCGACGGGGGGGCCTACGGGCGCCGACGGGCGCAGTGTGACGCTGCGCGTCAGTTCTTGACGTCCTCGTTGAAGCGGTTCGAGCAGTCCTGCTGCTCCTGCTGCGTCTGGGCGTTGTCGAGGCAGGACCGCAGGTCCTTGCCCTCGTCGGAGTTGAGGATGGACACTCCCACGGCCACCAGGAGTCCCGCGATGACCACGGTCACGGCGCCCAGGACCAGGCCGCTGATGGCCATGCCGCGGCCACCGGCGCCGCCCCGGGCTCTGCGGAGGGCGGCTATGCCGAGGCCGATGGCGACGAGCGCCAGCGGAATGCCCACGAACCAGAGCCACAGGAGCAGCAGGGACGCGATGCCGGTGACCAGCGCGGCCACGGCCAGGCCGTTGCGGCCGGTGGCGGGCCCGGCGGCGGGGGCGGGGTGGGTGCCGGTGCCGTCGGGAGAGCGGTACGCGTCGGACATGAGGGGGTCCCTTCCGGGGGTGGACAACTCCACCGCGGATCAGCGGCGTTCACCCCGTCTGCCACGACCCACCCCCGTCAAACCCACTGCGCCGAACCGATGTCGGGGCGCGCACGGCCCGTGGTTCACCACCGCCTTTGCGGGCTGGCGAACGGCGCCGGCCGGCCGCCTCGACGCCCTGCCGGGAGCGGCCCGGCGGACGACTGCCCCGCCGGGCGCGCGCCGCCGGCCGGCGTGTCGCGGCAGCGGCGGACGCGCCGGGGCGGCGGGAACCGTTCCGACGCCGGCGGCGGTCAGGCCGGGGCGTTCCAGGCGGTCGTCAGCCCGTCCAGCCACGCCGGCGGCAGCTCCGCGGCGTCCCACTCCGCCCGCAGCGCCTGCGGCGCGGTGACGAGCCGCTCCAGTACGGCGATGCTCGTGGCGGAGTGGACGAGCGAGTAGCGGCCGTGGACCGTGATGGCGCTGCCCGGCCCGTACGCCGCGAACAGCCGCTCCAGCCGGGCCCGGTGGGCCGCGGCGAACTGCGCCAGCCGCCCGGGGTACCCGGCCCGCTGCCGGGGGCTCATCGTGGCGAGGACGGCGGTGAGCACCTCCCCGGTCACCTCCGGGTCCAGCTCCGAGACCGTGGCGAACGACAGGTACAGCGGGGTGACCGCCACCTGTGCCCGCTCCACCTCCATGCGCCGGGGCCGCGGCCGCTCCCCGGCCGGGTCCGGCTGCCCGTCCTTCCCCACGACCCGTACCAGGGTCCGTTCGGCGACGGTGCCGAGCTCGTCCAGGACGCCGGCGGCGCCGTCGAGCCAGCCCGATTCGTACGCCTCGCCCTTGTCGCCCGGCGCGCTCCCACCGCCGGCGCTCAGCTCCTCGTACGCGAGGGCCAGCGTGCCCGCCTCGACGAGCCCGATCAGTGCCCGTGCGTCGTCGGAGGGCACGCCCGCCCGTGCGAGGAGCTGCAGCAGCGTAGTCCTCGCGTTCTCGACACTGGCCTCGTCCGGCCACTGCCGTTCCTGGTCGGCCGCGCCCATCGGTCCCTCCTCATCGCTCGGGTAGTGCGGTGTGTGCAACGTGATCGCTCCCTTCGACGGTCCAACGCCCGACAGCCGGCTGGTGATCCCCACCGGCGCGGCCCTTCACCACGGTTCCGTCCCCTCACTGCCGGCCCTTCCCCGCCCGGCAACCCATCGGCCCGGTTCCGCGTCCTTCCCGCCGAGCCGTCTCCGGTCGACCGGTGCGGAGCCACGCCGACCCTGGAGGGGCACCATCGCTGCGTACACCCCTGACCGGCCCGACGAGAGCACACGGCCCCGCCTGACGGCCGGCATCGGCAGGGTACTGCTGGGCGGCCTGGCCGGCGTCCTGCTGACCGCCGCGCTCATGACGGTGCTGTGGTGGCCGCGGACCGAGGTGACGTACCGCAGCAGTGCTCCCCCATCGCTGGTCTACGACGACCGGTCGCCGCACTTCCTGGGGCTGGTCCACGAACACAGCCTGTCCGGGCGGGACTCCTACAGGATGGTAATCGGCCGGGATTCCGGCCTCTCCTACGGACACCACCTGGACATCGACGCCGCTCTGGGGTCGGAGGGCATCGAATCCACCACGTGGACGGAGTCCGGGGTACGGGTCCGGTTCCCGACCGGCCACGAGGTCTTCGTCCCGGCCCGGTCCTTCCTGTACGGCAGGTGACGAAGGACGAAGTGCGCCACGACGGGCGGTTCCCGGCCAGGTCTCCCGGGCAGGACAACCCGGTCGGCGGCACGGCCGTCTTCACGGGGGTGGTCCGATACGGGTGGACGGGGAGGCGGCCGAGCATGCCGGAGCAGCAGGTGACGGAGGGGGACGCGGCGGAGAGGGCCGCGCCCGGGCGCGACGCGGTCCGGTTCACGGACAGCACGCCCGCGCTGCTGCTGCTGGTCCCCGCGACACTGCTGCTGCGGCACCTCGGGGAGCACGCCTGGGCGTACTGGACGGCCGTCGTCCTCGGGGTCGCCGGCCTCGCGGTCGCCGGGATCGGGATCACGATCGCGGCCGGCAGCCTGAGGCGCGGCCCGCGCAGGCTCGTGGCGGGCTACACCCTCGCCATGCTGCTCTGCGCGTCCTGCCTCCTGGTGGCCCGCCTCGTCGAGAACTGAGCACGCCCCCAGCGGATTTCACCCCTTCGGGGGATCGTGAACGAGACCTCCCCCTCCTGCCCGGGTGTCGGGGCCGGGCGCCGGGCGGTAGCTGAGCAGGTCTCCCGGCTGACACTCCAGCACCCTGCAGATGCTGGTGAGGGTCGTGAAGCGGACGGCCTTCGCCCGGCCGTTCTTGAGGACGGACAGGTTGACGTTGGTCACGCCGACACGGGTGGCGAGTTCGGCCGGCGCCATGCCGCGTTCGGCGAGGAGCCGGTCGAGGTGCACGTGGATTTCCTGGGCGCCGTGGGCGTCGTCGTTGTCGTTGTCGTTGCCCCCGGCGGCCATCAGACGACCACGGGAAGGCCGTTGTGCCGAGCAGCGTCCCGGGCGAGAACGGGGCGTCGTCGGTGAGTGTCGCCAGCAGTGCCGCCTGAGATATACCCGGATGGCCCGACAGGAAAGGGCGGAGCCTGGGCGCCGGTGCGGGGGCTTTCGGGGTCTCCAACCCTGGGGGGAGGCCGGAATCAACTCCTGGGGGGCCGACACGGGCGGCGGACCGGGCAACTCGGGCGTGGACTTCGCCCGCAACAGCTACGACGCGCTCCCCGCGTCCCTGCGCGACGCCTTCGACGTCGTCGGGTACGACATGCGCGGCGTGGGCCGCAGCGGACAGGTGGAGTGCTGGAACGACGCGGAGTACACCGCGGCCGTCGACGCCGCACGCGGCGTACCCGCTCCGGGAGCCCTGCACACCGCGATCCGGCAGGGCCGGGACTTCGCCACCGCCTGCCGGGAGCGGTCCGCGGACCTCGTGCCGTTCGTCAGTACCGCGTCGAACGCCAGGGGCATCGACCTGCTGCGCCGCGCCCTCGGCGAGGAGAATCTCTCCTTCTACGGCCGCTCCTTCGGCAGCTACGTCGGCACCGTCTACGCCGCGCAGTTCCCCCGGCGCGTCCGGGCCATGGTCCTGGACGGGGGCTACGATCCGCGTCGCTACGCCGACGTGCCGTACGCCTACGACGCCGGGCAGTTCGCCGCCCTGGACGCGGCCGTCGGCCGCTTCCTGGACTGGTGCGCGCAGAACGCCACCGCCTGCGGGTTCGGTGAGGGCCGGCCGCGGCAGGCCTTCAAGGAGCTCAAGCGGGCGCTGGACGCCGACCCGGTCATCACCCCGAGCGGACGACCGGCCACCGGCTACACCCTCGCCTACCGCCTGATGTTCAACATCAACTCGGGCAAGGAGGTCTGGCCCTACCTGGGAGAGGCCCTGCGGGCGGCCCAGGCGCGCCAGGGGTCGTTCCTGCTGTCCCCGCCCTCCCCCGCGTCCTTCGACTTCCTCAACGTCAACACGGCCGTCGAGTGCGCCGACCGCGTCTACCCGACCAGCCCCCTGCTGCCGGGCACGCTCGTCGGGGCCCAGGCCGCCGCCGCTCCCCTGCTGGGACCGCCCATCGGCCTCGGGCCGCCCACGTACGACCACAACCACGCGCCCGCCTGCGCCCACTGGCCGGCCGAGCGCCCGAGCCGCTTCGAGGGCTCCTACCGGGCGGCCGGCTCCGCCCCGATCCTGGTCCTCGGTACGACCGGTGATCCGGACACCCCCTACCAGGACGCCGTGGCGCTGGCCGGGACGCTCGACAACGGGCGGCTGCTGACCTTCGCCGCCGAGGGGCACACGGCGTACAACCGGAGCGCGTGCGTCAGCGCCCTGGCCACGGACTACCTCGTCACCCTGGCGCTGCCCGCGCGGGGCACCGTGTGCGCGGACGAGGCGCCCCCGGGCGCGCTGGGCCGCAGCACCGCGGCGGGCCTCGGGGCCGGGGGCGACGAGACGCGCGACGTGATTCCCGCCCTGCGCTGAGCCCGCGCCCCCGGCAACGCCCGCGCCCGGGTCCGCGTCCGGGTCCGTGCCCCCGGCCCCGGCCCCGGCCGGGGGAGCGGCGTCGGCGTCACCCCGGGGGGCGGGACGCCCCGCACGGGACCCGTCGCGACACGCGGGTGAAAAAGATCCGACGGGGATGTCGAGAACCCGTGGCCGGCTCCGTCCCCGTGCTGAAGGCGACCACAATGGGTCGCCCGGCACCGAGGAGACACCATGGCGAAGTACCTGCTGCTCAAGCACTACCGCGGCGCCCCGGCCGCGGTCAACGACGTGCCCATGGACCAGTGGACACCGCAGGAGATCTCGGACCACGTCCAGTACATGAACGACTTCGCGGCCCGGCTCGAGGGAACCGGCGAGTTCGTCGACGGTCAGGCGCTCGCCCCCGGGGGAACGTTCGTCCGGTACGACGGCGAGGGCCGCCCGCCCGTCACCGACGGCCCGTTCGCCGAGACCAAGGACCTGATCGCCGGCTGGATGGTGATCGACGTCGACAGCTACGAGCGCGCCGTCGAGCTGGCCGGGGAGCTGTCGGCCGCCCCCGGGGCGGGCGGGAAGCCGATCCACGAGTGGCTGGAGCTGCGCCCGTTCCTGACCGCGCCCCCCACGGTCACCGAATGACCTCCGAGGTGGACGAGGTCCTGCTCCGGCGCCTCACCCCGAGCGTGATCGGGATCCTCGTCCGCCGCGGAGCCGACTTCGCGGCGGCCGAGGACGCCGTGCAGGACGCGCTGGTCGCGGCGGTCCGCGCCTGGCCGGCCGCCCCTCCGCGGGACCCGAAGGGCTGGCTGGTCACCGCGGCCTGGCGCCGGTTCCTCGACGCGACCCGGGCGGACGCCTCCCGCCGCCGGCGGGAGGAGCTCGTCGACGAGGAACCGGCGCCCGGGCCCGCACCGGCGGCCGACGACACGCTCCAGCTGTACTTCCTGTGCGCCCATCCGTCGCTGACCCCGTCGTCCGCGGTCGCGCTCACGCTGCGCGCCGTGGGCGGGCTGTCCACCCGCCAGATCGCCCAGGCGTACCTGGTGCCCGAGGCGACCATGGCGCAGCGCATCAGCCGGGCCAAGCGCACCGTCTCCGACGTGCGCTTCGACCGGCCGGGCGACGTCGCCACCGTCCTGCGCGTCCTCTACCTGGTCTTCAACGAGGGCTACTCCGGAGACGTCGACCTCGCCGCCGAGGCCATCCGGCTCACCCGGCAGCTCGCGGCGGCGGTCGACCACCCCGAGGTGGCGGGGCTGCTGGCCCTCATGCTGCTCCACCACGCCCGGCGTGCCGCCCGGACCGCCTCCGACGGCAGCCTGGTGCCGCTGGCCGAGCAGGACCGCGGCCGGTGGGACACCGGGGCGATCGCCGAGGGCGTCACGATCCTGCAGGCGGCGCTCGCCCGCGACCGGCTGGGCGAGTTCCAGGCACAGGCCGCCGTCGCGGCGCTCCACGCCGACGCGCAGAGCGCCGAGGAGACCGACTGGGTGCAGATCGTCGGGTGGTACGACGAACTCGTACGCCTGACCGGCAGCCCGGTCGTCCGGCTCAACCGCGCGGTGGCCGTCGGCGAGGCCGACGGACCGCGTGCCGGGCTGGCGGCGCTGGCGGCCCTGGAGGACTCCCCGTCGGGCTCGGCGGGCCCGGTCCCCCGCCGCGCGGCGGTGGCGGCGTACCTCCACGAGCGGGACGGCGATCTGGAGACGGCGGCCCTGCTGTACGCGGAGGCGGCCCTGGCGGCCCCCAACCTCGCCGAGCGCGACCACCTGACGCGCCGGGCCGCCCGGCTCAACGCCCGCCTGCACCTCTGACGTCAAGGTCCTCCCCGGTGTGTCGTCGCAGGCGGGGAAGGGGCATGCGTAAGGGCCCCGACCGGCCGGGGGGGGAAGGGCCGGCCGGGGCGGCCCCGGCCGGTCGGGGGGACAGCCGGCCAGGGCGTTCGAAGGCGGGGACGGGAGGGCGGTCGCCTCGCGGCGAAAGGCTCGGCAGGGCTTCAGCCGAACGATCTTCCCTGCAGGCAGTGGTCAGGCCCGGGGACACCATCCCTTTCCCGCACCCACACCTGGACGAACGGTCAACGGCACCCCTTTGTTCCCGGCCCCCCGAAACCGAACGGGGAACACCGGTGTGTGCGGTCCGCGCCCCGCGGGGAGGGTACCGGTGGCCCCGGGCGGGGCCGAGCGACCGCAGACCGTCCTTCTGGAGCAGCCCATGGCAGTGAAGATCCTCATCGTGACCGGTGACGCGGCCGAGTCGCTGGAGGTCCTGTATCCGTACCAGCGCCTGCGCGAGGAGGGGTACGAGGTTCACATCGCGGCCCCGTCCGTCAAGAAGCTGCGCTTCGTCGTCCACGACTTCGAGGACGGCTTCGACACCTACACCGAGAAGCCGGGCTACACCTGGCCGGCCGACCTGGCCTTCGCCGACGTGGTCACCGAGGACTACGAGGCCGTGGTCGTCCCCGGCGGGCGGGCGCCCGAGTACCTGCGCAACGACCCCCAGGTGCGGCGGATCCTGGCCGCCTTCGCAGAGGCGGACAAGCCGATCGCCCAGATCTGCCACGGCCCGCTGATGACGGCCGCGGCGGGCGGCCTCTCCGGCCGCCGCGTGACCGCGTACCCGGCACTGGAACCGGACATGGCGGCCGCCGGCGCGGTGTTCGAGGACTCCGAGGCCGTGGTCGACGGCACTCTGGTCTCGGCCAGGGCCTGGCCGGACCACCCGGCCTGGATGCGCGAGTTCCTGACCGTCCTGCGCGCCAAGGCCCCGGTGACCTGAAGACGGACCACCCGCGGCCGGTGACACCCCGGCACCGGCCGCACCGAGAAGGCCGCGAACGGGCTCGCCCGCTGACGGCCGCACTCCGTGACAAGGGGCGAGCCGGGCCCGCCCGGCCCGGCTCGCCCCGGCGGATGAGCGGCATCACGCCCGGCGCGGCGGCAGTCCGGCTGCCCCGTCGCAGCCGGTACGGTGCCGGAACCGACACCGACGCCACCCTCAGATGACGCCCTGGGCCAGCAGTGCGTCCGCCACGCGTTCGAAGCCGGCGATGTTGGCGCCGGTCACGTAGTCGCCGGGGGCGTCGTAGCGGGCGGCCGTCTCGTGGGCCACCGCGTGGATCGACCGCATGATGGAGGCCAGCTCGTCCTCGACGCGCTGCGCGGTCCACGACACCCGGCCGGCGTTCTGCGCCATCTCCAGGGCGCTGACGGCGACGCCGCCGGCGTTCGCGGCCTTGCCGGGGCCGAAAGCAATGCCCGACTGTTGGAAGAACCGGACGGCCGCCGGGGTGGTGGGCATGTTCGCGCCCTCCGAGACCGCCTGGACGCCGCCGCGCACCAGGGCGAGCGCGTCGGCCTCCGTCAGCTCGTTCTGGGTGGCCGAGGGGAAGGCCACGTCCGCGGGAACCTCCCAGACCCGGCCGCCCGGGATGAAGCGCGCGGAGCCACCGCGGCGCTGCGCGTACTCGCTGACGCGGCCGCGCTCGACCTCCTTGATCTGCCGCAGCAGGGCGAGGTCGATGCCCTTGTCGTCGATCACGTACCCCTGCGAGTCGGACGCCGTGAGCGGGTTCGCCCCGAGCTGCTGGAGCTTCTCGATCGTGTACAGGGCCACGTTGCCGGAGCCGGAGACCACGGCGGTCAGCCCGTCCAGGACCGTGCCGCGCACCGCGAGCATCTCGGCGGCGAAGAGCACACTGCCGTAGCCCGTGGCCTCGGGCCGGATCGCCGAACCGCCCCAGCCGACCCCCTTGCCCGTCAGGACACCGGCCTCCCACCGGTTGGTGATCCGCCGGTACTGACCGAACAGGTAACCGATCTCCCGCCCACCCACACCGAT